>JBJOHS010000087.1:0-8466 GCA_046047535.1 Pseudomonadota bacterium
CCGATACGGAGAAGTCGCCCTCGGCGGTTACCTCGCTCTCCTGGACCGAGGCTTTTGCCTCGATGAGAATGAGGTTCGACGCAATGAGCCCGTTAACCGCCACCGATTTTCCAGTCGGTGCTGCTTCAGGTTCTGTACCCTCAGGCTCAATTACCTTGTCAGGATCTGCCTCTGGAACAGCGGGCTCTTCCGTTGGGGTCTCTGATGCAGCCGAGCCTGCTGACTGAGAAGGCGCAGTCGTAGAAGCGCCTTCGTCTTCCCCCTCTTTCTCCTCTTCGGCCTCTTCTTCGTTGCTCGAGCTGACCTCCCCCGATAGGGTGGCAGTAATAACCGAGGTCGCCATACTGCTGACTTCAACATCGCCACCTGACGTTAAGGTGAGGTGCAAGATATCGGCAACTGCGGAACTACGCACATCATTTCGTACCGTAATGAAGCCCACAGCAATACTCGTGCTACCCGCTGTCGCCGATTTCGCGCTCATGATCACATCGGCGGTAATCTCCGCATCGTCAGTCGCCGATACCGTCAAACCACCGCCCAACTCAAAGGCACCCGCCTTAATGGTCTGCCCTACAGCCAGAGCCTGGGCACTACGCGGGTCAACATAGGCCCGGGTCTCCGAACGTATGCGGTTACTGGCCATTACCGCGGCGGCGCCCACAGAGAGCGCCGTCGTCGTGGGGGACGAGCTCTCTGACTCGTTGCTGATCTCTGCGGTAAGCGTCATCGCATTCTCAGCGGTCACCGCAACATCACCCTCAGTCGTCACCACCGAAGACTGAATATAGGCGAGGGTCTTCAGGGGGAGTTCCGTAAAGCCCACATCCGTGCCCAGAAGGCTATTCAAGCCCGCCGCCGCGACATTTCCCATGTCCCAGCCAACCGCGTTAAACGACAGGGAGGCACCCCCGGCCGACCCAGCATTGCCCGTCACCTTCGTACCCGCCTCAGTGACCGCAGACACGTCTGACGTATTCAATGCCCCGACAAGAAGTTCGTCTTCGCCAATGGTTACGCTGCTATCGGTTACTGTAGCCGTGACGCCGCCGAGCACCTGATTCCAGGCAAAGGTACCCCCCATTGCGAGCGCATAGCCGCCCAAGTCTCCGTCCTCATCAGACTCCAGGACCGCCATAGACTCGGTTGCTGCACTCAGCGTAGATTCAGCAAGACCCACCACAATCAGGCTGCTCGACTCCAGCGTGGTGTCCGTCAGGCTCGCCTCTACGGAGCGATTCACCGAGTTACTGGCCACAGCAATACCGATCTGTACCCCGGTAAGGAGAGGTAGGCTCGCACTAAACCCCTCGCTGCTGGCAGTGAACTCTGACTGATCAATCGCCACGACATGTACGGCACCAGTGGCCGTGACAATGCTGTCTTTGAGCTGGGCTTTTACGCTTCCTGTCGCGTTGTTCTTCGCGACCTTGGCCTTGGAAGAATGTGAGGCCGTGTTGAGTGCATAGACCTGGAGCGCGTTAGAAGAGAACTCTGTGTTCTGCACCAGCGCCAATACGGTGTCTTTGGCGGTTGTCGTCTGCACGCCAACCAAAGCGGAGTTCACCTCCCCCTCAATGCCGCCCTTGTCACCGTCAACAGAAGCGGCCGAGACCTGCACCGCGCCAAAGGGCTCGGTGCCAGCGGTCAGGATGCTTGTCTTCAGCGCATCATCACCCAGCTGGGCTGTTGTAGCGCGAGAAACATCTATCTGTGCAATACCGAGATCATAGCCGGCAGTAAGGGCGGTAACCAAACTGTCTGCAGTATTCAGGCTATTGACGATACTGCTGCGATCAATGGCTTGTACCAGTAGACTAGTAACCGCCGTATCGGCAGTCTCACCCAGGGTAATCGTTGCCCCGCCAGCAACCTTTGCCAATGTGGTCTGATCTGCTTTTAAAGCAATCACGCCCAGCCCGCCTTTCGCGGTGGCCGAGAGCAGAGACTCTGTACTGGCCAGCACACTGAGGGTCTCGGCCTGAATGACTGCCCCTGAGCCCACCAGTGCCTGTACCTGGCTGGTCGATTGGATATTCATCGAGGTAGCCACCCCGACAAACTCTTTGGTGGCAGAGATTTCGCCCTTGGCGTCGAGTATTACCGCGCCGCCTGCCGTAATCGAGCCCTGTACCTTTACGGAAGACTCAAGGCTCAGCGTGACACTGGAATCGGTACTCGAGACCTTCGCATAGCCACGAAAGACAACGTCTGCGTTGGTCTCTACGGTATAGCCCGACGACAATTCGATCTTCTCAGCCTCCAACACCAGGCTGGCATTGCCGAGATCAAAGTCTTCCACCGTGAAGGTATCAATGCCCGCGCCGCCACGAATCCCCAAGAGTGTGGTGGGCGCACTGAGCACGAGGTCATAGAGGTTGTCAGCCTGAAGTTCGAGTAGGCCATCGGCATTGGTGAATAGACGCAGTGCAGTGGATTTGTCTCCTAAATCAATAATAAGATTCGCGGCCGTCTGCGTAAGCGTCATACGCTGGCTAGCGACATCCCAGGCTAGCCATTGACTGTTTTGGCTGGGGTCTTTGGTGAGATCGATCACCGTACCGCCCCCGCGAGACAACAAGTTAAGGTCGAGCGAACTCGAGGACGGCTTGTTTAAGGAGAGCTTGACGTTGTCGGCGGCGATGGGATCATCGTTGTAGTTTCTATCAAGCTTTACCAGCGGGTCCGCAGACAGAAGAATCCGGTCTTCAAGCTTTTCAACCTGAACGCGGTTCTTTTTGTAATTTGCCTGGGGGCGCCAGTTAGCCCAGCGTCGATTTTTACGAGCGGTCATGCTGCTCTCCTGTGAGAATGCGAGGCCGCCACCAAGACATCGTCCTCGGTGGCAGTGAAATACAGAGAAATAAAGGGAAGGCCCTCGGTATCGAGACCGACCGACACCCAGTTCAGAAGGCGATCTGATACGTGACGAAGCTGGTCGTCGAGTTGCGATAGGGCAGAGGCGCTGTATCCCCAAGACAGGGCGAGAAGACGCACATCTGAACGACAACTGCCCAGAGCTTTTTGTGTATGGGTGAAGCGAAGGCTCAGCGCATCACGGGCACCCTGCCCTTCTGTTGACCGCATGAGTGCAGAGAGGCCAGAGGCCCCGCCTGCAGCATCTAGAGTATCTTTCTGCCACTGCAACGCAACGCCTAGAAATGCCCGCAGCTCCTGCGGATAGTCCACCGCCTCGGCGGCATCTATCGTAGCCGTAACGGTGCGGTAGTCCGTCATGCGCGCGCGCCCTTCAGCTTCAGCCCCGAGGTTTCCGGCAGACCACTTAAACCCGCGCATGGCAATGTCGGTGGCCACATCGGCGACGTATTCCTGGTAGACCCGCAACTCCGTCTCGACGCGCGCAGAAGCCACTGAGAAGAGTACCGAGGAGGTCCACGGTAAGCAGGCGGCAAATGCCTCTTGGAAAACACGGGACATGGCCTGCTCTGCAAGAAAAGACTCTATAAACGAGGTCGGGGCCCCGTTGTGGGCAAAGCCCACCAGATACCGCCACGGCGATACACCCTGGGGACTAATACGAACCGAGGCCTCCCAGCCCAACGGCGGTTGTTGTTTGGCCAGTTGCACCATCGCAGACAGATATTGAGCCGGCGGGGCAACGGAGAGAAGCGTAAGACTCATGATGCCCCCCTCGCCTTACTAGGCCCACTGTGAAACGGCAAGGCCGAGGCCAACCAGTCGTCGTTACGCAATACACCCACTCTTCGCTGATAGGCCCGGGCCTCAGCACGCCACTGCGCCCAACGAAAGACCAGCGGGGCCCAACGTGCCGCCTGGGGACGCAGCAACAGACGGTGGACAGACTTTGGAATCTGGGCCACTGCCAGATCATCGGCCAGACTCAGATGTACCGAGACACTGCCGGGATCGCCCTGCCGACCGCACCGGCCTGCCAGCTGCCGATCAATGCGTTTCGACTCATTGATCTCCGCGACAATGACATGTAGTCCTCCCATCGCAACAACACCATCGCCCAGCTTAATGTCGGTACCACGGCCCGCCATATTCGTGGCGATTGTGAGAGCACCCCGCTGTCCTGCCTTCGCAACAATCTCCGCCTCATCCGCATGCGAGAGGGCATTCAATACACTCGGGCACAGGCCCAGCGACTGTATCTTCTCAGCCAATAGGGCGCTACTAATCACCGACCGTACACCAATGAGTACTGGCCGCCCCGAAGCCTGGAAGGCAAGGGCCTCCTGCGCCACCGCATGCCACTTTTGTTCCTGTGTCGGGTGTAAGACCGCTGGCAGATAACGGGTCTGACGCGGTCGGTGTGTCGGAATCGGTACAACCTGCAGACGATAGATAGCCCAGAGTTCGTCATAGGCTTCAATGGCCGTTCCGGTGCATCCGCCCATACGACGAAAGCGCCGAAAAAAAGACTGAAAGCTCATCTGGGTCATCGACTCATTGGGCGCAGTAATCTCAAGGCTCTCTTTGGCCTCGATGGCCTGATGCAGGCCCGCTGTCAGCGTGCGCCCGGGGGTCAGGCGTCCAGTGAACTCATCGAGCAACACCACCTCACCGTCGTCAACCACATAGTGCTTGCCTGCGAAGAAAAACTCGCGGACGACCAAGGCCTGTCGCAGAAGCTCTTCACGACGGGCAGCCGGTCGCCAGACCTCCGGAATCTGATGCGCCACCTCAAGCAGTCGTTGCCGGGCCGGCGCCAGTAGGGTGACAGTCTTACCCCGCGCCGCCCGCTGATAATCGGTACCAAGGGCGAGGTGCTGGGCAAGATGCGAGACCACCTCGGCCGCCTGCGGCAGACCCCGGCTCTCGCGTGGTGCAGCCAGTATGAGAGGCGTTACGGCCTCATCAATCAGAACGCTGTCGGCCTCATCGACGATAACGGTGTGAAGACCGCGCGCTAATAAGGCTGGCGGGCGCTCTGGGCGCGCTAGGCCTTCCTCGCCACCGGCACGCAGCGAGGACTGCAGGCAGTCCACTATCCAATCTTCAAAGGCCTTCTGGGCATGCGATTGTCCTGCGCGTTCTACCAGGGTCGTACGCAGATAATCTGCAAGCAGTTCCTTCGCCGTGATGTAGACCACATCATTCTGGTAGAGGGCCGGCCGCAATTCGTGGTCGACAGTTGCCGTAATAGAGGCCACCGAGACTCGACAGGCATCAAAGAGCGCCATCATGGTCTGAGCGTCGCGCTCGGCTAGGTAGTCATTGGCCGTGATGACATGGCAGGGACGGCCGGTGAATGCCGAGAGAATGGCGGCGAGGGCCACGGTGAGCGTCTTGCCCTCTCCTGTAGCCATCTCCGCAAGACAGCCTGCATGCATCGCCAGCGCGCCCCAATACTGCACCTTGTAGGGTCGGTGACCCATCACCCGCTGGGCCATCTGCCCCACGGCGCCAAGAGCCTGTGGTAGCTGACCCTTCGCCTGAACGGGGTCGCGCCTCAGCAGCCCGCGCAGCCCTTCGAGGCGATCGGTCAGTTCTTCATCGGTGAGGTCTGCCAGCCGCCCGCAGTGATACTCCGCGAGGTCTGCCTGGGTCTCAAGCTGCTTTCGACGCCGCCCGATACGCCTTATCCATCCATGCGCCTTGAGCCAGATAGCATCCAAGCCCTCAGGAAGCTTCTCCAGGTCCCGCAGGCGATGCGCAGAGTCGAGCGCAAACGACCGCACCCCCGACGGAGCGACATCCAAGAGTTCCATGGGCGTCGTGGCATTCATACCCGGAACCGCCTCTGCAGAAACTGCCGGACATCGCGGGTCCACTGGGCCAATAGCGGCCGCGAAGAGAGGGTCAGGCGCATTGTGCCAATCTGCCCGTGCGACAGCCGTACGGCCTGATCGGCCATCGCCTGAAAATGCCCGCCAAATGCGGCCTCGATGCGAAAGAAGGGCTCGGCGGCCACCAGGCCCTGGGGGTCAGAGGGCGAGACAGCAATCATTCCGCCCCCGGCCATGCCCAGTGCGGCGGATGGAAGCGCCCCCTGCTCAAAGGGCATAACCCGCGCGGACTCTGTCAAGAGATTGTGCTGCTCCTGCCCGACAAGGCGCACCTCTGCCTGCTGGATCTCCTCTTTAAACACATGGCTGGCGACCTGCGGAAGAACGGCTATGAATTTCCATTCCCCCAGCTGGGCTACGGTGCCCAGTGCCGCCCCACGCGCAAACCATTGGCCCTGGGCATCGATCAGTTGGGGCGCGGCCCAGGTACCAGACAGGGGCGCACGCAAGACGAGCGAATCGCGCCGCTGATGGAGATCGCGCAGACTCTCCTCCACCGCCGTCTTCTGTTTAGAAATGGCCGCTAGGTCTGCCACCGCGGTGGCCACGGCCCGAATCTCCTGTGCAACGAGCGCGGAGAGCTGCATCTCCACAGCGCGAATCTCAAAATCCAGCGAGGGGTTTGAGAGGCGCGCCAGAGGCTGCCCGGCCTCTACCGCACTGCCTGGTCTTGCCAGGAGTTCAACCAAGAACCCCTCCGTACCCGTGTGCACCTGCTGAGAAGCCTGGGCCTGCACCACGCCTGTGACCCGGACGCGATCAGGTAAGGGCACCAAACCCAGAATGCCTACCACGACACTGACAAGCGCCACCGTGGCGAAGACCGCCTGTGCCCGATGGTCTGCCAACGTCGGGCCCGTGGCCAAGTACTTCACGAACTTTCCAAGCGGTACCACAAACGAAAAGACGACCAGAAGAATGGCCAAGGCCACACCCAGGTCGAGATATTCCTCTGCAATAAAAAACACAATCGTCGACATCAGCAAGAGCCAGTAGACAATGCTTGCGACCCCATAAAGGGGAAGCAACACCCCCTCACGCGGCGTTCTCGCCGAAGGCTGGGCCTGCGGCAGGCGCAGCAGGTATCTCTCGCCGAGGTACTTCAGCTGATCACGCGATCGCTGAAAGAGGTTAGGCATCTCAATAAGGTCCACCAGCATGTGGTACCCATCAAACCGCAGCAACGGGTTGAGGTTGAAAACAAGCGTGGATACGCTGGCAACAAAAATGACGTTATAGGCCAGGGAATTAAACGTGCCGGGCGCGGTATTTGCCCAGAAAATGGCAGCAACCGCCGCCAGAGCAAGTTCTGCAGCAACGCCCGCGAGACCCACCATGACTCTCTCGGTTCGGCTTCTAAAGCCCCAGGTGGCCGATGCGTCTACGTAAGGCATGGGGGCAAAGATTAAGAGCATCACCCCCAGGGTGTGCACCTCGCCGCCAAAACGCTTACAGACCGCCGCATGGCTTATTTCATGGAGGGCCTTCGAGACCAAAAAGCCCAGATAGAGAAGCCCCAGGTTACTCGGGGCGAGAAGCCCAGCAGACTGATCAAAGAGTCGGTCGGACGCATCGATAAGGGCCTTGCCTCCCCAAAGCAGAAGAGCCAGATAGGCCAACAGACCCCAGCGGCTAAAGATCAGCCGAATCACGGGCAATGACCGATTCAGAAAACGGTCGGGGTCAATTAAAGGAACCTTAATCGACAGGAAGCCCATCATGAGCGCCTTGCGCTCTTTAGACTTACGCTTGATCAGCCGATCAAAAAGACTTTCCTCTGAGGGCTGGGCGTCGTACTGCAAGAGGTTCGAGAGATTTAACTGGCCCAAGAGCTGCACGACTTCTTCTTGGGTCAGCGCCCGCTCAGGGTCTGCCGAGATTGATGCCTCCCAGACCTCTTCGACCGTCTGCTGGCCATCGAGCCGAGACAAAAAATGGTAGGCATCCGGTGAGACCCGATACCAGTCGCTGCTCAGACGGTCATGCAGAATGACCCAGCCCTGCCCCTGAAATGACTGCCGATGGGCAGCAACACTGCCACGCAGGCAGACCCGTACCGTAGCAACTCGGTGCCACGAGTCGCTAAAGGTTCGGCCGCTGGCTTCTTCGAGGCTCATATCCAGAACATCTCGCGTAAGAAACGTACCGTGCGATGGGTCATCACCCAGAGCAGGCTATGGTCACCGGCATCGAGCTTGGCGGTTCCTGCCATGCCTGGACGCCACCAGTCGGCGGGAGGATCCTGCACCACTGCGCGGGCGAGGTAGACATTGCGCCCTTCCTGGGTGACGGCAACGGGATCAATACGATCAATGACCAGCTGAAACTTCTGCTCTGGACGCCCTACCAGCGCAAACTCGCCCGATGTGCCCTTTGTAATCTCGTGGATATCGGCCTGATCAATTTCAAGCTCCAGATAGGTTTCATCGGACTGGGTAAGCTTTAAGAGCAGGTCTCCCTTGCGCACCGGCGAACCGAGATTCTTTTTTAACTCCCCCTCAACCACGACGCCCGCATAGGGCGCAAGTACCCTGGCATTGTCGAGTTGAAAACGAATCAGACCCAGACGCGCCTCGGCCTGCTGCTGCCGGGCCAGAGAAATCTGCATCTCCGCTAAGTTGCGGGTCGCCAGCGCCTTTTCGGCCTCGCGGGTGTAGCGCAGCATCTCGGCCTGGGCCATCGACGCCTCGAG
>JBJOHS010000088.1:0-4658 GCA_046047535.1 Pseudomonadota bacterium
GCTCGCCCATGGTCCATTTGATCTCCACAGTGAGACCCCAGAGAGCTTCTCTCTGTTGGTCTTCTTTCGTGGTCTGCACTGCCCCCTCTGTATTAAATACCTGAAGGAATTGGGTCAACTACTGCCTGATCTCGCCCAGCGGGGGGTGTCTGTGATTGCACTTTCGTCGGACGACGAAGACCGGGCCCGCGAGATGGCTACCCGCGTGGGAATGGCAGATCTGCGTTTTGGGTACAGCCTTCCGCTATCTGTGGCTCGTCAGTGGGGTCTCTATATTTCAGAGGGTATTGGGAAGACCTCTATCGGTATTGAGGAGCCCAAGCGTTTTGCTGAGCCGGGTGTTTTCCTGATTAAGCCTGACCATACGCTCTACTACGGCGCGGTTCAGACGATGCCGTTTGCACGCCCATCCTTTGCAGACTTGCTGGTGGCAATCGACTTTGCCAAAAGTAAGAACTATCCCGCACGGGGGGAATACACAGGGGACTAATCGGTGTTTCGCTGGCGGAAGAGGTCGCAGTACCTTTTCCAGCCATGACGCTATCTTCTTAAACGAAAGTGTGGGGCCTTGTCGGCCCTGTCGGATCTAACCCGCGAACTTTGGCTCAGGCAGCCCCCTAACGCCGAGGCCGGTTACGCGGAAAAGCGATCCTGCTAAGTACTGTGGCTTGATCTCTTTGGTGAAGTGGTCGTGTACAGCGGGATGATCGACACGCCCCATGGAGGTTACATAGAGCTCGTCAAGGTTCTTGCCCCCGAACATGACGCTGGTGACATTGCGTACCGGCATGCCAATGCGTCGGTCTACGCTGCCGTTAGGGGCGTACCGTACCAACTCTCCTGTTACTAGTTCTGCGTTCCACAGATACCCCTCTTCGTCGATGGTTGAACCGTCAGCGAATCCGGGCTGCCCCTTGGTGTTCACTAGTGTTGACTTGTTGGAAAGGGTGCCAGTCGCAATGTCATAGTCCCAGGCCCAGTATTCTTGTTGGAAGGTGTCGGCCAGATAAAACTTCTTGTCATCTGGGCTCCAGCAGGGCCCGTTGCTGCAGATGATTCCGCGGTAAGCGAGGCTAACGGTGAGGTCCGGGTCGAGCCGCCAGAGCCCGCAGATGGGAAGCTCCTCTTTGTCGTCCATGCCTCCCGCAAAGAATCGACCCCTGCGGTCGCATTTGCCGTCGTTGAGCCGCGTGCGGGGTTCTGACTCGTCAACCTTCTGAATTAAATCGAGCTTCGATCTCTCGAAATCGAAAAAATAAAAGCCATCATCCAAGGCGAGTACTGCCCCACCGCGCTGTCGCAGGGCCATCGCACCAATATCGCGATGGATATCCCAGTTTTTTATTTCGCCAGAGCGCGTGTCGAGCCGCCAGATTGTGGGCTTATTTTTTCGTCGGCCGGTGCCGTCCAACCAGTAGAGGGTATCTGTATCGCTATCCCAGACGGGGCCTTCACCAAGATAGTTCTGGCAGTCAACAACACACTCGATTTTGAGCACGACGTGCTTCCTTCCCATAAGGTTGATCAAGAGTATTCTAAGACTTCGCCCGGAACTAGCGGCGCTCATTTTCATTCTAGGACGGTAATGAAGATAGTTTCTTGTCATATTGAAGTGGTGTCCGATATCGTGTGCCCCTGGTGCTATGTGGGGCTTGGTCAGCTACGGCAGGCCCTCGCGCAGATTGAGCCGTCATCAGTCGGCGTGACTGTTTCTTGGTCGCCTTTTATGCTGAATCCAGGTCTCCCCGAAGAGGGGATATCGAGACACGATTACCTAGTACATAAGTTTGGTGAGGCAGGCCTTGCCCGCTATGCGCGGGTGCTTGCCTATGCGAGGCAGGCCGGGCTGAATATGAACCTCGATGAGATTAAGGTACAGCCCAATACGCTTGATGGCCATGTGTTGGTGGCTGCAGCGGGAGACTTCGGAAGCCAAATGGTCGAGCATTTCTTTGAGGGGTTTTTCTTGTTTGGCAGAGACCTTTCGCAGCGCTCAACACTTTTAGACATCGCGGAGAAGGCTGGTATGCAGCGGCAGACTGCCGAGGCGGCGCTGAATGATGACATGCTGCGTAAGCGGGTTTCTCATATCGCGCACGAGTGGCAGGAGAAGGGTGTGGATGGCGTTCCTGCGTTTCGCATTGTTCGGGACGAATCAAAAGAGTCGTGGCTATACGGTGCTGTTGGGGCCGAGCTACTTCGCGATGCAATTTTGAGTACGTAGAAGCAGGCCGATGAATCTTGCGCACCTTCTGCTACGCCAGGCCTGTGTGTCGGGAAATCGTCCGGCAATTTTTTCGGGTACCGCACCCTGGGCAACATATGGTCAATGGGCCCAACGTAGCGCTGGGCTTGCTAGTCAATTGCGGTCTGCTGGGCTAGAACCGGGAGACCGAATTCTGCTTTTTATGCGTAATCACCCACGCTACTTAGAGCTACTCTTGGGCATCTGGTGGGCGGGTCTCGTAGCGGTACCCGTAAATGCGAAGCTACACCCGGCAGAGGTTGCATGGATCGTCGATCATGCGCAGGCGCGCTGGGCATTTGTTACCTCAGATGTGGCGCCAGACCCGCTGCCGGGACTGGAGCGACAGGTGGATATTGCATCGGCTGAGGCAGATACGCTTTTCAGCCCGTTACGAGACGTGCGCGAATCTCCCCCCTGGGCTGTTGGCCCAAGCGATACTGCCTGGCTTTTTTACACGAGCGGTACCACGGGCAGGCCTAAGGGGGTAATGCTGACCCATCGAAATCTCCTGATCATGGGCCTTACTTATTTCGTGGATGTGGATTCGATTGGGGTAGACGACGTTATGGCCTATGCCGCGCCCATGTCGCACGGCTGTGGCCTCTACGCGATTCCGCATCTGATGGCTGGTGCTCGGCATGTCGTGCCCGCTTCAGGCGGAGTTGATCCGGCGGAGCTCTTTGCGCTCGGTAAGGCGCTGGGTCCACTGTCGACCTTTGCTGCCCCCACGATTGTAAAGCGCCTGGTGGACCATGCCGAGGCAGAGGGCCTCGGCCAAAGCGATTGTGCGGCGTCATTTAAGACCGTGGTCTACGGTGGCGCCCCTATGTATGTGGAGGATATTCAGCGGGCACTGCGTGTGATGGGGCCGCGTTTTGTGCAGATCTATGGTCAAGGTGAGACCCCTATGGTCGCTACTGCGCTGTCCCGTCGTGACCTACTGCAAGAGCACCATCCACGCTACCTTGCGCGCATCGCTTCGGTAGGCGTAGCCCAGACGCCCGTTGAGGTCCGCGTGGCCAATGAGGAGGGGAAGTCCCTCCCAGTAGGTGAGATCGGCGAGGTCCTGGTTCGTGGCGATACGGTGATGGCGGGCTACTGGCGTAATCCCGAGGCAACCGCGCAGGCGCTTCGCGGCGGCTGGCTATGGACAGGCGATTTGGGCTGCCTTGATGCCGAGGGGTTTCTCACACTGAAAGACCGAAGCAAAGATCTGGTCATCAGCGGGGGTTCGAATATCTACCCGCGGGAGGTGGAGGAGGTCTTGCTGACAGCGCCGGGTGTGTCTGAAGTGGCTGTCGTTGGTGCGCCCGATGCTGAGTGGGGGGAGGTGGTGGTGGCCTTTGTCGTCTGCAAAGTAGGCGCGTTGTTGACCGCAGACATTCTGAACGCCCACTGCCTTTCACACATTGCACGATTTAAGCGACCCAAACGGTACGAGTTTGTGAGCGAGTTACCGAAAAACAACTACGGTAAGGTGCTGAAGACCGTATTGCGGGAGAGACTTCGTTAGTTTCTAGGCTTGCCGTACAAACTGGTCTAGCGCGTCTTCGTAACGTAAGAGCCATTGCTTTAAGCCATGCTCGCTCTGCGGCGATAAAAGGGTCTGCTGTAGGAATAGCGCACAGAGCTCTTTGGTGGCTCCCTTAATCTGTGCACTAATCTCCGGACCACTGCGCGTTGTTCGATCGGTAAATATGCTGTGTCCACCTGCGTTGAATACGGCCAGGGTTCTCGGTGATTCGCGCATGGCTCTGAATATTGCTCTTCGGTCTGCGACGGTACTGCGGTAGCCGGGTAGATTAATGGTGTCGTCAATGCTCGTGATATGCAGGGTAGGAATGCTGACCGTACCCAGTACCTGCTCTAGGGGACCTTGTCCTACCAAAGGGGGGGCCGAGATAAATATCGCTGCCCGAATGCGACTGTCTCGGAGATCACCCACCTGTACTTCGGTTCCAATGACCTGCGCACCAGAAACAAGCATGGCCGTGTTTGCGCCATAGGAGTGCCCGGCAACTGCAATCTTTGATCGATCGATAAGGGCTGCGTTGTCGGAAGCGAATAGTTGATCGAGCGCGAAGCGGACGTCGTGTGCTCTCGCCAGGGCTTCAGATTCTCTTGCGGCCGCCTGCAGGCGCTGCAACATTTCTAGGGGGTTACCACGCCACACATGGTAGTCGCTCCCTATATGCTGCGGGTGCATGGTTGCAATGCCCACGTCGGCCAAATGGGTTGCCAGGTACTGATAGCCGAACCGTGACCCACCGAGACCGTGGGAAAAGGCAACCAACGGTACGGGCCGCAAGGGGTTGGCCTTTTGAGGCAGATACAGACGCGTCGGAACAGGCCTTTGTCGAGCGGTATCGAGGAGGTCGAGTTCAAGGATTCGGTGGGCTTGCTCGCCTGT
>JBJOHS010000089.1:0-29561 GCA_046047535.1 Pseudomonadota bacterium
AAAGACGACCATCACCATCGCCAAGAGGGCGACTAATGAAATTCGGCGAATTTGCGCTAGGTCAAACATGATGAGCGGAGTTTACTGTACGGCGCACTGCCAAGCATTAGTTCGAATCCCCGCCGCTCGAAACCCGTATAAAACCGTGGTTCAGGCCAAACCTGTTGACTTGAGCAAGGCTAGGTGCGCCTCTCAAAAACGCCCAAGAAAAGACGTACCGAGGTTAACTTATTGACTTTACTGATTTTTAACTAACTCGCTATGGTCAACAGGTTTTGAGCAAATCGCGTGCTCAAACTGTTGTGATGACCGATTCGAAGCGCTGCTGCCGGCATTTCTAACTTGCTCAGGTACGTCTTTTGAGTGATCAGAGTCAATCAAATCAAGGCTCTGGAGGCACTGAAAAGCGCATTTAGAAGAGTTAGCGCAGCGACCCCTAGTGGTGCGTGGCGGAGACGGTGGGATTCGAACCCACGATCCGCTTTTGGCGGATACTCCCTTAGCAGGGGAGCACCTTCGGCCTCTCGGTCACGTCTCCGTTGTTCGTATTCTACCCTAGGACGTCTCACAGCCTGCCGCGAGCCCCGCGCTTAGCTGCCGACTACCCGGCCAAGAGCGGCATGAGGTCTTTACGAATATCTCGTGCCCCTTGCTGGGGGGCATAGCGCTCCACCACATCGCCCTCGCGGTTAATGAGGAACTTGGTGAAATTCCATTTAATGGCTTCGGTTCCAAGAATGCCGGGAGCGGCGGACTTCAGGTATTGATACAAGGGGTGCGCGTTTGCGCCATTAACCTCGATCTTCGCAAAAAGCGGGAAGGTAACCCCAAACCGACTGTCACAAAACGTGGCTATCTCTTCCGCTGTTCCAGGTTCCTGTCCACCAAACTGGTTGCAAGGAAAACCCAGAATCTCGAAGCCGGCCTCGTTCACCTCTTCATACAAGGCCTGAAGTTCTTTGTACTGGGGCGTAAAGCCGCAGGCGCTGGCCACATTGACGACTAAGAGCACCTTGCCTGCATAGTCGCGCAGATTTTCTGTCTGGCCATTGAGGCGTGTTAAAGCAATATCAGGTAAGGCCATGTCTTTTTCCTCTCGAAGAGGAACCCAATGTACAGGTTAAGCGGCGAGTCGCCCAGACTGATAGTCGGCAATAGCCTGCTCGATTTCTTGCCGGGTATTCATGACAAAGGGCCCGTACTGCACCACCGGCTCGCGAAGCGGCCGAGCCGCCAGCACCAAAAACCGTGCCCCCGCAGACTGGGCCTGGGCTTCAAGCTCTGTTCCCGGTCCAAGAACGCCCCCCGTTTTAACAGCCAACGATCCGCCAGGTAAGTCCACCACACCCTCAAAGACGTAGAGAAAGCAGGAGTGGCCCTCCGGGAGTGTCTGACGGAAGACGCCGCCTGGAGGAAGCGTGACATCGAGAAAAAGGGGCTGGGTGCTAATGCCGTGGATCGGGCCCGTCGTTGGCTCTTGGTTTGCGCCCTGGGCTTCGGTGGGTGTTCCGTCATGTATGTTGTTCGTTGCAAAAAACTGGCCAGCAATCACCTTCACCTGCAACCCAGAGGGAAGACTCACCACCGGAATCTCCGCACTCGGAATGTCTCGATAACTGGCGGGCTTCATCTTTTCAGCCGCAGGCAGGTTAATCCAGAGCTGAAAGCCACGCATGGCGCCCCGCTCTTGCTGAGGCATTTCCGAGTGAATAATGCCGCGGCCGGCGGTCATCCATTGCACATCGCCGCTGCGCAGATGCCCTTTATTACCCAGATGGTCTTCATGCAGCATGTGGCCTTCGAGCATGTAGGTGACCGTCTCAAATCCGCGATGGGGGTGTGGCGGAAAGCCCGCAATGTAGTCGTCGGGGTTTTCGGTGGAAAACTCATCGAGCATTAAAAAAGGGTCTACCCGCGCCTGCTGCGAGCCGAGGCTGCGGTGCAGGCGCACGCCTGCGCCATCAGAGGTCTGCTGTGCAGGAATCTTTTGAATCAGCGCGCGTATGCTCATGACAGGCCGGCAATAAATTGGTCTAGCTGCGCAGGGGGGAGGGCGCCCGATACACGTTGGACCTCCTTTCCACCTACGAAGCCCATCAGCGTGGGAATAGATCGAATACCAAACTGACCAGCAAGGGCCTGTTGGGCCTCTGTGTCGACCTTCAGGTGCAAGACCTTGTTGGCATGGCGCTGTGCGCTCGCCTCAAAGGTTGGTGCAAACATACGGCAGGGGCCACACCATGCCGCCCAGAAGTCGACAACGACCGGCAGAGGACACGACTGCATTACTTCGGCAAAACCATCGGCATCAATGTCTATGGGGCCGTCCACCAGAGGTTTACCGCAAGAACCGCAACCGGGAGCCTCGCCAAGCCGATCGGCCGCAAGCCGGTTTTTCTTGTGGCAGTGCGGGCAGGCGAGAATCACGACAAGCCGAAGGCCTTGTGCAGAGCACGCACGGCCAGCTCCATATATTTGTCGGCAATGACCACCGAGATCTTGATCTCACTGGTGGAGATCATCTGAATGTTGATCCCTTCGGCCGCAAGCGTCTCAAACATCTGGCTTGCCACACCCACATGCGACCGCATACCAATGCCCACGACAGAGACTTTGCAGATCTGGTTGTCGCTGGTGATTTCACGGGCGTTGATCTCGGGCTGAACCTTGGCCTTAATAACGTCGAGTGCCTTTGTCAGTTCATTACGGTGTACGGTGAAGGAAAAGTCGGTCATGCCATCGTGGCTAGCATTCTGAATAATCATGTCTACATCGACATTGGCCTGGGCCACTGGCCCAAGAATGCGATAGGCCACCCCGGGCTTGTCGGGCACGCCGGCGATGGTGATCTTGGCCTCGTCACGGTTAAAGGCAATGCCAGAAATTACGGCCTGCTCCATGGTGTTGTCTTCCTCGTAGGTAATCAGAGTGCCCGACTGGGCTTCTTCATTCAGATTGATATCGGGATCTGTAAGGCTTGAGAGCACGCGGGTCTTTACCTTGTACTTACCGGCAAATTCCACAGACCGAATCTGCAGCACCTTTGAGCCGAGGCTTGCCATCTCGAGCATCTCTTCGAAGGTGATTTTCTCGAGTCGGCGGGCATCGGGCTCAATGCGCGGGTCGGTGGTGTAGACGCCATCGACATCGGTGTAGATGAGACATTCCTCTGCCTTAAGCGCGGCTGCCACCGCCACAGCGGACGTGTCAGAGCCTCCACGGCCAAGCGTAGTGATAGAGCCCGTGTCGTCGATTCCTTGAAACCCAGTGATGATCACCACATAGCCGTCGTCAAGGTCTCTGCGTACCCGGGCGTCATCGATCGACTCAATGCGGGCCTTGGTAAAGGCCGAGTCGGTACGCACAGGTACCTGCCAGCCGGTGTAGCTTCGGGCTTTAATTCCTTGCTTCTGTATGGCGAGCGCCAGAAGCCCAACAGAGACCTGTTCGCCCGTAGCGGCAATCTGGTCAAGCTCACGCGGGTCTGGGTTGTCGGTAATTTCTTTGGCCAGCCCTAGGAGGCGATTGGTCTCGCCACTCATGGCCGAAGGTACCACCACCATCTGGTGGCCTGCCCGGTGCCATTTGGCAACGCGCCGGGCAACATTCTGTATGCGTTCGGTGGACCCCATGCTGGTGCCACCGTATTTATGAACAATGAGAGACATGAGAGAAACCTGCGAGAGGCAGATCAGTTGGTCGTTGTTATAAGCGGTCGAGGTGTAAAAATCCCGCCCGCAACCATACCCGAAAACCGCCTGATTCTCCAGCCACAGCGGGTGCCACGGTAATCTGGGCCCGGCTCTCCGGCCCGGCGGTTTCTAGCTGTCTGCCAAATTCATCAAGTCTTCGACTCGGCGGCATGGGCTGCCCATGGGAGGCAATCCAGGCACGCAGCACCCGGGCCATGCGCTGTCGGCCCAGTGCGCGTAGCGGCTGCAGGCGTAGGGTGCCGTCAGTCTCTGTGAGACATGCCTTGAGATCCTCCGCGGTGAACGATTCCAGAAGCCCGCGCGCATCTTGGAGCAGCCCAATGCTGCGTGCCATGGCAGCCAATGCCCCGGTGCGTATCTGGCGCAGAACAGGCAAGACCTCTTGGCGCAGACGATTGCGGTCGAAGTCTGGCAAGGCGTTACTCGGGTCTTCCATCCAGGAAAGCCTGTGTACCCGGGCGTAGGCCTCAAGCGACGCCTTATCGCAACCCAAGAGGGGTCGCCAGAGGAGGCCGTCTTCGTGGGGTGAGACGGCCTGCATCGCGGTCAGGCCTTCTAGGCCAGCCCCCCGCATCCACTGTAGAAGCATGGTCTCCACGAGATCGTCTTGGTGGTGGGCCAGCGCAATTGCCCGCGCCTTTTTTTGTTGGAAAATGCTCCTGAGGCACAGGCGGCGAGCCTGCCTTGCCGCGGCTTCAATACCCAGGTCGGCCTTCTGCCCGGCAGAGATGGTGGGTCTGCGCACCGTCAGCGGCAGGGCAAGCGACTGACACTGCATCCGGCAGTGGTGCTCCATGGGCATAGCGGCGGGCTGTAGTCGATGATTAATATGCACTGCCAGTAGCGAATATCCACGCCAGGCGGGCGCCTCTGCAATCTGCCGTTTTAGCCCATGCAGCAGTACGGTGGAATCCAGCCCGCCGGAATAGCCCACAACAATGAGCCCAGGCTGAAGGGCTGCAGGCGGCACATTCAGTGCCCCAAGGACAGCGGCGTCTCTAGCTGGCTTCTTTGAACTTGCCATAGGCCCGGATGCGGGACTGTCGGCGCGCAAGCAGGGCCTCGGTATCGAGACCTGTAACCAGCTTGAGGCCTTCCTCAATGGCTTTCTTGAGTTGCGAGGCAGCTGCATCAGGGGCGCGATGGGCGCCTCCAAGGGGCTCAGGGACGACGCGATCGATGAGCCCAAGGGCTTTCAGTCGCTGAGCCGTGATACCAAGTGCCTCCGCCGCCTCGGGCGCTCGCTCCGCACTCTTCCAGAGAATCGAGGCGCACCCCTCGGGGGAAATGACTGAGTAGGTTGCGTACTGCAGCATGACCATGTGGTCTCCAACCGCAATAGCGAGGGCTCCCCCAGAACCCCCTTCGCCAATCACAGCAGAAACAAGAGGAACCTTGAGCCCCGCCATGACGAAGAGGTTGCGGCCAATGGCCTCAGACTGGCCACGTTCTTCCGCCCCGATACCGGGATAAGCGCCTGGGGTATCGATAAGGGTGATCACAGGTAGCCCAAACCGCTCGGCCAGGAGCATAAGTCGCTCAGCCTTTCGATAGCCCTCAGGCCGGGGCATTCCGAAGTTCCGAAAAGTACGTTCCTTGAGGTCGCGGCCTTTTTGATGGCCGATCACCATGACCGATTCCCCATTGAATCGGGCCAGACCGCCGACAATCGCCGGGTCATCGGCAAAACCGCGGTCGCCATGCAGCTCGTAGAAATCGGAGAAGACCGCCCCGATGTAGTCGAGGGTATAGGGCCGCTGGGGATGGCGGGCGACCTGAGAGATCTGCCACGGGGTGAGTTTGCCGTAGATCTCTTTAATCTGTTGATCGGCTTTATCGCGCAGCTGGCTTATCTCTTCGGAAATATCCACCGCCGAGTCGCTCTGCACGAATCTCAGCTCCTCGATCTTGGCCTCAAGATCGGCCAGGGGCTGCTCAAAATCCAGAAATGTCTGTTTCATACAGTCTCAATTGTCCGCTATTTTGGGCGACGGACGAAGTACGTACTGCACCCAGGAGCAGCGACCGTTATGCCCGACGCCAGCTGGTGCCCGCCGGGCCATCCTCCAAAACGATTCCAGCCGATAAGAGCTGTGCTCGTATGGCGTCGGCAAGGGCAAAGTCTTTGGCTTTTTTGGCTGCGGCACGCCGCGCGATTTCTTCTTCTATAGATTCCGCCGATGGTCCTGCTGGGTTGCTGCCAGCGCCTAGGCCCTGGAGACCGCCTGCCTGACGTGCGGCTGCGGGCGCGCGTTGGAGGAACCCCAGAATTGCTCCTAGTCGACGAAGGAGCAGACCCCGGGACTGATTCTGCGCCTGCTGGTCTGGGTCTTCCTTCGCCTTGAGGATTTCTGTCGCGAGCCCAAAGAGCGCCGCAATGGCTTCGGGGGTGTTGAAATCGTCGTTCATGGCCTCGATAAAAGCACGGGCCATTGGGTGCGATGCCGTAAGGGTCTGGGCATCGTCCTCGTTCTGACTGTCTTTTTCGTCAACGGGCCCAATCTGTCCGCTCGCTTCCAAGGCGGTATAGAGCCGCAGGAGCCCGGCGCGAGATTCTTGGAGCGCCGCGTCAGAGTAGTTCAGAGGACTGCGGTAGTGGGCCCGGAGAATGAAGAATCGCACCACTTCTGGATCAAACTGGGCGAGAACCTCACGAATGGTGAAGAAGTTACCCAGTGACTTTGACATCTTTTCATCATCAATACGTACAAAACCGTTGTGCATCCAGACATTGACGAACGGCTTTCCGGTCTCTCCCCGGTAGGCACCCTCAGATTGAGCGATCTCATTTTCGTGATGGGGAAATTGTAAGTCTGCACCCCCGCCGTGAATATCGAAGTGCGGGCCCAGAAGGCTGCAACTCATTGCAGAGCATTCGATATGCCATCCAGGGCGCCCCAGGCCATAGGCTGATGGCCAGGTCGCGTCTTGGGGCTCCCCGGGCTTGGCCCGCTTCCACAGGACAAAATCAAGGGGGTCACGCTTGTGATCTTCCACCGCGACCCGTTCGCCGGCTCGCAGATCATCGAGTGACTTGCCGGAGAGTTGTCCATAGCCGCTAAAAGCGCGAACTGAGAAATTGACATCGCCAGGTTCGCCATTGGCGAGAACCGGCTGGTAGGCAAAGCCATTGGCTTTAAGGCGATCTATAAGCGCGAGCATTTGGGGTACGTAAGCAGTGGCCCGAGGCTCATGGTCGGGCGGAGCGACACCGAGTGCGGCCGCATCTTCGTTCATGGCCTGTATGAACCGATTGGTGAGGGCGGCGATCGGCTCGTTGTTCTCTACTGCCCGCCTGATAATCTTGTCGTCAATATCGGTAATGTTGCGAACGTAGGTGACCCGGTAGCCTTGGCTCTTAAGCCACCGCCGGACCATGTCAAAAGCGACAAGTACCCTGGCATGGCCGACATGGCAATAGTCGTAGACCGTCATTCCGCAGACATACATGCGCACATGCCCAGGCTCAATGGGAATAAAGGGCGCCTTGGCCCGGGTTAGGGTGTTGTAGATCTGCAAATAGGGGCCTTTTTTAGTCTTTATACTTCGAGTCTATGTATTTTAATTGGCTACCAGTCTTTCGGCGTTTTTATCTCGCGCTTCTCCTTGCGTTGGCTCTGCCTGTGCAGGCGCAAACGCTCCTAGCGCCGACTCGTACCGTCCCGTCGATTTCGCCCGAGATTAGCCGGGCATCGGAGCTTTTGGAATTGCGCCAGTTCGATCAGGCGGAAAGGGCAATCGAAGAGGGGTTAAAGGCCAAGCCGCGAGACGCACAGTGGCGGTTTCTCGAGGCGGTTCTCTGGACCCAGACGCGGCCTACAGATGCTGCAATTTCTGCCTTTGAGTCGCTGGTTGAGGAGTTCCCTGAGCTCTCAGAGCCACATAACAATTTGGCGGTACTCTATCTGCGTCAGGGGCAGCCCCAGAAGGCGCGTGCATCCCTTGAGCGGGCCATCAGAAATCGTCCTGACTATGCCCTAGCCTATGAGAACCTTGGCGATCTCTATGTGCAACTTGCCTTTGAGGCCTACGACCGGGGTAGCCGCGTTGCCAATGCGTCGGCGTTTCTTCGGCCTAAACGTGATCATCTTTTAGGCCTGCCCGCCGCTGAGCCAGTTGCTCCGGGTGGCGCTTCGCCCCAAGGGGGGCCTACGCCCCCAGCTGCCTCTGTCTTTGCTGCCGGAATGATTCCAGTTTCTAATGTTCTGCGTACTGCGCGAAAGGGAAGGTCCTCTATGGTTGAACTCACCACCAACATGGGCAAAATCACAATACAGCTCGATGCCGAGAAGGCGCCCAAGACGGTTGAGAATTTTTTGTCTTACGTGAAGAGTGGCCATTTTGATGGAACGATTTTTCATCGGGTGATTGATGGATTCATGATTCAAGGCGGTGGCTTTGATGAAAAGATGAGCCAGAAGCCCACCCAAGACCCCATCGAAAATGAGGCGAGTAACGGCCTGAAGAATGACCCCTACACAGTTGCCATGGCCCGAACCAGTGATCCGCATTCGGCGACAGCCCAGTTTTTCATCAATGTGGCCGACAATGCCTTTCTAAATTTCAAGGCACCTACAGGCAGTGGCTGGGGGTATGCGGTCTTTGGCACGGTGGTGGAAGGCAAAGAGGTGGTCGATAAGATCGCGAAGGTGAAGACAGCCAATAAAGGCTTTCATGCCGACGTGCCGGTTGACCCCATCGTTATTCAGAAGGCCGAGGCGAAGTAACAGCTGCCGTGGGTGGCGTTTCTGCGCTCACCCTTCAGGGGGCAGACAGCGTCCTGCTCTGCTCTGATATGCATCTGGACGACGCCGAACCAGCCCGTACCGAGGGCTTTGTTCGGTGGTTAAGCCATGAGGGCCAGCGCACAAGCTGGATCCTGCTGCTTGGTGATGTGTTTGATGCGTGGGTCGGTGACGACCAGATGTCCGCTAAGGCGCCAGCAGATGTGCCCCCCGCGTGGAAGATGCTGGCCGATTGCCTGTCAGAGTTGCGTCGGGCCCGGCCAGATCGGCCCGTACAAGTTGGCCTTCTGGTAGGAAACCGCGACTTTCTTATCGGCCCAACGCTCTGCGAGCGGCTCTCTGCCGTAGTGCTGGCCCCGTTTGTCGCCCTCTCGCATCCGGGGCTCGCCGCGGGCCCGGCGCTTCTGTGTCACGGTGACGAGCTCTGCACGGCTGATACCGATTATCAGCTCTGGCGTTCGCAGGCCCGGTCGGAGGCCTGGCAGAGGCGTTTTCTCTCTCGCCCGCTCGCAGAGCGTCTAGAAACTGCCCGTGCGCTGCGCGCACGCAGTGAACAAGAAAAAACTGAGAAGCCCATGGCTCTGATGGATGTTGTACCGGAGGAGGCGGACGCCGCCTTGCATCGTCACGGCGCAGAAGTTCTGGTCCATGGACATACCCATCTTCCGGGCTGCACAGCGCTGCCCTCTGGCCGCTATCGCTGGGTCTTGCCGGACTGGTCCTTTGTACCTGGCGCATTGCGCGGTGGCGGGCTGCGAATTGACCGCCGCGGACTAACCGTGGTGCCTCTTCGATGAGGCGCCCTGCGATGGGGCCTTGGAGGCCAGGGCCGAGGGCAGAGTGCTTACGCTGCGGTGCAGCGTAGCGGAGTGCGGCACCGATAGGCAACGTAAAAGACCCCCTTACTCAGGAACCTATCGTTAAACCTCATTGTGTTCTTTGGTACGGGGTTCGAATATCGGGGTTTGATTTCTAGAAAGAGGAGAGCGCTCCATGAAAGTTGAACTCACGGTTAATGGCCGCAAGGTTTCCCTCGATGCCCCGCCACACACATTGTTGGTTCAGGCGCTACGCGAGCATCTTCAGCTTACTGGCACCCATGTGGGCTGCGACACTGCCCAGTGCGGTGCATGTACGGTGATGATGAACGGCAACGCGGTGAAGTCATGCAACGTCTTGCTGGCCCAGGCTGCCGGCGCAGACGTCACCACCATAGAAGGCCTGGCTGCGGCAGATGGCACCCTGCACCCGATGCAGCAGGCATTTAAAGACTGCCACGGGCTGCAGTGTGGATTCTGCACAACGGGCATGGTGATGAGTGCAGTCGATCTCTGCAAAAAGCATCCGAATGCCAGCGAATCTGAGATACGCGAGCTCCTCGAAGGCAATCTCTGTCGCTGTACGGGGTATCAAAACATTGTGCGTGCTGTGCAGCAGGGTGCCACCGCAATGCGCGCGTAGGTTTGTTCTAGATCTGTATCGCCAAATTTCCTTCCGCACGATCATTTCCTACAGGAGACAAGATCATGGGTGCTTCCGACTTTGCAACACTTCCCCACATTGGTGAGTCCGTTCTTCGTAAAGAAGACGTTCGGTTTCTTACTGGAGCAGGCCAGTACACCGACGATGTGGCCATGCAGAACATGGCTTATACGGTCTTTGTGCGTTCTCCCCACGCCCATGCAGCCATCAAAAAGATCGATAAGGCGGCGGCTCTTGCGGCCGAAGGTGTGCTCGCGGTCTTCGATGGTCAAGATGTGGCGGCCGACAAAATCGGCAGCCTGCCATGTGGCTGGCTCATTACAAGCATCAACGGCGAGCCCATGAAAGAGCCGCCCCATCCCATTCTCGCCCAAGAAAAGGTGCGCTATGTCGGCGACCATGTCGCCATGGTCGTCGCCCAGACCTACGAGCAGGCCAAGAACGCGGCAGAACTGCTGCAGGTCGAATACGATGTCCTTCCTTCGGTGGTGGATGTCCGTGATGCCCAGAAGGCGGGCGCACCGGTGGTACACGACGCGGCCCCCGACAACCACTGCTACAAGTGGGCGATTGGTGATAAGGCTGCTGTCGATGCCGTGTTCCAGACGGCGGCACATATTACGAAGCTCGACCTCGTAAACAACCGCCTCATTCCAAACGCCATGGAGCCGCGGGCAGCCATCGGAAGTTACAACCGGGCCAGCGAGGAATACACGCTCTACGTATCAAACCAGAACCCGCACGTGGAGCGGCTCCTGATGACCGCGTTTGTCATGGGACTTCCCGAGCATAAGGTACGTGTCATTGCTCCGGACGTGGGCGGTGGGTTTGGTTCGAAGATCTATCTCTATGCCGAAGACGTCTGCGTTACCTGGGCAGCTAAGAAACTGAATCGGTCTATTAAGTGGACCGCCGAGCGGTCTGAGTCTTTCTTAAGCGATGCCCATGGCCGCGATCATGTGAGCCATGCCGAGCTCGCCATGGACAAAGACGGCAAGTTTCTCGCACTTCGGGTGCATACCGATGCCAATCTAGGGGCCTACCTCTCTACCTTTAGCACCTGTGTGCCCACCATTCTGTACGCCACCCTGCTTGCGGGGCAGTACACCACCCCGCAGGTCTATGTGGAGGTGGACTCCTGGTTTACCAACACCGCGCCGGTTGACGCCTATCGCGGCGCAGGTCGGCCCGAGGCTACCTATCTGCTAGAGCGCATTGTGAGCCGGGCCGCCTGGGAAATGGGCCTTGGCCAAGACGAGATTCGCAAGCGCAACTTTATTACCGAGTTTCCGTACCAGACGCCGGTGGCGCTGCAGTACGACATTGGTGATTACCACGCGTGTATGGATAAGGCCAAGGTCATGGCCGATGTTGCCGGATTTGACGCACGAAAGAAGGCGACTGAGGCCAAGGGACTCCTGCGTGGTATTGGTTACTCGAGTTACATCGAGGCCTGCGGTATCGCTCCGTCAAATATTGCGGGGGCGCTCGGCGCGCGAGCAGGGCTCTTCGAGTGCGGAGAGGTACGTGTGCACCCCACGGGCAGTGTCACCGTATTTACCGGTTCGCATAGCCATGGTCAGGGTCACGAGACCACCTTTGCCCAGGTGGTTGCAGCGCGCCTTGGCATTCCTGTAGAGAACGTGGATATCGTCCATGGTGACACGGGGCGGGTGCCGTTTGGCATGGGTACCTACGGGTCGCGGTCTATCTCTGTGGGTGGCGCGGCCATTATGCGGGCCCTCGATAAGATTGAGTCGAAGGCCAAAAAGATCGCGGCCCATCTCTTGGAGGCCAGCGATGCCGATATCGACTTTGCCAATGGTGAGTTCACGGTAAAGGGTACCGACAAGAAGATTGCCTTTGCCCAGGTGGCCTTAACGGCCTATGTGCCACACAACTATCCGCTAGACAAACTCGAACCTGGCCTAAACGAGACCGCGTTCTACGACCCCACGAACTTCACGTTCCCTGCGGGCACGTATATCTGCGAAGTGGAGGTTAATCCGGCGACGGGTGAGGTACGGGTCGATCGGTTTACTGCCGTTGATGATTTTGGAACCCTGATCAACCCGATGATTGTCGAGGGGCAGGTTCATGGAGGCTTGGCCCAAGGCATTGGCCAGGCTCTCATAGAAAACTGCGTCTACGATCGAGAGTCGGGCCAGCTACTCACGGGGTCTTATATGGACTACGCCATGCCGCGGGCCGATGACTTTCCGCAGTTCACCATCGGGCATGTCTGCACCCCCTGCACGGTAAATCCCTTGGGCACCAAGGGCTGCGGCGAGGCAGGCGCCATTGGATCTCCCCCTGCAGTTATGAATGCGGTGCTCGATGCCCTGGCGCCTCTGGGGGTCAAAGAGCTGGATATGCCTGCGAGCCCCAGTCGGGTCTGGTCTGCCGTGCAGCAGGCGCGCGTTGCAGCGTAAGTTCGGTGTGCACATTACAAAAAATTTAGGAGAACATCGATATGTACCGTTTTGACTATGAGAAGCCAAAGTCGCTGGCAGACGCGGTCTCGCAGGTGGCGGGTGGCGGGCAGGCTCTGGCTGGAGGCCAGACCCTCATTGCGGCCATGAAGCAGCGTTTATCCCAGCCCGAGAAACTTGTTGACCTCTCTGCGGTATCCGAGATTCAAGGCATCTGTATGGATGGAGATGCTGTCGTGATCGGGGCCATGACCCGGCACCAGGAGGTCGCGGGCCATGCCGACGTGAATAAAAATATTCCTTCGCTGGCGGCCTTGGCCAATGGCATTGGTGATAAGCAGGTGCGGGCCATGGGCACTATTGGGGGGTCTGTGGCCAATAATGATCCGGCGGCCTGTTATCCCAGCGCGGTACTTGCTCTGGGGGCCACTATTCGCACCAACCGCCGAGCCATCGCGGCCGATGGCTTTTTTCAGGGCCTCTATGCCACAGCGCTAGAGCCCGGAGAACTCATTACTGCGGTGAGCTTTCCGAGGCCACAGCGGGCCGCCTACGCAAAGTTCAAGCAGCCCGCCTCACGCTACGCGCTAGTGGGTGTCTTCGTGGCGCAATTTGCCTCTGGCGTGCGGGTGGCCATTACTGGTGCGGGTAACGGCGTGTTTCGTCATTCCGGCCTTGAGGCCGCCCTTTCTAAAGACTTCTCACCGAAGGCTGTAGAGGGTGTGTCGATAGACGCCTCAGACCTCAATGGAGACATTCACGCATCAGCCGAGTATCGCGCTGCACTCATCAGCGTTCAGACCCAGAGGGCGGTGGCGGCGGCGCTCGCATGAATCTAGCGCCTCCAGCGCCCCCTGCGTCGCCTGTCTCCATATCCGACTGGGTCACCGCGCTCGAGGCGCAGGGCTACTTTGCAGACCGCAGAACTGCCACCGCGCTGCACCTCGCGGTAGCACTTGGCAGGCCCCTGCTTCTCGAGGGGGAGCCGGGTGTGGGGAAGACCGAACTCGCCAAGGCGGTCTCGCGCGTGCTTGGGCGCAGCCTTGTTCGGCTCCAATGCTATGACGGGCTTGAGCAGCGTGATGCCCTCTATGAGTGGAATCATGCGGCCCAGTTGCTGCATCTTCGGCTGGCCCAGGACCGAGAGGCGCCCCAAGACATCGAGCGGCAGATCTATAGCCCGCAGTATCTGGTGGCCCGCCCGCTTTTAAGGGCGCTGCAGGCGCCAGCCCCTGGGGTTGTCTTATTGATCGATGAAGTAGACCGCGCCGATGAGCCCTTTGAGGCCTTCTTGCTCGAGTACTTGGGTGAGTATCAGGTCAGTATTCCTGAGCTTGGTACAGTCTCGGCCCAGGCCCTGCCCATTACCTTTCTCACCAGCAACCGTACCCGCGATCTGCACGACGCCGTGAAGCGGCGTTGCCTCTTTCATTACATGGACTATCCCGACCGTGATCGGGAACTCTCCATTGTGCGTCGACAAGTACCCCAGGCCTCTGAACAGCTCAGTCAACAAGTAGCTCAATTTGTGCATCGGCTGCGCAGCCGCCCCTATGCCGATGCCTTTGTACGAGTGCCTGGCATTGCCGAGTCGGTCGAGTGGGCCAAGGCATTGGTGGCCCTTGATACTCTGCATTTAGATCCGGAAGTGGTGGAGTCCACCTCGGGGGTGCTCTTCAAACAGAAAGAAGATGTCGCTGCGCTGGAGCCCCTGATGCAGGAGCTATTGGCTCCGGAGAAGGCGGCTTAGTCTATGGCCCTCTCCGCGCTGGGCGATGCCCGGTCGGGCAAGCTGGCTGAAAACATTGTGGGCTTTGGCCGCCTCTTGCGCCGAGCCGGTCTCCCCGTAGACTCTGCCCGCATTAGCCTGGGCCTGCGTGCGGCGCAGGCGATTGCACTAGGGAACAGAGACGACCTTCGGTGGGCCTTAGAGTCTGTTCTGGTGAGCCGAGAGCAGGACCGCATCGTCTTTCATGAGCTTTTTGAGGCGATGTTTCGAAACCCAGAAATCGCCAAGCAGCTCATGGCCCAGCTGCTGCCTGTGTCTAAGGCCCAGCAAAACAGTGTAAGGCGCAGGCCCCGCAGCCAAGAGGCCTTGTCTTCGCCACCTGTAGCCTCCGGGCCAGACCGTTCGCCTCCGAAGGAGGAGCATCGTCTAGACGCCGCCATGTCGATGAGTGATAGTCAGAGACTGCGTACGGCCGACTTCGAGATGCTCAGTGCCAGTGAGTTTAGGCTCGTGCAGCAGCTGGCGACCCAGATTCCTCTGCCTGTTCCGTTGTGGCCGAGCCGACGTCGCATGGCTGGTTCAGGTGCGGGCGCATTGCATTGGGCCGCCTGCATGCGTCGCGCAGCCCGCACAGGCGGAGAAATGATTGATCTGCCCGCCCGTATCCCTCGGCTTCGCCCACTCCCGGTACTTATTCTGGTTGATATTTCCGGCTCTATGGAACGCTATGCCCGCATGCTTCTCGCCTTCTTGCATGCGGCCACCCGAGGCATCTCACGACGGGTCTTTGCCTTTGGCAGTCAGCTCACCGACCTGACACCGGCTTTTCGTTGCGCAGATCCCGATGACATGATTATCGAGGCCGCACGCGCGATTCCCGACTTTGCAGGCGGAACCCGCATGGCCGATAGCCTTCGCACACTGCGTACAGAACACCGACGCGCGGTCATCGGTCGGCGTAGCCTGGTGTTAGTCATCTCCGATGGCCTAGATACCGGAGACCTCGGTGCTCTTGAAACCGAATTATCATGGCTACATCGGCAGAGCCATCGGTTGGTCTGGCTCAATCCATTGCTGCGGTTCGATGGGTATGCACCCCTGGCCGGCGGAGCAAGTGTTCTCGCCCGTCAGTCGCATGCCATGCTCGCGGTCCACAATCTGTCACGGCTAGAAGAGCTGGCCGACGGACTACAACGCCTTCTTAAGAGAGGATGATTTATGCAGATGCAGGGAAATCGGCAGCTTCGCGCCACCGCAGATCAAGCCTGGCAGGCACTCAACGACCCAGAGATCTTAAAGGCCTGTATTCCGGGCTGCGATCGTTTTGAAGCCACGGGCGAGTTGGCCTATGCCCTTGGTGTCTCGATCAAGATTGGTCCCGTGTCTGCGAAGTTTTCTGGCAAGGTCACACTCGATGAGGTGAATCCGCCCGTCTCCTATGTCTTGCACTTTGAGGCTCAGGGTGGTGTGGCCGGATTCGGGAAGGGGAGCTCCAAGGTGCGTCTTGAGCCTAACGCCGAGGGCGTCATGCTCGTCTATGAGGTCTCCTCTCAGGTGGGGGGCAAGCTTGCCCAGGTGGGCCAGCGCCTGATCGACGCGGCCGCGAAGTCGCTTGCCGAAGATTTCTTTAAGCGGTTTGAGGCGGCCTTGGCCGAGCGATTGGGTACCCAGGGTGCATCAGAGGAGAAGAGTGCTGAGGGGGCACAGCCATCCTCTGCGTCGCCTTCCATCTGGAGCACGATCCCCCGCTGGGCATGGTTTCTGGTCGTTGCGGCCGCAGCCGCGGCAGTGATCTTCTCAACGCCGCCCTCGGTATAGCGGCAGAAGTGGTAGTCCTTTATATGGCGGGCTCGGTATGGAAAATCTCGACCTGATTGTTCTTCAGACCCTGAAGGCCTGGCGCAGCGAAGGAAAGCGGGCGCTATTGGCTACCGTCATTCGTACCTGGGGCAGTTCTCCTAGGCCCGTGGGGTCGATTATGGCGCTCTCGGAAGCCGGTGCTGTGGTCGGTTCGGTCTCAGGCGGCTGTATTGAGGACGACCTTATTCGTCAGTTTTCTCAGTCACGCGTGTCTAAAGACCAAAAGGGCGCACCGACTCAAGATATTGAGGGCCCCCCGCGACGCCTGCGCTATGGCATCACCGCAGATGAGGCCCATCGTTTTGGTCTGCCCTGCGGTGGAACCCTCGAGCTGCTACTTGAGTTCAACCCTGAAGCCAATCAGCTTGAGGCACTGGTAGCGGCTCTAGAGAAGGGCCAGCTAATGAAGCGCACCACCCTATTAACCACGGGTGCAGTGACGCTTGAGGCCTGTGATTCACCAAGCCTTTTGGCTATTGATGAGTTACGCCTTGTCAATACCTTTGGCCCCCAGTATCGAATGCTGCTGATCGGAGCCGGACAGCTGACCGAATACCTCGCCACCATGGCGATATTCAACGGGTTTTCGGTCACCGTCTGCGATCCACGTGATGAGTATCGCTCGGCATGGTCTGTGCCCGGTGTTACGCTGGTGAATGATTGGCCGGATGATCTGGTGAAGGCCTTTCGCCCTGATCAGCGCACCTGTGTACTGGCGCTCACCCATGACCCGAAGCTTGATGATCTGGCCCTGCTGGAGGCCCTGCAGACCGATGCGTTCTACATTGGAGCTATTGGATCGAGGCGAAACAATGCGCAGCGTAAGCAGCGCCTCATCGAGCATTTCGATCAGACCGAAGACGGGCTGGCCCGCCTGCGCGGCCCGATTGGCATTTATATCGGTAGCAAGACACCGGCGGAGATTGCGGTGAGTGTCATGGCAGAGGTCTTGGCCGTGAAAAACGATGTACCACTGCCTCGTGACTTCAATGTTGCATTGGCCAAAGATTCTGCAGGATTGCCCCTATCACAGGGAGAGGATGATCTGGCCTGCCACGTAAATAGCGCGTGAATTAACTAATGACGAGACGGTCTTCGGCGCTGTGAAGATGGCCCGTAGGGCTGACGGTTGGCTTATTTCCTTACCATACAGCCACTTGTTGCCCACCAGATTTTTTGGCGCGATACATTGCCTCGTCTGCGTGTGAGAGCAGTAGCTCCGCCGTGGCGCCGTCCTTCGGAAAGATACTGGCGCCGATGCTCAAGCCGATAGTAATGGAAAGGCCACTAAGTGCTATCGGCTCCGAAACTGCACGCATGAGCCGATTAAATACAGGGCCCAGTTCTGAAACGTTATCGATATCTCCAACGAGCAAAACGAATTCGTCGCCACCCAGCCTTGCGGCGAAGTCGCTTTCCCGTGCAGTCGATTTAATACGTTGTGCAACGACTCTCAACACCTCATCGCCTGTCTTATGGCCATGGATATCGTTAACGAGTTTGAAGCCATCAAGGTCAATAAAGCACAGTGCGAATCCAGCACCTGATTCACTTGCCCTCAATACAAAAGTCTGAAGGGCCTGGTTGAGTGCCGAGCGATTTCCTAACTGGGTGAGAGGGTCGCGGTTTGCAGCGTCGCTGAGCATGAGGTTACTCTGGCTCAGTCGGCTTTCGTGGGTCGAAATAGCCCGATAGGCACGTCTAAGAATCAGGCCAAATGCCGTAAGCATGGCTGCAGCGGTTAGCGCAGCGAGGGCAAGTATCTTTTGACCCAGTGTCGTAACAGACTTTCGAGTGCGCTCGTCGGTGGTAGTTATTCTTAACCATCCAATAGGCCCACCCGCTTCAATTTCTTGCCAACGTTGATAGACTCGGTCGTCTTTTGTTTCCTCATAGGTCTGAAAACCCACTGGTGGTAAGCGGCTAATTTTCTGCTGATTAAAGATCGGCTGTGGCCCTTGATCGGTAGCTTTTACAAAGGCCAGAATGTTGCCGACCCGATCGGTTACAACCGCATCTTGAATATTCTGGTTTGCTAAGGCCTGGATGAGTCGTGATTCAATGGCGCCTGGGTCATTCAATGCGAGTGACTCTGTCACGGCAAGACCCAGACCTACTGCAAGTGCATTTCGATTTTCTCGCTCTTGTGCATCAAGTGTGGCCTTTGCCTGGTAACTGATCCAGTAGGCGCCCGCTGCAAGCATGAGTACTGTAGAAAACGCGAGAAGAAGGGCTGTCTGAAGAAAATACCCGGATGAAACGAGCGCTCTGTTCGACCTCTCGGCAGATTCGCGCTTAGCCATCTAGTTATCAGACGTAACGAACCTTTGAACGCCAAGCCGCTCTAGAGGAGCGTAGTCTTCGCGGTGTGTGGCCGGTGTCGGGTCTGGGAGTTGGACCTGATTTAGGAGTTTTTTGCCCTCTTCGGAGCGGGCCAACTGAAAGATTGCATTCGAAAATGCTTGTCTTACCTTGGGAGGTACGCGAGGGTGTGCAGACACTGGGTGGGAGCGAAACCCAGGTGATTCGTAGAGAACACGAAGTTCTTCTCTAAGTGCGAGTGGTTCTCTGGCAAGTGTGTTGTTGACTCCACCGCCAGCTACTACAGTCCCAGCAGCTACCGTTCTGTAGACGTTACTGTGCGTCTGGACATACTGAGCACGGAAATCAATCTTAGACTCTGTAAGAATCGCCCGTAGCAAAAGCGACGCTGCAAACGCATTTGGTGCTGGGAAGGCGATGGTTTGTTTATTGAGATCCTTGATGCCTTGAACTGTACTATCCCTGCGAACGACGATAATGCCGGTAAGGGGCTTATTGTCAGCGAGCATAGGCATGTAACCCTGTGCCTCGTTGGCCATAACCTGGTGGTAGGGATTAAGGAAGACGATATCTGGTTCACCTTTTAGAAATAGTGCCTCAAACTCCGGAATGCTCTTCGGAATGACAAGCTGAAAGCAGAGTCCTGTATTCGCACTTACCATTTGCAGTACTGGGCTCCAGCGTTTGAAAAGCTCTAGTGGGGGCAGTTGCGGGACAATAGCAACGCTCAGTCTCACAGTGCCTCGTTTATCTGCGGAATTGGCGGAACATTCCACCGTCTGGGAGATTGCAGGTATAGGTGCCGACAGAAGCAAAGGAAGGAAGACGCTCGCGAGTATCAAGCGCCTATTCATAGTAGCCTCTCAAGCTCGTGGGCTGGCAGAGCCGGCGAGAAGAAGAAGCCCTGCGCAAGGCATCCTGGAAGGAGCTTCAATATACGCAACTCCTTAGCACGTTCGATTCCCTCGAGGGTGACCCGATAGTCACTAAGAAGTAGCATCTTTGCGGTGGAGATTAGAAGTTTAAGCCCCTTCGTTGAAGCCTTCGCCTGCTTTAGGAAGCTCCGATCAAGCTTAATCTCGCGAACCGGAAGATACGTAAGCCTGGCGAGGCTGGAATAAGCAGTACCAAAATCATCAAGCGCAAGCTCAAATCCTTGCTTATCAATTAGCTTAAAAAAAGCGCGGTGACGGCTGTCGTCGAGCGCAACGATTTTCTCAGAGACCTCAAAAGACACCATCTGCATATTTAGCCGACGCTCGACGAGCTTTCGCCCTAATGCAATAATTTTTGAATCGTGATCAATGTCGCCGTCGGAGAGATTGATTGATATCGGAACCTCTTTGTTCTTTTTTGATAACCTGGTTAGAAGGTCGACGGTCTGGTCGGCAACCGCAGTCCCAATTTCGTGGATGAGTTCCGATTGCTCGGCTACATCAATAAATTCTTTTGGAAACATCGTGCCGTGGCCTGGCCGATGCCACCGAACCAGTGCTTCGGCACCAGCGATTTTCTGCGTCTGAGGATCAATTTTCGGCTGGAAATAACTGATGAACTCGTTTTTTCTTAGCCCGCTCCGAATCTCCGATTCGAGCTGGATATGATGGACCTTTTTACGCTGGGCCTCTGGCTGATAAATAACTATAGGCCGAGCCTGCGTGCAGGCCTTGAGCGCTGACTGGGCTCTTATCCCTAAGGCCGTATTTGTGCGCTTCGTTGAGATGTCTAAACCAACCCGTAGCCTCGGATGGATGACAAATGAAAGTGCCTTGGGCCTCAGGGGCTTCTCGATATGGTGGCGCAGACTCTCGAGCCAGTGAACCCAAGTCTTTCTCGATACGCGGTCATCAAGGGCCACCTCGAACATGCCATAGCCAAGCTGATCGATGCGTTCCACCTTCCAGAGTCCATGAATATATTCGGTGGACTCCTTACGAAGGAAACCCTGTATGCGACTAAGAAGGGTATTGGAAATCTTACGTATGACTGCATCGTCATAGCTGGGGGCTAGGTCATCAATGACAGGAACCCATATTCGGGCATACCCACCTCTATATCCGACTACAGAAGTTTTGTTAGTCGGTATCAATGGGTAACTCGTTGAAATAGGCGTGGGCCGCGTGATCGGAGTCTTTGGTTGATTCCATAGCTAAGCGAGCGGCTTGTATGAGGGCGTCTGTATCCTGGGCATCTAGTGGGTAGGATGCAATGCCAATTCGAGCGCCTTTCCATAGGTGTGTGGGGATAGGCGGAGTCGCGAAGCAGTTCTCAAAACGTTCGACGATTCTTGATACGTTCTCCTGGTTTCCAACCTGATTAAGAAGAATCATGAACTCGTCCGGGCCTATACGGGCAACGATATCGTCTGTCCGGACGAGACGTTTTAGCTGTTCGGCTAGGGAAAACAGGAGTTCGTCACCGATATCGTCACCGAGTTGCATATTGATCTGCTTGAAGCCTATGAGGTCGACGTGTAGTACAGCCAACATGAGATTTGATCTGCTAGACCGGGCGATTGATCGGGTGAGTGCTTCTTTAAAGTAACGGTGATTAGCAAGGCCAGTTAATGAATCAACGTAGGCTGACTTTTCAAGTTGGCCAGTTATATGATCAATCGTCGCGAGACTGTTGAACCATCTTGTTGCTATGTCAATAATGAGACGTGCATGTCGTCGCTGGGCAACCGATAGTGGCTCCTCTCGCACAAAGTGACAGCCGAGCATCTGCCCACCAATCTCTACCCATTCTATTTGGGTGGTGTTTGATATTTCACTGGCCTGATCGATTGCTTCTGCGGTGGCCCATTCGACGTGGGCGCTAAAAAACATGCTCAGGCCGGTTGCAAGTGCCTTGAGACCCTCTGAGACAGTGTCTTCCGCAAAGACCTGACGAAGCATTGTGAGTTCTGCAATCGCAAGGGATGGTGAATCGGTACTGTTTGTCATACGCAATCCTCACTTTTTATTTGGTGCGTAGCGTATATCGCGTTTCTCAATTCCTCTAATTTAAGCACAGGTTTTCAATACGTTGTGAGAATCTGTTCGCATAGCATTAACGAGAATATAGCCATGGCTGGTCCATAAGTTGGGGGCCCAGCAGCCGAAGGGCAAGGTCTCTTGCCCAGACCCAGGGCGCCTGCATCTGAAACAACTTTCCGTTACGTGCAGAGGCACGCTGCACCTCTGCGTTACGTTGCCAGCGGTCTTGTGCGGCTTGGGATAGCCGTATGTGTAATGGCGCATCGGACTGAAGAATAGTCGTTGCGAGGCAGTGGGCATCTTCAATCGCCATTCCTGCGCCTTGGGCCAGATGCGGACGTAAAGCATGTGCTGCATCACCAAGAAGAATGACGCGGCCAAGTTGCATGGCCTCCGCCGATGCCAGTGGCGCGTTTGCTTGCATAGCCCAGGCATGCCACGGCGTGGCCATAGACAGCAATGACTGCACAGTCTTGTGGGTCTTGGACTCGAAGGATTTTAGTACCGCCTCTGGAAGAGGCTGCCCCCATCCCTGGCTTGCCGTCTGCCAGTCACGCGGTATCGGACAGAGGGCTACGAGGTTGTAGGCGTGACCCGCCCGTAGCGGGTAGCCCACCAGATGCAGCCCGGGCCGTGTCCATACGGTAACCTCGTCGAGCAGTTGGGCGGGAACCCGGCTTGTGTCCTTGATAAGGCCGCGAAAGGCAATCTGTCCTACAGGACGAGGTGGATTATTCAGCGCCGCCGGCACGGCGAGACGACAGCGGCTCCAGATCCCATCGGCGCCAAGGAGAGCATCGGCGCGGAGTACCTGGCCCGACTGGGTGCGTACCTGCACCTCGCGGTCGGTCTGCCGCACATGTTCGATGCGCGTCGACCACTGCGGCTGTACGCCTACCGCCAGATTGGCCGATAACAATTCCTTGATAAGGTCTGCTCTGTGTACCGTGAGGTACGGCGCACCATGGTAGCGGGCAGTGAATACGGGCCCAAGCGGCAGTCGCGCGAGCGTGGCATGGCTGCTGAGTCGCCGTAAGCGAAGGGCCTGAGGCTGCCCGGCCAGAGGCTGGAGTGCGTCAAGCAGGCCCAGAGTACGTAGTCTTGCAGTGACATTGGGCCCGAGTTGCAGACCTGCACCTTCGTGCGAGGGGCCTGCAGCCTGTTCCAAAAGCTGAACAGGTCTACCCGCTTGGGCAAGGGCAAGGCTACAGGTTAGCCCAGCAACTCCAGCTCCGGTAATAAGTATTCTTTCCTGGTTACCCATTGCCTTTCTGCAGTCCTACAGAAGTCTTGTTATGTGGGACACCATGTGGGAATAACTAGTTACCCTGCCCAGGAAGCAGCAGCCATCGCAGGGGGGAGAGTAGCCCGTCGAGCAGGCTAAAGCTCAGTGCCATAAGGGGCTGCATCCAGAACTCTGAGACGAGCCCCAGAAGAAGGAGTGCGAGCAGAATAAAAAACCCATACGGCTCGATACGAGAGACAGCAATCGCCGCACGCCAGGGCAGTAAGCCCACTAGAACACGACCTCCGTCCATAGGAGGAAGGGGAAGTAAGTTAAACACCATCATGATCACATTTACGAATACGCCGGCTTGGAAGGTCTGTATGAGGAAAGGCTCTTCGATAGCTAGGCCTCTAAGCAGCACATAGCCGATGCCCCAGAAAAAAGCCTGAGCAAGATTGGCGCCCGGTCCTGCGAGTGCCACCCAGATCATGTCTCGCTTAGGATGGTGCAGGGCGTTGAAGTTGACGGGTACCGGCTTGGCGTAGCCGAAGAGGAAGGCGCCCTGGGTAAGGAAATAAATAGCAATGGGCATCACGATGGTGCCTAGTGGGTCGACGTGCCGAAGGGGGTTGACGCTGATTCTTCCGGCCAGCCAGGCGGTGTCGTCTCCAAACAATCGGGCTGCGTACCCGTGGGCCGCCTCGTGCAGCGTGATGGCCAGAAGCACCGGTAGGGCGTAGACCGCAATAGTCTGAATAATTTCGGCAGTATCCATGGGGCCTCAGTCTACCTTGAGGCCTAGCCAAATGGCGTAGAACCCCTTACCATCCGTGCATGGAATTTGCTGAGATCACCCTTCTCGTGATGTTCGTTGCCTGGTTTTTGCCTATGGGCGTGGTTGCCGCATTCTTAATGTGGCGCTACTCGGTTGTCGATTTAGACGTCTGGGTTCACTCGTCTGAGATGCTCCAAAAAACAGAGGCGTTGCGTAACCAGGCAAAGCAGCACGATTCGTTTTCCTACGACCTTAACAACATCAATTTGAGTAAGGTGCGTCCGAGTATGCTCAAGCCGAAGGTAAGCGCGAAGCGCTATTCTGCGACGGTAGAGTAAAGAATTTTTTACGGAGGATTTACCTATGGCCGCTAAACCGCCTGCCCAAGGCATCAATATTGGTATTTCTGATACTGATCGGGCAAAGATTGCGAAAGGCCTCTCGAGATTCTTGGCTGATAGTTACACCCTTTATCTGCAGACCCACAATTTTCACTGGAATGTAACGGGTCCGATGTTCAATACGCTGCACATGATGTTTATGCAGCAATACACAGAACAGTGGACAGCCTTAGATCTTATTGCAGAGCGTATACGGGCGCTTGGCCATCCGGCGCCAGGTACCTATGCCGAATACGCAAAGCTCGCATCCATTAAAGAAGTTGGTGGTGTACCAAAGGCCATGGAGATGGTTCGATACCTTGTAGTCGCTCAAGAGGCAACTGCACGGACCGCGCGAAGTATTTTTCCGTTGGTTGAAAAGGCAAATGATCAGCCAACGGCCGATCTTCTTACCCAGCGCCTTGACGTACACGAAAAGACTGCATGGATGCTTCGCAGTCTCCTCGAGAGCTAGAACCCGCCGAGGGTGGCTCTGAAGACAATACTGCTCTAGGTAAGGGTCTCCTGAAAACGATTGGAGAGACTTCTATTCGTCGGTAGAGATGCCATTCGCGATTAAAAAAGGGAATCAGAAACTCTGATTCCCTTTTTAATTGGCGCGGCTGGCAGGATTCGAACCCACGACCCCCTGGTTCGTAGCCAGGTACTCTATCCAACTGAGCTACAGCCGCATATCTCTAAGCCGCAAGAGTATAGCACTTACGCTTCTTGCGCTGCCAACGCGGTCTTCATGAGGTCTGCCATCGTGCGCGCCTCGATTTTGTCCATTATGTTTGCCCGATGCGCCTCAACCGTTTTGATGCTGATATTCAGGTCGTCGGCAATCTGTTTGTTAAGCCGGCCAGCAACGATACGTTCCAGTACCTGTTGCTCTCGTGGGGTAAGACGCTCTAGAAGTTCCTTAGCTCTCTTAGATCCGAGTGTCTTTTCTTCGCCATCGCGCAACTTTTCGAGAGCCGCAGCAACCAGGGCGCAAAGCTGGGCGTCGTTAAAAGGTTTTTCCAGAAAATCCACAGCGCCCTTTTTCATGCTGTCCACGGCCATGGGGACGCTGCCGTGTCCCGTGATAAAAATCAGGGGCATAGTGATACCGCGTTCAATGAGTTCCTCATGCAGTTCTGTCCCGGTCATGCCTGGCATGCGTACATCGAGAATGAGGCAGGCCCTATGCGACTGGACCATCGGAAGGTTGCTGATAAACCGCTCTGCAGAATCGAAGCAGGAGACTCGAAACCCATTGCCCTCCAGAAGCCAGCGCAGAGAGTCGCGCACGGCCTCGTCATCGTCTACCACGTACACCATTTCGGTCATTGCCTGGTCTCCATTGCATTTTGGGGTTTTGCGGCCTCATCGGTAGGCTGCGGCGTTGCCTGAAGTGGCAGTGTAAACCGGAAGCTGCTGCCCCCCTGAGGATTGTCTTCAAACCAGAGGCGGCCCTGGTGAGATTCAATGATGGAGCGACAGATGTTGAGCCCCATACCCATGCCCTCCGCCTTGGTTGTGTAAAACGAGTCGAATAGCCGCTCTTTGATCTCTGGCACAACACCGGGGCCGTTGTCAGTGACGGCAAAGAGGATCTGGTCATCAAGGGTTCTCACCCGAATATCGAGGTCTTTCTGGCTGGTCTGCCGCATCGCCTCTAGCCCGTTTTTAATGAGATTGAGCAAGACCTGTTCAATCAGAATCGGATCCACAAAGATGGCTGGAAGTGCCGGATCAATCTGCTGAATGATCCGCATGCCAAGCGCGCGTGCATCTATCTCTGCGAGACCTACTGCCTCGGCAACAATCGCGGTGGGATCGACAAATTTACGGATCGGATCACTACGCTTCACAAATCCGCGGATGCGGCGAATGACCTGGCCGGCGCGTTCGGCCTGGCGGGCTGTCTTTGAGAGCATTTCTTCAAGGTCTTCGCAGGAGAGATGCTCGCCACGGGCCTGTGCTGCTCGTACCCTGGCTACCGCGCCCATGGTGTAGTTGGCGATTGCAGTAAGTGGCTGGTTAAGCTCATGGGCGAGGGAAGAGGCCATCTCGCCCATGTTAATCAGGCGTGAGGTCTGCTCGAGACGCTCGTATTGCAGCCGTTGGTTTTGCTCTGCCAGGCGCCGCTGAGTGATGTCGGTGGCAACGACCAGTTGTACCACCCGGCCGTCAACCCATTGGATGCTCCGTACCCGTACGTCGAACCAACGCTGGACGCTCGGGCTAAAGAACTCCCGGCTGTCAGCCCAGGGAGAGCGACTGGTCTCCGCCATGGGCCGGTGTCCCGCCTGGAGGGAGTCGCCAAACCATTTTCGGTAGGTCTCGTTGGCAAAAAGAAGCTCCTGGTCGGAATTTTGCGGCGCCACGGATACTGCGGAGTCAAGAGACTGCAACACCGTGATGAAGCGCTCCTGCGCCTGGGCAAGTTCGGCACGGATTCGGCTTGGTTCGGTGATGTCGGTTACGGATGTCATCCAGCCCACCTGCTTGCCATGCGCGTCTCTCAGCGGCGAGGTATACATGCGGCAGATGAGTCGCCGACCGTCTCGGTGCATCACATTGATCTGGGTGTTGAGCAGATGCATCTCGCCCAGGAGCAGGCGCTTGATATTGAGACGCAGCTGCGTAGCTTCCTCGGGGGGCCAGTAGGGGTAGGGTGGAAGGGCACCGACAAGGCGCTCCTGAGACAGTCCGACAATCCGACAAAAGGCGGGGTTTACGTAGGTAATGCGCCCTTCTAAGTCGATCGTGCGCATGCCTGTGGGCATAGCGTCTTCCATAGCCCGCCGAAAAGCGATTTCTCGGGAGAGCTCCTGCTCTGTCTGATTCTGGGACGGTCTAAACCATCGAGGCAGTCGTAAATACATTGGCAGTGGGCGCGGATGGTAAGAAGCCCAAGTGTACGACCTAAATGAATTTCTCTATGTGAAATATTATGCCGCATAGCGGAAATTGTCTTGCGCTGGGGTAGTTAGCCCGGGACAATCTGAGCAATACACAGCTCGGCTGTCGCCTCTACCCTCTTTTATCTCAGGAGCCTTTATGTCCACGCTTCCCCCACATGTCAGTCAGCAAATCAATACTGAGGCTGACACCGATCCTCAGGAGACGATCGAATGGCGCGAAGCGCTCGATGCCGTCATTGCACGAGAAGGGCCAGATCGGGCTCGGTTTCTGGTGGAGGCCCTTATTGATGAAACGCGCCGCGCGGGCGGCTACATTCCCTTTTCGGCCAATACCGCCTATGTAAATACGATTCCTTCGGCGCGTGAGGAACACTGCCCCGGTAACCTAGAGTACGAGGAGCGTCTACGGTCATGGATGCGGTGGAATGCCATGGCCATGGTCGTCCGAGCTAACCGGGCCGATGGAGATTTGGGCGGACATATTTCAAGCTTTGCCTCGCTTGCAAACATGCTGGGAATCGGCTTTAACCATTTCTGGAAGGGGCCGGAGCATCCACGCGGTCACGACCTGCTTTTCATCCAAGGGCATTCGAGTCCCGGAATCTACGCCCGGGCCTTCCTAGAGGGGCGTTTGTCTGAAGATCAGCTAAATAACTTCCGACGCGAGGTTGGAGGTAAGGGGTTATCGAGTTATCCCCATCCGCAGCTGATGCCCGATTTTTGGCAGTTTCCGACCGTGTCGATGGGTCTGGGCCCGATCATGGCGATCTACCAGGCACGGTTCTTGAAATACATGCATGCACGGGGGCTGGCCGATACGGCCGAGCGTAAGGTCTGGGCGTTTTGTGGCGATGGCGAGATGGATGAACCTGAGTCGATGGGCGCGATTGGTCTGGCCGCGCGCGAGAAGCTCGATAACCTGGTGATGGTGGTGAACTGCAATCTGCAGCGGCTCGATGGTCCGGTGCGTGGGAACGGAAAGATTATTCAGGAGCTCGAGAGCGATTTTCGTGGTGCGGGCTGGAATGTCATTAAGGTCATCTGGGGAGGCTACTGGGATGAGTTGCTTGCCAAAGACAACGAAGGTGTTTTGAAGAAAATAATGATGGATACCGTCGATGGCGAGTATCAGAACTACAAGGCCAACGATGGGGCCTATGTACGTAAGCACTTCTTCGGCAAGCATCCCAAGGCGCTGCAGATGGTGGCCAACATGTCAGACGACGATATCTGGCGCCTAAACCGCGGCGGGCACGACCCCCACAAGATTTATTCGGCCTTTTCTGCAGCCGTTCGTCACAAGGGTCAGCCCACGGTGCTCTTGGTTAAAACGATTAAGGGCTTTGGAATGGGTAAGGTGGCTGAGGGCCGCAATACCGCTCACCAGACTAAGAAGCTCGACGACCAGGTCATCAAAGAGTTTCGCGATCGGTTTGGTATCCCGGTATCGGATGCCGAGTTACCCAACGTGCCATTCCTGACGCCTTCTCCCGATGCGCCGGAGATCAAGTATCTGCATGACCGTCGCAAAGCACTGGGTGGCTATCTTCCCTCGCGACGTGTGAAGGCTGATGAGGCATTACCTGTACCGGCTCTCGATGTGTTTGCGCCGGTCTTGGAGGCGACAGCCGAGGGTCGCGAGATCTCCACCACGCAGGCCTATGTGCGCTGCCTCACCCAGTTGCTGCGGGATAAAAACCTGGGCCCGCGGGTAGTTCCCATTTTGGTTGATGAGGCGCGTACCTTTGGTATGGAGGGGCTATTTCGGCAGATCGGAATCTATTCGGTTGAGGGCCAGAAGTACGAGCCGGTTGACCGCGATCAGGTGATGTATTACCGAGAAGACATGAAGGGTCAGATTCTGCAGGAGGGCATCAACGAGGCTGGTGGTATGAGTTCCTGGATTGCGGCGGCAACCTCGTACTCGACCAATAACCGCATCATGATTCCCTTCTACATCTATTACTCGATGTTTGGGCTGCAGCGGGTCGGTGACCTCGCTTGGGCGGCAGGGGATATGCGGGCACGTGGATTTTTACTCGGTGGAACCGCTGGCCGAACGACGCTCAACGGCGAGGGGCTTCAGCACGAAGATGGCCACAGCCAAATCTTTGCCTCGGTGATTCCGAATTGTGTCGCCTACGATCCCACATTTGCGCACGAGGTCGCAGTCATTCTGCACAGTGGCCTTAAGCGTATGGTGGAGAAGCAAGAAGACGTCTTCTTCTACCTCACCCTCATGAATGAAAACTATGCCCATCCCGGGCTGCGGGCGGGTACTGAAGACCAGATTCTCAAGGGTATGTATCTGCTTGAGTCGCATGGCGAGAAATCCGCCAAGCTTCGCGTTCAGCTAATGGGCAGCGGCACGATTCTGCGCGAAGTCATGGCAGCAGCAGAACTCCTCGAGAAAGACTTCGGTGTCGCCAGCGATGTCTGGAGCTGCCCGAGCTTCAATGAGTTGCGTCGCGAGGGGCTGGAGGTCGAGCGCTACAACCTGCTGAATCCAGGTGCTAAGCCGCGCGTGCCTTTTGTGACCCAGCAACTACAGGGCCATGCGGGCCCAGTGGTAGCGGCCACCGACTACATGAAAACATTTGCCGATCAGGTACGTAACTTCATGCCGGAGGGCCGTCGTTACATTGTTCTGGGTACCGATGGGTTCGGTCGCTCAGATACCCGTGCGCGTCTCCGGGAGTTCTTCGAGGTAGATCGCCGGTATGTGGCTACCAGTGCGCTATATGGACTCATGCAGGATGGTCTGGTGAGCGCTAAACAGGTGGCCGACGCGATCAAGAAATATGGCATCGATCCCAAGCAGTCCGATGCATCCCTGCCCATGTAATGCGCTTTTATATGGGTACAAGGATCTGAACGAATTAGAAAAGGAAATATGGTATGGGACAGGTTGAGTTGAGGGTACCGGACATTGGGGATTTTAAAGAGGTAGAGGTTATTGAGGTTTTGGTTAATCCGGGTGATGAGATTGGAGTGGAGCAGAGTCT
>JBJOHS010000090.1:0-3276 GCA_046047535.1 Pseudomonadota bacterium
GGGGATCGTTGATAGCCGCAGCGCGCGTCTCTGGAGAAACGTCTTTATGGCAGAGGGCCGTTGACTCGCCGGGAAGGAGCGTCTGTGGTCCGGAGACATGGGGATCGAGCGCGAGCCGCACCACCTGTCGCTCGGGGTTGGTAAATCGTGCACATCTCCCCGAGCTCAGCACGACGGTGGGCGTCAGAGCGACTGGCTCGTTGCGACTCTGATAGACCGGCAGACTAAATCGAAACCGAAACGCAAGCCCCGCCACCTCAGACTGGTGCTCTGGCACCTGCTCAATCAGGAGACGGTGGTAGCGGGTTTTGTCTTTTATGCGGGCGCGAACTAGCTGCCTGCCGCCCGGAGCAAGGCCAAAAAAGCGTGGCGAGACATCGCCGGCAACGCCTGTGATCTCTTCTCCGGCTGGGCCCCAGCCTACAAGTCGAACCGACCAGCGTGAGGCGCTGGTCATGCTCGACTGGACTTCCGTCACGACGATGCCAGCCTGGTCGGGAACCAGCTGCGGGGGCGATATTCCGAGCGCGGCCTCGGCACCGCGAGGCATGAAGAGCCCCGCGGTGAGCGCCAGGGCAGGAAGGAGAAGTAGTCTGCTGGTCCGCGTCCAAGCCAGCCAGACTGCTGTGCGGGGGGTCTTCATGGGGCGGGCTCTTAGTAGCTGACGGTGGCAACGATGGTGTCTCCGTACGTTCCAGGGTTTGAAACGCTTTGTCCAGAGAACACTCGTCCATAGATTGTGTGTGTTCTTATGGATCCATTACCAGTTCCAGTTACTGCCTGGGTGGGAGTCCATTCGAGGCTTCTAGTGGAATCCGAATACAACGAGTAGCCGACGAAATTTCCGCCCCACGACATTCGGCGCGTTGAGTCAAAGTTCGCACCATTGCTGAGGCTTACCGAGTAATTTGTGTTGTTGGAGCAGTCAACAGTCAACGATGTCGAGGCGTCGACTGCTGGTGTAATTCCGGCGGAAATACTCCCGAAACTTAGATCCGATGTACTTATCGAACAAAAAGGAAGTACTTGAATGGTTGCGTCGAAACTTGCAGAGTCCTCGTCGGCCCACGCCCCCTTCGCGACGGTAAGCGCGGCAAGACTCAGCGCAACAGCGGTGGTAACACGACTGGTCTGGAATATCTTCATTACGTTCTCCTGTAGGTGAATGGCGCCACGCGAGGGTGCGTGGACGACAGGGAGAACTCTGAAGGGTCAGGCCACGGGCCGGCTACGGGGTCAACTGGATGATGAAAAAAAGCCTGACATGGCCCACCACAGCCGCAGGCGCATGCCCCATAGGGTGGTATACCCCATGGTGGGCACCCGCAGGTCACCGTCTTCGTCGATGACCATAAAGGCCGGGACCCCACTGGCACCGAGCGCCTGGGCAACCCGACCATTGGGGTCTACGAGGGCGGGCCAGGCCAGCCCGCGATCCTCAAGGTGCTGCTGCACGCGTTCAGCCGAGCCAGACTGCATGGCGATTGTGAGAACAGGGTGATCGGCGCTGAGGCTGGTAATTGAGGCCTCTTCAAGCCGGCAGAAACCGCACCATTCTGCCCAGATATGAATCACGATAGGCCGGCTTGGATGCTGCGCACGCAGGCTGGCCAGGGCCTTCTCCAGGCTGTGATCTTCGACAATCGATGTCCCAGAGACCAGCGGCATGGGCGCTTCCATGGCTGCAGCCGGTGGGGAGCCGGAGGGCACAGCCCTTGTCTGCCAGATTTGTATGCCTGACCAGAGGACTACAAAGCTTATTAAGAAGAGTCTGTGCTTTTTGAAGAACTGTTTCATGGGCGTGGGTTATCTGAGAAGACGGTTGGAATCATGCACACTAATAGCCTTCTACGTAAGGAGCATACCCATGAAAGAGGGGCAGTCGTCACCTTCGGCCAGTCTGATCCGTCGGCAAGATTATCGGCCACCGAGTCATCGCATCACAGACCTTGCGCTCACCTTCGACCTTGACCTCACCCAGACTACGGTGATCGCCGAGTTTGGTTTTGTATCTTCCTCTGAAGAAGCCTCAGACCTCGTGCTCGCCGGCGATGGGCTCGTCTTTGTGACTGCCTGGCTCGATGATGCCCTGCTCGGGCCGGATGCCTATCGGGTGAGCCCCAGCGCGTTCGTCCTTCCCAAGGCCGGTCGTGGCCGACTAAAGATAAAGACGCGACTAGACCCCACCGCAAATACGGAACTTATGGGGCTTTATGCGAGTCGCGGCGGACTTTATACCCAGTGCGAGTCTGAGGGCTTCCGGCGCATTACCTACTTTCTGGACCGTCCCGATGTACTGACTTGTTACACCGTGACCCTTCGGGGGCGTTTAGACCAATTCCCCGTATTGCTCTCGAATGGCAATCTGGTTTCGGAGTCGGTTGCGGAGGGTGTGAAGACTTGTGTCTGGCATGACCCATTTCCTAAGCCCAGCTATCTCTTTGCCCTAGTGGCTGCAGACCTTGCTTGCATAGAGGAGACCGTGATCTCCCGCAGCGGTGCAGCCAAGCGGCTACAGGTCTATACCAAGCCGGAGGATCTTTCTAGGGCATCGCATGCGCTTGACAGTCTGAAACGTTCTGTCTTCTGGGATGAACGTCGGTTTGGTTTAGAGCTTGATTTAGAGCGGTTCATGATCGTCGCGGTACCCGACTTCAATTCGGGGGCGATGGAAAACAAGGGACTCAATCTCTTTAATACCAAATACGTCTTAGCCGACCCTGACTCCGCGACCGACAAAGACTACGAACTCGTACAGGCGGTTATCGGCCACGAGTATTTTCATAACTGGACAGGTAACCGCATTACCTGCCGGGATTGGTTTCAGCTCACCCTCAAAGAGGGTCTGACGGTCTTTCGTGATCAGGAGTTTACGGCCGATATGCTGGCTGAAGGACTCACCGCCGATCAGGCCGCAAGCAGTCGGGCGGTAAAGCGGATTGAAGATGTACGAACCTTACGGGCCCATCAGTTTCCTGAGGACGCTGGCCCGATGGCCCATCCTATTCGGCCTGCGGCGTATCAGGAGATACGCAACTTCTACACCGCCACTGTCTATGAGAAGGGTGCAGAGGTTATCCGGATGCTGCAGACGCTGCTGGGCGTGGAGGGATTTCGTGCCGGAATGGACCTTTATTTTGCGCGGCATGATGGACAGGCCGCCACCTGCGAAGACTTCGTCTCTTCTATCTTAGATGCTAATAATAGGGAAGACCTCTTTCCTGTCTTTATGCGGTGGTACGACACGCCTGGTACTCCGCATCTCACGGTACGCGA
>JBJOHS010000091.1:0-3796 GCA_046047535.1 Pseudomonadota bacterium
CCGGTGGCCCTGCTCTGCTCCGATGCGGGCAAATACATTACCGGCCAGGTATTGGCGGTCGATGGTGGCTACACGGCTGCCTAAGGGGCGCATACCGCGGTGGCCTCAATCTCCAGACGGGCCTGTGGCTCTACAAAGCCACTGACCTGCACGCAGGTCATGACCGGAAAGTGCCGGCCGATTTCTTCCCGATAGATGGCGCCTAAGGCCTTAAGGCTGTCGCGATACTCCTGCATATCGAGTACGTACCAAGTGAGCCGCACCAGATGCTCGGGGCCGGCCTGCGCCTCTTGTAAGACGCGCACAATATTCTTTAAAGCCTGTCGGGCCTGACCAAGAAAGTCTAAGGCCTCAAAGACCTGCTGGCCGTTCCAGCCGATCTGGCCGCCGAGAAAAATCATCGGGCCAGAGACCAGAATGCCATTGGAATAGCCCTTGGGCGGCGCCCATTCGGCGGGCGCAAGCTGCTGCTTCATGACGTCTCCCGTAATCGAAAGCGTTGGAGTTTGCCGGTTTCTGTGCGCGGCAGGGTCTGAACAAAGACAATCTCACGAGGATACTTGTACGGGGCAATGGTGGCCTTGACATAGTCTTGTAGGTCTCTGGTGAGCGCCACGGGATCGTGCTCCCGGTAGTTGGGCTTGACCACCACAAAGGCCTTCACCCGCATGCCGCGCTCTTCGTCGGGTGCCCCTACAACGCCGCACTCCGCCACCGCAGGATGGGTGAGCAATACGCTTTCGACCTCAAGCCCGGAGATGTTGTAGCCCGCGCTGATAATCATGTCGTCGGTGCGTGACTGGTAATAAAAATAGCCTTCTGCATCGCGACGAAAGGCGTCGCCCGGGTAGTTCCAACCGTCTTGCACATAATTGGTCTGCCGGGGGTCGGCGAGATAGCGGCAGCCCGTCGGGCCACGTACCCGTAGCCGGCCGATCTCGCCATCGGCCAGGGGCCTACCCTCATCATCGACCACCTGGGCCTCATAGCCGGGTACCACACGGCCAATCGCCCCTGCACGCACCTCTTCAGGCGCGCTCGAAATAAAGATGTGAAACATCTCGGTGGCACCAATACCGTCGGTCAGTTCAATGCCCGTCTTGTCACGCCAGAGGTCTCGAATGGCCGGGGGCAGGGCCTCTCCCGCAGAGACGCAGGTGGTGAGGCTCGGCAGGCCGCCTTCGGGAATATGCTCCACCATCTGTCGATAAAAGGTGGGGGCCGTATAGCAGGTGGTCGCACCCACCTGGGCAATAGTCTGTACCAGCGTCTCAGGCGTATAGCGGGTAGCGGGGTAATAGACGGAGGCACCCGCCCACATGGGAAAGACGAGCATGCCCCCGAGCCCAAAGGTAAAGGCCAGCGGAGGGGAGCCCACCACGAGGTCGGTGGGACGCGGCCTCAATACCGCGCGTGGCCAGGCCTCACAGGCAGCGGCCACATCATGATGGGTATGCACCACCGCCTTGGGGTCGCCGGTGGTGCCGGAGGTAAAGGCCAGAAGCGCAATGTCATCGCCATCGGTGTCGGCGACAAAGGGTGGGTTGGGAGCATGGACAGCATTGGCAACTTTGGTGGCCAGCAAGTCGTCAAGTGCCCCCGCATAGAGCGGTACAGGCATCTCGTTAGCGGGGACTCCCAGCGTGATGATCTGCTGAAGGCTTGGCGCCTCCTGGGCCGCGAGCACCACCTCCTGCGCGAGCGCCGGATGCACCACCGCCCAGGCAACCTCTGCCTTGCGCATCACCTTGCCCAGTTCTTTTGCACGCAGCAGTGGCATGGTGGCCACCGCGATCATGCCCGCCTTCACCAGGCCCAGCCAGACCAAGGCCGTCTCAGCACTATTGGGCGCATGAATCAACACGCGACTGCCCGAGGCCAGCCCCAAGTGGTGTCTTACCAGATGGGCGATCTGGTCTGCCCGTTCGGCCGCCTGGGCATACGAGAGGGCTGCGCCGCCGGGTGTGAGGCTCTGAAAGAGAGGCGCCTGCGGACCCCGGTGCGCAGCCCCTTTTTCAAACAGAAAGTCGGTGAGATTAAAGGCCTGAGGAAACTGAAACTCGGGGCGGGCCCGCAAGATGTCTGGTTGTTCGGCGAGGGGCGGCAGTCGATCATGTACAAACCGGTCATGCTGACGCATTGCGATCCTCCTTCACAAGACTACGGCCAATAATGAGGCTCTGGACCTCACTGGCCCCCTCATAAATGCGCATGGCCCGAATGTCTCTGTAGAGCGCCTCGACCTTCTGGCCCACCGTCACACCTAACGCTCCGTGCATCTGCACGGCTCGGTCGATCACCCACTGGGCAGACTCGGTGGCGGCAAGCTTGGCCATGGCGGCCTCCTGGGTCGTATTCGCCTTCTGGACATCCTTCTGCCAGGCGGCGCGATAACTTAAGAGGGCTGCGGCATCAATGCGTAAGGCCATGTCGCCTAAGGCAGACTGGGTGAGCTGGAAGTCAGACAGATGTTGGCCAAACATAGGCCGGTTGCAGGCGTACTGCTGCGCCTCTGCAAAGGCCCGGCGTGCCAGACCCAGCGAGGCCCCTGCTACCGAGACCCTAAAGATATCGAGGGTCTGCATGGCAAGCTTAAACCCGCCGTGCAGAGGCCCAACACGTTGCGCATCAGGAACGCGGCAGGCCTCAAATCGCAGGCGTGCCAGGGGATGAGGAGAGATCGTGTCGATGCGTTCGGCCACCTGCAGGCCCGTTGTCTGCGCAGGCAGATAGAAGCAGGAGATACCCCGGGCGCCGGCTGCCGTATCGGTCTTGGCAAAGACCAGATAAAAGTCGGCAATACCGCCATTGGAGATCCAGGTCTTCTCTCCGGAGAGGATCCAGTCGCTGCCCTCTGCCACTGCCTTAGTCTGCATCGCTGCCACGTCAGATCCCGCCAGGGGCTCGGACAGGGCGAAGGCAGCGATTGCCTCTCCCTGGGCAACCTTATGCAGCACCTGCTTCTGCGCCTCGGTTCCTGCCAGGCTCACCGGACCGCTGCCCAGACCCTGCATGGCAAAAGCAAAGTCGGCCAGCGCCGAGTGAAAGGCCAGCACCTCACGGATCAAGACCAGGCTGCGACTATCGAGTACGGGAAATATGCCGCCATGGGAGGCCGGCACACAGTATCTCAGCCAACCACCCACACCCAACGCCCGCACCCAGTCACGGCAGGCCTGATCGGCATCGGTTTCGTCGATCTGCTGTTGGGCCACCCAGTCAGACAGGTCGGAGACAAGCCGCCGATGTGCATCCTCGAAAAAGGGCAGCGCGAGATGCTGGGTGGGATAGCGCATGGAGTCCTCCGTGGCTTGGTAATCCGCCTGGCCCTAATTGCCCTCAAAAACCGGCTTGGTCTTGGCCACAAAGGCGTGATAAGCCCGATGAAAATCCTGGGTCTGCATCGACTCGGCCTGGGCGATGGCCTCGGCATCAATCGCAGCATCGATGCCCATCGCCCATTCTTCATGGAGCATGCGTTTGGTCATGGCATGCGCTAGGCTGGGGCCCTGGGCAATGACAAGTGCCTGACTCTGGGCATGGGCGAGCACTGCATCGGCCGGCAGCAGCTGGTTGAAGAACCCCCATGCAAGCCCCTCTTCTGCTGTCATGTTGCGGCCAAGGTATAGAAGCTCGGCCGCCCGGGTCTGGCCAATGACGCGTGGCAGCAGCGCACAGGCGCCCATATCCGCACCCGAAAGACCCACCCGCACAAACAAGAAGGCGGTCTTAGCGGCCGGCGTCGCGTACCGAAAATCGCTTGCCAAGGCAATCATGGCCCCCGCGCCAGCACAGA
>JBJOHS010000092.1:0-5715 GCA_046047535.1 Pseudomonadota bacterium
TGCGTATCTGGGATGTGGAGGAGCTGCCCACACATGGGGGAAGCCTGCGGGTTTACGGTTGCCATCAGGCAGATTCACGTCCGACAACGCGGGCGGTTGAAACCCTTCTGCGCAGTGAAGCAGAGGCTGGCCTGCAAACCCTGTCGCCTTACGCTGGCTTTCAAGCGAGGGCGAACAAGGTGAAAGACGACCTACTCGACTTCCTTATCCAACAGAAGTGCGCAGGAAAAAAAGTTGTCGCCTACGGCGCTGCCGCTAAGGGCAATACGCTACTCAACTATGCAGGTGTAAAGCCGGATCTCTTACCTTTTGTTTGCGATGCCGCCAGCGCAAAGCAAGGCAAGTACATGCCAGGGAGCCACATCCCAATATTTCCTCCTCAAGCCATTCGGCAGGCCCAGCCTGATTTCGTCTTGATATTGCCTTGGAATATCTCAGACGAGGTTCGCGCTCAACAGGCTGTTATCCAGACATGGGGGGGGCGTTTTGTGGTGGCTATCCCGGAACTCGCTGCTGATGAGTAAGAGCAATTTCTTTGAGGTCGATTTTCCGACATGAAAGTTCTGCTGACTGGTGCAAGTGGGTTCATTGGGCGGCAGGTACTCACCCAACTGCTGCGTTGCAGTATCGAAACCATTGTTGTGGGGCGAAGCCGTCCTGAAGGATATCTCGGCGAATTCATAGAAGCCGACCTGCTGCAACCAGAGGCTGGCGCTGCAGCAGTTGCCATCGCCCAGGCAACTCATCTAGTACATCTAGCATGGTATGCAGAGCACGGAAAATATTGGACATCGCCCCTAAACCTGCGCTGGACAGAAGCGAGCATTCGTCTCGTGGAGTCTTTTTGCGCGGCTAATGGCCAGCACGTAGCGGTTGCTGGCACCTGCGCGGAGTATGACTGGTCTTCAGGTTATTGCCGCGAGGATGCCACCACGCTAGCACCTGCAACTCTTTACGGGACTGCCAAAGACGCGACTCGCCGAATGGTTGCGGCATTCTGCGAGTCCTGCGGGATACCCTGTGCTTGGGGCCGGGTATTTCTGCCCTACGGGCCAGGCGAAGATGGGCGGCGCCTGGTACCTTCACTCTTCGAAGCCTTTAAGGGCAAGCGAGCGCCTTTCGGTGTCAATGCCGGCGCCTATCGCGATTTCCTTCATGTCGAGGATGTCGCGCAAGGGTTCGTACAATTGCTGAGGACACGAGCTGATGGCTGCTACAACATTGCCTCAGGCGAGCCAATGCTTATCTCCGAGGTCGTTCGATTGATTGCGGCAGCCTGTAATGCCGATCCCAATCCGGTCCTCGAACTGGCCAGCGAAAGACCCGGTGAACCGCACCTACTGGTTGGGGACAATAGCAAACTTAAAGCGCTTGGCTGGCGGCCACAGCATGGCTTGGGCGACATTGGCAAATGGCAGGAGGCTTAAGGTCAATGGAACACGAACTGTACAAGGTTAAGCAATTGCCGGTATTCCAAAACCGGATGTATGACACTGCTGAAGCCGCGCAAAAATGTCCTTGCGGCGACATGCACTTGGTCCAAAATCACGACACTGGGTTGATCTACAACGCGGCATTTCAGCCTGAGTTGATGATTTATGACTCCAACTACCAAAACGAACAAGCCGTCAGTTCGCTATTCATAAAACATCTCGGTGCAGTGGCGGAAATCGTGGAGCGCACAATGGGGCGCCAAGAGTTAGTCGAGGTGGGTTGCGGAAAAGGCACCTTTCTTGAGATGCTCAAAAATCGGGGTTGTGACATCACTGGGTTTGACCCAACTTATGAAGGGAAAAATCCACGCGTCAGACGGCACTACTTTGAGGCCGGCGTCGACATAACGGCAAGGGGACTCATCCTGCGCCACGTGCTGGAACATGTGCAAGACCCCATGAAATTTCTATATGCCCTCAGGGATGCTAACCGCGGCGAGGGGCTGATCTACATCGAGGTGCCTTGTTTCGACTGGATTATCAAACACCGTGCATGGTTTGATATTTTTTATGAGCACGCAAACTACTTCCGGCTAACCGATTTCGAGCGAATGTTCGGGCATATTGTCACCAGTGGTCGGCTATTTGGTGACCAATATATTTATGTAGTCGCTGACCTATCCACGCTACGTTATCCCACAGCCAGTGCAGAAGCCTTGGTGAAGCTTTCATCTGATTTCGCTGCTGTGATCGGCGCAGAGGATGCCAGTGAAAAGAGTGCAGTCATATGGGGAGGAGCCTCTAAGGGGGTCATCTTTGCGCTACTAAGAGCACGAATCGGACAGCCTGTAAGTCGGGTGATCGACATCAATCCAGCCAAGCAGGGCAAGTATCTACCAGCCACGGGCCTTCGAGTTGAATCTCCTGAGGTTGCTTTGGCGGACCTTCCCTTGGGCTCAGCCATCTATGTGATGAATTCAAACTATCTTCAAGAAATCCGAGAAATAACCAACAACGCTTATCGTTACATAGGAGTCGATCGTGACTGAATTCCAAAGAGAGGTCTCCAAGCGGATTGCCGCTAACGGATCAGATGTACCGCTCACTCAGGCAAAAACTGAATTTATGCGCAAGTCCCTGCATTCAAAGTACTCGTACAACTTTGCATGGCTAGGTCGCCCGATCATCCAATACCCCCAAGACATGGCGGCCATGCAGGAACTCATCTGGCAAATTAAGCCCGATCTCATCATCGAAACCGGTATTGCCCATGGTGGATCACTGATTCTAAGCGCGTCCATGTTGGCCTTGCTGGATATGTGTGAGGCGATTGAATCGGGTAGGAGTATTGACCCCAGATTCTCTCGCCGCAAAGTCCTGGGTCTAGACATTGATATTCGCGCCCACAACCGGGAAGCGATTCAGGCGCATCCGATGTCGTCACGCATTCAGATGATTCAGGGTTCAAGCATCGCGCCAGAGGTGATTGAGCAAGTCCACCAGGTGGCTGCTGGCTATCAACGTATTTTGGTTTGCCTGGACAGCAACCATACCCACGATCACGTAAGGGCCGAACTGGAAGCCTATGCACCCCTCGCCAGCAAGGGCAGTTACTGCGTCGTCTTCGACACCATCGTTGAAGACATGCCCGTTGAGCTGTTCCCGGACCGACCCTGGGGGCCAGGCAATAATCCTAAGTCAGCTGTCTGGGAATATCTAAAGACTCATCCCGAGTTCGAGATCGACAAGAGTCTCGAGCATAAACTACTGATTACCGTAGCTCCGGATGGGTATTTGAGGCGGGTAGCCTAATGGATGGAAGGGCCCGAGCGTGTGCTGACATCAAGGCCGCTCTAGCCCAGAGACGACCGCGACTGCCGCTCCCGCTCCTCAAGGCGAATAATGAGATCGACCATCCACCCCGCCTTTTCCGCGACCGACCGTGGCGGCCGGTGCTGCATGGAGATGCCTGCGGCCTCCACCAGAAACTCAATGGCGGGCAGGGGCTTGTGGCCTCGGGGAATACGTGGTGCGAGGACTGCGGCGGGCATACAGAGCATGAGGCGCTGCAACTTGGCGCGACCGCTCACAACTGCGCGCTGATCAAAGGAGTTGTAATTCGCCTTGGTGATCACCCGACCAATATCGGCATAGATGTGTCGCGCAGCCAGAATGGCGGGGCGGCACCGCCGCGGCAGAAAGCCCACGCCCTCTTCGGCACGTCGATAGAAGCCATCGGCCGCCTTTAAGAGGCGGGCCACGACACGGCCCAGAGCAGGCCCAAACGATGGATTGGCGAGCCACACATCGGGGTCGATACCTTCCTCGCGCATCCATTGGCGGGGCAGATAAAGCCTGCCCATGCGGGCATCTTCGCCAACATCACGGGCAATATTGGTGAGTTGCATGGCCACACCCAGTTCACAGGCGCGGGCCATGGGTCGGGCCTCGCGTACGCCCATCACCAACGCCATCATGGCGCCCACGGTGCCCGCCACCCGGGCGCTGTAGTCATAGACTTCGTCAATCGTCTCGTAGCGTCGGCCCTGGGCGTCCCACTGGAAACCTTCTAACAAGGCCAGAGGAATCTTCTTCGGCAGGCGGTGGGCCCGCACCACCCGTGCGAAGGCCCGATCCGCAATGTGGGGGATCGCCCTCAGATCCTCAGAAAACTTCTGAGAGGCCTCTAGCGGCGTTCGCCCGTCGTCCGGTGAAAGCGGTGAGGCGACTGCATAGATAGCATCGAGCCGATCATGGAGTTCTGCCATAACACGTGGGCTTGCGCCCGAGTTATCAACCGCGTCATCCGTCACACGACAGAAGGCATAGAGGTCTACAGCGGCGGCACGAATTGAGGCAGGCAAGAGTCGAGAAGCCGCAAAGAAAGACTTCGACCCGCCACGCATTAGGGCTTCTTCTTCTGACACCCCATCGTCTCGGCCCGGCAACGCCTCTGACGACGCCGTCAACTGGGCAGGGCGTTGCATGGGCTGCAGAAGCGGTGCGATCTGTTGGACGTGGGAGGTCTCCGAAGACCCCCGAAGAAAAACGTCGTGCTTCATCGGGCAGTTGCACCCACCGGCGCAATCAGGCTGTCAAAGGCCTTGGCCGAACTCAGCACCCCGGGTACACCGGCCCCCGGATGGGTGCCCGCCCCCACCATGTAGAGCCCCTCGATATCTTCGCTGGCATTGTGTGGACGAAACCAGGCACTCTGTATGAGGCGCGGCTCCATACCAAAGGCGGCGCCCTTATAGGCGAGTAGCCGCGAGGCGAAGTCCAGTGGGGTTACGACCTTGGAAGTCACGACCTCGTCCGCGAGGCCTGGCAAAACGGCATCCTCAAGATACCGCGCAATTAATTGCCGATAGGGCTCTGCCTCTACACGCCAGTCGACATCGGCATCGAGGTGCGGAACCGGCGAGAGCACATAGAAGGTGTCACAGCCCTCCGGCGCAAGCGATGGGTCAGTGGCAGTAGGTCGATGCAGGTAGAGGCTGAAGTCTTTGCTTAAGACCTTGTGCTTGAAGATGTCGGTGAGCAGCCCCTTGTAACGAGGGCCTAGAAGAATCATGTGATGCGGCAGGTTGTCGTACCGGCGCCTGGTGCCGAAATACCAGACAAACAAGCCCATGGAGTAGGCGCTGCGCGCCACCTTGGCATCGGTCCAGACCCGTCGCGCAGCAGCCGGCAACATATTGCGATAGGTGTGGGCTGCGTCGGCATTGGAGACCACCATGTCGGCGGCAATGACCCGGCCATTGGTGAGCCGCACCCCTACGGCCTTGCGGCCCTCAAGCACAATCTCCTTGACATCGGTGTTACAGAAAATCTCGCCGCCTTGGTCTTGCAGCAGACGGGCCAAGGCCGCCACGATGGCGCCCGTTCCGCCCATCGCGGAATGCACCCCGTACTCCCGCTCCAAGGCGGTAATCAGGCTATAGACCTGGGTGACTGCAAAGGGATTACCACCGATCAATAAGGGATGAAAACTGAAGACCTGCTGCAGCTTCTCACTCGTAAAGTGGCGCGCGGCCATGCTGTGAATGGTCTTCCAGGCCTGCATCCGCACCATTGAAGGCATAGCGGCAATCAGATCGCCCAGGCTCACAAAACTCTTGGTGCCCAGTTCCTCATAACCAAGTTTGAGGCAGACCATGGCCTCACGCATGAAGGCATCGTAGCCGACGACTTCGCCTGCGCCACCGACCCGGGCCACCTCCGCCCGCATCGCAGGCGTGTTGCCAAAGTAGTCAAAGTGGCTACCGTCATGAAATCGAAT
>JBJOHS010000093.1:0-2649 GCA_046047535.1 Pseudomonadota bacterium
GCCCCACTCTGGCTATGCCGGACGACAAACATGTCCGCCTGCATCGCGGCGAGGTTGTCAATGGTGTCGAGCAGCGACTCGCCCTTGGCCGTGCTCGAGGCATTGACATTGAGGTTCACAATGTCGGCGGAGAGCCGCTTGGCGGCGATCTCAAAGGTGGTACGGGTGCGGGTCGAGTTCTCAAAGAAAATATTGAAGATGCTCTTACCGGCCAACAAAGGCTGGCTCTTTACCTCAAAGCCTCCCTGGCCATCGGCGACCAGAAAATCTTTGGCGCGATCGAGGATCTGCATCACGATAGGCCGTGGTAGTCCCTCGGTGGACAAGAGATGGTGGAGTTGGCCCTTCTGGTTAAGCTGAATCGATCGCGGCATGAAGAAACCCTTGCAAAAGAATCGCGGCTGCCTGGGCATCGGTCTGCTGGCCCCGGTCTGGCACCAAGGCCGAAGTGTAGCGCTCATCGAAGAGCGTTACGGGTATCCCAAACCGACCGTGCAGTTGGCGGGCGAAACGCTGGCAGTCGACGGCAAAGGGGTGGGCTGCCCCATCAGGATAGACAGGCAGGCCCACCAATAGCTGGTCTGGCTGCCATTCCGCAATCAGCGCAGCAATCGCGACAAAGCGCTGGGCGGTAGGAACAGAGGACAAGACGGTAAGCGGCCGCGCTCCTCCGGTGAGGCTATTGCCAATTGCGACCCCAATACGCACCTTGCCAAAGTCAAAGGCAAGCCAGGTTGCAGGGCCTGGGCCTGCCGAGGGCATATCAGGCGTGACCAACCGCCCCGGAAAGATTCAGAGGGTCAACACCCAGCAGACGGAAGGCAGCACTCACACGTTCTTCAGGCGGGGTATCAAAGAGCAGGCCAGTCTGCACAAGGGGAACGGTCAACCAGGCATTGGAGGCGAGTTCGGCATCGAGTTGGCCCGCGCCCCAACCGGAATACCCGAGAGTGACCAGAAAGCGCTCCGGGCCGCGTCCCTGGGAGGCTGCCTCAAGGATGTCGCGTGAGGAGGTGAGCCCGATGCCCTCGGAGACCCGCAGGGTTGAGCTCCAGTGGCCAACAGGTTCGTGGAGCACAAAGCCGCGATCGGTCTGGACCGGGCCACCCACATAGACAGGCTTTCCCGAAAGCGCAGAAGTCTGCGCATGCAGATCGATACGCGAAAAAAGGCTTCCGAGGTTCATGTCGGCCGGGCGATTAACCACGAGCCCCATAGCGCCACGGGCGGTGTGCTCCGCCATATAGACCACCGTACCACCGAAATGGGGGTCTACGAGAGATGGCATTGCCACCAGGAGTTGTCCCGCTACACTGGGGAAATCTCCATCGTCCCGCTCTGCCGGTTCATCGTCGTCGTGCGCGTGCATACCACCTGAAGACATGTTGTCTTTCCATAGCTGACCCATGACAAGAATTCTACCCTCTGTTCTCCGGAAAGGACTGCCGTGAACGCCCCATCCCTTCGGCCCCAGATTGTCTGGCTACGCCGTGATCTCCGCCTGACCGACCAGGCGGCATTTGCCGAGGCTTTGCGCCTGCCCAACCCCATAGCCCCGTTCTTTCTGTTTGATGAAGAGATTCTTGGCCCACTCAGAGAGGATATCCCGCGCGGACCCTCCGGTCTCTGCTTTGATCGTCGACTCGCATTCATCCGAGGCAGCCTTCAAATCCTGCATGAGACCCTGCAGTCCATGGGGTCTGGGCTGATCACAGAGATAGGATCGGCGCATACGGCCTTGCCAGCCCTCGCTGCGCGCCTCGGGGCAGTGCGGGTGGTCTACGCGGGGGACGACGAGCCAGATGCGCTGGCGCGCGATACGGCCGTGGAGGGCCTGCTCAAGGACAAAGGCATCGCCATGGTACGGGTAAAAGACCAGTCGATCTTTGAACGGCAAGAGGTTCTCACCGGGGCAGGACGCCCATTTTCGGTGTTTACCCCTTATAAGAATTCCTGGCTCAAGCGGCTCACCCCAGCCGACTATGCAGAGAAATCCTGCGCCGCGCTGGGTCCTGACCGACTCTGGCATGGCCCGGAGGCAGACCGACCGATTCCCCGCCTTGAGGAGATGGGCTTTGACCCAGCTGCGCAGGAATCGCTGCGCCTCGGGGCGGGGCCGGAGGCTGCCCAGAGTCTCCTAGACGAATTCAGCGCAAGGATGGGCCGCTATAAAGAGGCCCGAGACTTTCCTGCGGTTAAAGGCCCTTCCTATCTCTCGGTGCATCTTCGGTTCGGCACAATCAGCATTCGCGCGTTAGTACGGGCGGCTCTGACGATCTCTGCGCGAGATCCGGCGATGGCGGCAGGAGCTCAGACCTGGCTCTCCGAGCTCATCTGGCGCGATTTCTACATGCAGATCCTCGCGAACTTTCCACGGGTAATTCGCCGCAGTTTCCGCCCGGAGTACGACCGGGTTGCATGGCGCATCGGCCCAGTGGGCGAGCGCTTTCTGGGTGGCCGGCCCTGGCAATCAGACGGGGCAACCAACAGCTCTCCAACAGGCTTTTCCGATCGAGAGGCCTTTGCGAAAGATTTTGAAGCCTGGTCTTCTGGGCGCACCGGCTATCCCCTGATTGATGCCGCCATGCGTCAACTCAACGAGACCGGCTACATGCACAACCGTCTTCGCATGGTGGTCGCGAGCTTTCT
>JBJOHS010000094.1:0-21746 GCA_046047535.1 Pseudomonadota bacterium
GCACGGAGTCGTTTCTAATATGTCTGCTGTCGATCGTATCGCTCCGCTTCTTCAGGCCGTTACCGACCCGGGGAGTGGGCTGCCCTTGGCCAAGGTGGCCAGGCTTCAGTCTGCGACCGACCAGGGGGCCATTTCGCTTGTGTTCGGCTACCCCTGCCAGGGGCTGCATGCCGAGATTGCCGAGGCCCTGCGGCCGCAGGTGGCACAGGCGTTGGGTATTTCGGATGCGCAGGTTGCGATCGCCATTACCACGCAAGTCGTCGCCCATGAGGTACAGGGTGGGCTAAAGCCATTGCCCGGCGTGAAGAATGTGGTAGCGATTGCTTCGGGTAAGGGTGGGGTAGGGAAGTCGACCACCACCGTGAATTTGGCACTTGCCTTGGCAGCTGAGGGGGCCCGGGTTGGGGTGCTCGATGCTGATATCTATGGGCCTAGCATTCCCACCATGCTTGGTGTTGGAGGTAAGCCTGAGACAGAAGACGGCAAGACGATGCTGCCTAAGGTGGGCCATGGTCTTCAGACAAATTCCATTGGATTTCTTATTGATAAAGACCAGGCGATGGTCTTGCGTGGGCCGATGGTCACGCAGGCGCTGGATCAGTTGCTGCGGCAGACGCAGTGGACAGAGCTTGACTACCTCTTGGTCGATATGCCCCCCGGCACGGGCGATATCCACTTAAGTCTGGCACAGCGGGTACCGCTGACAGGCGCGGTAATTGTTACGACCCCGCAAGAGATTGCGCTCATGGACGCGCGCAAGGGGCTCAAGATGTTTGAGAAGGTGTCTGTGCCTATCTTAGGCATCGTAGAGAATATGGGGCTTCATATTTGTTCGCAGTGCGGGCATATGGAACATATCTTTGGCGAGGGGGGCGGCGAGTCAATGAGCCACACCTACGGGGTGCCTATGCTCGGAAGCCTGCCTCTGAATATTAAGATTCGTGAGGATGCCGATTCGGGCGCTCCCTCTTTGGTGGCCGATCCCCAGGGCCCGATTGCGGCGCTTTACAAGCAGATTGCCCGTCGTATGGCCGCAGGTGTTTCTCAGATTGCAAAAGATATGTCAGGGAAGTTCCCGACGATTGTGGTGCAGAACACCTAGGGGAATCTGCCCGCCCGCTGGCAGACGGCCTGCTGTGCGGGTTTTAGGCTGGGGCTTGGGTCTTGGGGAGCCCCTGCCAAAGGGCTCGCGGCAGAGCTTATGCCCTGTTGGCTGCGGTTGAAATGCATGAGCCAGTCACGCAGGTCATCGGTCACTTCAGCAGCTCTCGTCTGTCGGGTGAGCATGTGCCAGCCGTCGGGGTAGACAACGAACCGGACATGGGCGGGTACTCTGTCGGCATTGTATGAAAGGCGCGATAGCCAGGCGCAGGTGGGGGCCGGCGGAATAATTCGGTCGTTGAGGCCATACAGCACGAGGGTGGGTAAGGGAAAGTGCATGGGGTGCGCAAGTGCCTTATCCATGAGTTGGCTAATGCCATAGAGGCTCGACACGCGGGTCTCTTTAATAAACAGCGGGTCTTCTGAGAGATCACGAGACACCTTGGGGTCGTCGGTGGGCCGAATTCCCAGATGTTGTATACCTCGCCCGGTAAAGGTCATGTCGGGTGCGAGGGTGTTGAGCACTTCCAGGCCCCAGCGTTGATACCAGGGCATGATCTGCATACCCCAGACAGCGGGCGCGAGTAGTACGAGGCCATCGGCGCTGAGGCTGCCAGGCTCTGAGGCGGCGCGCAAGACCAGGGCCCCGCCCATACTCTCACCAATAGCGATCAGAGGAAGACCAGGGTGCCTTCGCCTGAGTTGTTTGGCCACCCACCGTATATCTTCGATGAGTTGCTGATCGCCAGGCCACTGCCCAGCGTCTTTGTTTGCGCCAAATCCGCGTTGGTCATAGGCATAGATCTCTCCACCGATCTGCATGAGGCTCTGGGCTATGGGATCAAAGGCTTTGCTGTAGTCATTGAATCCATGGATCCCAAGAACGATGATCTGCGGATCGCTATGGGGCCATACCCTCAGAGGCAGCGACCGCCCATCGCTTGTGGATATGAATTTCGATGCAACCTCAGGGTGCTTGGGCTGTTCGGGCGCCTCCACGTCTAGATTCGTGGCATTACATCCGGCCGCTAACGCCACGACCAGAGATACTTGTATCGCCCGTTGTCTTCCAGCCCACTTCATAAATGAACACATCTGCCGCATGCTCGAGATGGTACATGCCTGCAGATCGGGCTCTACGATGAATGAGGAGATCTTCAAAGCGCTTTTCGATACCCTTGTCAGGTTGATGATAGTCTGCGCGGTGCCCAGTATGCGACTCAAACTGGGGGTTCTTAAGGTCATGGGATTCTCCCGATAACCATCAATTTAAGTCGCTATCGCTAGCCCCTCACTTCTTTATACATTTGAATATGACCTTGTCGGATAAATGAGAATACAAACATCAGTAGCATTCGAATTGCCGGAGTTCGTGGTCCGAAGCGATGTCTTCTATCGTTCGATAGGCGCTTTATGAGTCAGCTGGTTCTTGGGGAAGCCTGTCTCGCCTATGGGCATGTGCCTCTGCTGCACCAGGCCGAATGCTCGGTGCGCGAGGGGCAACGTATTGGGCTAATCGGTCGCAATGGCACTGGAAAGTCGTCCTTACTGAAAGTCTTGGCGGGCCTGGAGAAGCTCGATTCGGGCACCCTGCAGTTGCAGCAGGGTCTACGGGTGACCTATTTGCCGCAGGAGCCGGTCTTTGCGACAGGCCAGTCGGTCTTTGATGCGGTGGCCGAGGGGCTTGCCCTGGCGCGGGACGCGCGCGCCGCTTACGAGGCGTTAAGCATATCGATGCAGACCGACGCAGACCATGCCGCCCTGGATGATCTACAGTCTCGGTGCGATGCACTGCAGGCCTGGGATTGGGAGCGGCGGGTAGAAGCCCAGATTTCGCTTCTGGGGATTTCGCCAGATAAGCCCGTCGATACGCTTTCGGGTGGCCAGCGTAAGCGGGTGGCGATTGCCCGTGCGCTTGTGGCCGCGCCTGGCGTGCTTTTGCTCGATGAGCCCACCAACCATCTCGACATAGAGGCGATAGAGTGGCTTGAGAACGTACTGCTCGCGTTTAAGGGCTCAGTACTCTTCGTTACACATGACCGAGCCTTTCTGGATCGCGTCTGCACCGATATTCTGGAACTCGACCGCGGTCTGCTGCGGTCGTTTCCGGGCAACTTCACGGCCTATCAAAGGGCCAAAGAAGATCAGCTCGCGGCAGAGGCCTTGGCCAATGCGCGTGCCGATAAGCTCTTGGCGCAAGAAGAGGCCTGGTCGCGGCAGGGGGTTGAGGCGCGCCGCACGAAGAGTGTGGCCCGACTCGAGCGGCTCGAGATTCTGCGAAGCCAGCGGGCGGCCCGGCGCGAGCAGGTGGGGCAGGTGCGGCTTGAGGTCTCGCGTGGCGAGCGCAGCGGTAAGGTGGTAGCCGATCTACAGAAGGTGGGCTATGCCCACCCTGGGCAGCCCGCGGTGGTACGCGACCTCACGCTTACGGTACTGCGCGGCGATAAGCTCGGCCTTTTGGGGCCTAACGGCGCGGGCAAGACCACTCTGCTGAAGCTCATTCTTGGTGAATTGACCCCCCAGACGGGGTCGGTCGTTCAGGGCAGTCGGCTTTCGGTGGCCTATTTTGATCAGATGCGGGAGGGCCTCAGGCTTGATGCGAGCCTTGAAGACACGATTAGTCCGGGCAGCGAATGGATTGAGATCGGCCAGACCAGAAAGCATGTGAAGAGTTATCTGCAAGATTTTCTCTTTGCCCCAGAGCGGTCGGCCTCACCGGTGTCGAGCCTCTCTGGGGGAGAGCGCAATCGCCTGCTGCTGGCTCGCCTCTTTGCACGGCCCGCCAATGTCTTGGTCTTAGACGAGCCCACCAATGACCTCGATATTGAGACGCTCGAACTCCTAGAAGAACTGCTGCAAAACTTTAACGGCACCGTGCTGCTGGTGAGCCACGATCGTGCATTTCTTGATGGCGTGGTGACCAGCATGGTGGCCTATGAGGGCCAGGGGCAGTGGCTGGAGTACGAAGGTGGTTTTGAAGACTATGTGGTTCAGCGGGCGCGGCGGATGGCTTCGATGTCGTCATTGCCGGAGGCTTCGGCGCAGGCTAAAAAGTCGGCTGCGCAGGCCTCGCCTGCGTTTACGTCTCAGTCGTCATCCTCGGCCGCGTCTGACCCTACCGCGATGTCAACGGCCGCCAGTTCGCCTGCCAAGGCGCTCAAGCTCAACAGCAAAGAGAAAAAGGAGCTTGAGGCCTTGCCGGAGAGAATCGAACTCCTCGAAGCGCAACTTGCGGCACTGCATGCCCAGCTTGCCGACCCCAACTTGTATAAGAATGCCCCGCAGTCGGTACCTGAGATTGAGGCGCAGGCCAAGGCCATAGAGGAAGAGATCGCTCAGGCCATGGAGCGCTGGGAGGCGCTGCTCGCCAGGCCTGCGGCGTAGTGTCACTAGCGTTGAGCCTGCCTACCCCAAGCCCACCAAAATACTGTCGAGCCGGCCGAAGCGAATCTGGCGGCTTGCTTTCTCTGCTACCGCGGGCTTGGCCCGGTAGGCAACGCTCATTCCGGCTACCGACATCATGGGCAGGTCGTTGGCACCATCGCCAATGGCAATGCCTTGGGCAGGCGTTGCACCGTGCGCGGCGCAGGCCGCCTCAAAGGTGGCCTTTTTCACACTGCCGTCGACGAGCTCCCCTACAAGGCCCCCCGTGAGTTGTCCATCAACAATCTCAAGTGCATTGCACTTGACCTGATCGAAGCCCAACTCTTGTGCGACGTGTCGCGTGAACTGGGTAAAGCCGCCCGAGACCAAGAGGGTGTGCAGACCCGCGGCCTTCCCGGCGGCGACAAGCTCGCGGGCGCCAGGGTTGATCTGCAACCGTTCATCAATGACTTTTTGAAGCACTGATTCGGGTAGGCCCTTGAGCAATGCAACGCGGCGCCGAAGGCTCTCGCCATAGTCGGCAATCTCACCGCGCATCGCGGCCTCGGTGATAGCCGCAACCTCTGCCTTCTTCCCACAGAAGTCGGCAATCTCATCGATGCATTCAATGTTGATCACCGTGGAGTCCATGTCCATGGCGAGCACCTTGAAGTCCGAGAGTTTTTGGTCTTCGTTGACAAAGGCCCAGTCGACCCGAAGTTCTTCGGCCACGTTAGGCATTGTCTGAACGACTGGTCCGGTGCAGCAGGGGGAGAGGGGCTCAAACCGCAGCGATAGATAGCCCGATTCGTCTGATGCGCCAGATCCGACCGATTCGCTCGATACCTCTGATAGCAAGGTCGTGGCAGCGACACTCAGCATGGTCTCATCTTCCAGCTGTGCCTTCTGGGTCTCGGTGATGGGCACGATATGCCCCTGGGCATCACAACCCGGGGTAACGACAAGAATTTTTTTGGCCATGGTGTGTTTAAGTAAAGGTTAAGAGCTGTCCGAGTACCTTGGTGAGCACGGATAGTCGTTCGGTAAGGGTCTCGGAATCAATGTTGGCGCGTACCCGGTCGTTGCCCATGAGCTTGTAGCGGGCATCTTTCTGGATAAGCTGCATCACGCGTACGGGGTCGACAGGGGCGTTTTTTCCAAAGGTAATCACCACCGCCTGGGGCGCGGCATCGATCTTTCGAATATCCCATTCTTGGCACTTTAAGCGCAGGCGGTGGGTCTCAATGAGCCCACGGGCCGCATCGGGCAGTTTGCCAAATCGATCGATGAGCTCTTCTTGAATCTCGGTGACCATGTCTTGCTCAGAGGCATTGGCCAGGCGCTTGTAGAGAGACAAACGCTCTCGAATATCGGGGCAGAAGTCCACCGGGAGCAGTGCAGGCAGGTGCAGCTGAATCTCGGTGGTGGCCGATAGCGGTGATTCGAGATCGGGCTCGCGGCCTGCCTTCAAGGCGCTGACAGCCTCCTGCAGCATATCGGTGTAGAGCTGAAAGCCCACCTCGGTCATGTTGCCTGACTGGTTATCGCCAAGCACTTCGCCGGCGCCGCGAATTTCAAGATCGTGCATGGCCAGATAAAAGCCACTACCGAGCTCTTCCATGGCCTGAATGGCCTCAAGCCGCTTCTTGGCATCACTGGTCATGGCATCTTGCTCGGGCACGAGGAGATAGGCATAGGCCTGATGGTGCGAGCGGCCTACGCGTCCACGGAGCTGGTGCAGCTGGGCGAGGCCAAATCGGTCGGCCCGATAGATGACGATGGTGTTGGCAGAGGGCACATCAATACCGGTTTCGATAATCGTGGTGCAGAGAAGCACATTGATGCGCTGTTGGTGAAAGTCGCGCATCACCTGCTCAAGCTCGCGCTCGGGCATCTGGCCGTGGGCCAGGGCAATACGTGCTTCTGGCACAAGTTCCCGCAGGGCCTCTAATCGGTGGCCAATTGTCTCCACCTGGTTGTGCAGCACATAGGCCTGGCCCCCACGACGAAATTCCCGCAAGAGGGCCTCGCGCACGGTGTCATTGTTTTCACGGCGTACCAGCGTTTTAATGGCCAGGCGCTTCTGGGGCGCGGTGGCAATCACGCTAAATTCGCGGATACCTTCCAGGCTCATGGCCAGTGTGCGGGGAATCGGCGTGGCGGTGAGTGTCAGCACATCGACTTCTGCCCGAAGGTTCTTCAGCGCCTCCTTCTGCCGTACCCCAAACCGATGCTCCTCATCGATGATGACAAGGCCCAGGCGGTCAAACCGGGTCTTGGTCGAGAGCAGCTTGTGGGTGCCGATGGCGATATCGATCTTGCCCTGGGCCAGGCCTTCGACGGCATCGTCGATCTCTTTGCTGGTACGAAATCGCGAGAGCTCGGCAATCTTGACGGGCCACTGGGCGAAGCGGTCTTTGAAGGTCTGGTAGTGCTGCTCGGCCAGCAGCGTGGTGGGGCAGAGCACCGCCACTTGGCGGCCATCCATGACGGCCATGAAAGCGGCCCGAAGCGCCACCTCGGTCTTACCAAAGCCCACATCGCCGCAGACCAGGCGATCCATGGGCTTCTCAGAGATCATGTCTTGAATGACGGCGTGAATTGCGGCCCGCTGATCGGGGGTCTCTTCAAAGCCAAAGCCATCGGCAAACCGTTCGTAGTCGGACGGCTGAAAGGCAAAAGCGTGGCCCTTGCGGGCAGCACGACGGGCATAGAGGTTGAGCAATTCGGCCGCGGTATCGCGGGCCATCTTCGCGGCCTTCGACCGGGCCTTCTCCCACTGGCCGCTGCCCATGCGGTGCAGGGGCGCGGCATCGGGGTCGGCCCCCGTGTAGCGGCTGATGACGTGCAGCTGAGATACCGGCACATAGAGGGCGGCCTCTTCGGCGTAGAGCAGATGCAAAAACTCGCTCGGGCCGTCACCGAGATCGAGATTTACCAGTCCCTGGTAGCGGCCCACCCCATGCTGAAGATGCACCACGGGGTCGCCTACCTTGAGCTCGGAGAGGTCTTTGAGAATGGCATCGACATTGGTCTGACGGTCGCGCTGGCCATGCCGTTGCCGGCGCTGGAGATCGGCAAAGAGCTCTGCCTCGGTAGCGATCGTGAGGCCAAGCCAGGGGGCCACAAAACCCTGCTGTAGGGGGGCTACTACCAGGCTACAGATCGGCGATTGGCCTTCTGGGGCTAAAGAAGGCTGCGAGGCCTGGGGGCCGAAGAGGCTCTGCCAGTCGTCCAGGGGCTTACCGACCACTCCGGACTCTGCCAGCAGCTCGAGGAGGGTCTCGCGCCGCCCTTCTGTTTCGGCGACTAAGGCAAAGCGCTGACCTTGAGAGGCGGCGGCAGCGACGACGTCGCGCAGTCGCAGTAGCGGGGGATCGGCGCGTCGGTCTGCGCGAATATCGGGAACCGGCCGGGTCGGTGCGTCGTTCGATTCCCGGTGCAGGCTAATGCGTGGGAACGCGGACAAGGTCTGATTGATCTGTTCGGGCGTGAGCAAGATCGATTCTGGCGGCAGCACCGGCCGCTCGATGTCGTGCTTGAGAAAGGCATACCGGGTGCGCACCTCTTGCATGCTGGCGGTGAACTGGTCTTGCACCTCGCCGACGAGTAGCACCTGGGCATCGGCAGAGAGGTAGTCTGTAACGCTCGCTAAGGGCTCCTCAAAAAGAAGGGGCAGGTAGTACTCGATGCCGGCCCCAAATAATCCGTTGCCGGCATCCTTATAGAGTGCGCATTTGGAGGGGTCCCCTTCAAAGACTTCTCGCCAACGGGCACGGAACCGCTGTGCAGCCTGTTCTCCTCGGGGATACTCGCGACCGGGCAAAAGGCGAACCTCAGGTACCGGATGAATGCTGCGCTGGCTGTCGGGGTCAAAGACGCGAAGGCTAGCAACCTCATCGTCAAAGAGCTCTACCCGATACGGCAGGCTGCTGCCCATTGGAAAGAGATCGATAATGCCGCCGCGCAGCGCGTATTCCCCAGGCGAGACCACTTGGCTCACGGGCGTATAGCCCGCGGTCTGCATCTGAAGCCGCAGACCGTCTACCGAGAGGGTCTGCCCGGTCTTAAAGAAGAAGGTATTGGCCGCCAGAAATGCTGGCGGGGGCAGTCGCACCAGGGCCGAGGCGGCGGCGACGATTAGCAGATCGACCTGGGCGGTCATCGCCTCGTAGAGGGCAAGCAGCCGGTCTGATATCAGGTCTTGGTGGGGAGAGAACGCCTCATAGGAGAGCGTCTCCCAGTCGGGCAATACCCGTACCCGCAGACTGGGGGCGAAAAACCCCACCTCCTGGGCCAGGCGTTGGGCCCGTAGAGCGGTATCTGTGACAGCGAGGAACCTGGCACCCTGGTGCCGTGCCTCGGTGGTTCGGGTTTCTCTGCGGGTAGCGGTTTGTTGGACCCAGTCTGCCACGAAGAGACCATCTGCGGAGCCATGTGGAAGGGGAAGGGCGAAGACGGGCCCAGGTCGAGTAGGCTGCAGGCCCCACGGGTTCCCAGGAAAGTCGGCAAGTGACGTCATCTGTTAATTTTAGGGGCATGACCAACTTTCTGCGGGCACCGGTTTCCGCCCAGGCATCCCAGAGTCTGCATAGCCAGCTTCTGCAATGGCGTGCGGCGGCGGTTCGGGCGCTCTCTGCAAAGGCAGCGCCGACAGTCGCGGCCCACGGGCAGTACGTCCGGCGGCCGGTCTGGGGTATTGTGCCCGCTGCGGGCGAGGGCCGACGTGCCGGCCTGGGACGGCCCAAACAGTATTGGCGTGCCTCACCCACTGGTCCCACCATGCTGGAGCGCAGTATTGTTGCCCTTGCGGCGCTGTCCGAAATTACGGCCCTTGCGGGCCTTCTCGTTGTGCTCGGGCCTGACGATGCGACCTGGGAAGAGGAGGGTCTTGGCGATACGCTTGCTTGCCAACTCGGGGCGGAGTTTCCAATCGTGGCTTGTGCGATCGGCGGGGCGAGTCGCCGCGACTCTGTGCTTGCGGGTATTGATCTGCTGCAGGCCGCACTTGGCCCGCAGGCCAATGAGGATTGGGTGATGGTCCATGATGCAGCCCGGCCAGGACTCAGGCCAGAGGCCCTGAGGCGGCTCTGGTCTGCAGTGCAGGACGGCCAGGTGGGTGGTCTACTGGCCCTTCCTATTCCTGATACCGTCAAGCGCCAGGCGGAGGGCAGTGGTCCCGCCACGGTGGCCCAGACGCTTTCGCGTGCCGGCCTTTGGCTTGCCCAGACACCCCAGATCTTCGGGTTGAATCGCCTCGCCGAGGCCCTTCAGGCCTATCCTGAGGCAACGGATGAGGCCAGTGCCATCGAGAATGCTGGTCTTTCACCGATACTCGTAGAAGGCGACCCCGCCAACCACAAACTCACGTATGAACGAGACTTCACTGCTATGACGATTGTGTCCGAGGCTGCTACCTCAGAGTTTCCCCCGGTCTGGCCGCTTGTGGGGCAGGGGTTCGATGTCCATGCGTTGGTGGAGGGCCGTGCCCTCATCTTAGGGGGGGTTACCATTCCCTATGAAAAGGGGCTTCTGGGACACTCCGATGCAGATGCCTTGTTGCACGCGATCTGCGATGCACTTCTGGGTGCCGCGGGTCTGGGCGATATTGGCAAGCACTTTCCCGATGTCTCGTCGGCCTATAAAGATGCTGACAGTCGGGTCTTGCTGCGCGAGGTAGTGGCGAAGCTCGCGACGCAGGGTCTTGTGACACATCAGATTGATGCCACGATAGTGGCGCAGGCGCCCAAGATGGCGCCCCACATTGCCCATATGGTGGCCAACATTCAGGCCGACTGCGGCTGTCCTCGGGTGAATGTGAAGGCGACTACCACCGAGTGGCTGGGCTTTACGGGGCGAGGCGAAGGAATTGCCTGCCAGGCGATGGCTGTGGTGGTGCCCCTAGGGCCAGCGGGGCGTGCCCGATGACCATGCCGTATCCAGTCTTGGCCATGGACTGTGCCCGGGGGGCGGGCAGTCTGGTATTGGCCCTGTCTCCTAACGACTGGCGAGGGAGGATTCTTCCGCCTGGCAAGGCGCAGGCCTCTGATCTTCTGCCCGAGGCCCAGGCTCTGTTGCAGGAGGCAGGGCTGTCGATGCAGTCGATTCGTGGGTTTGTGCTAGGGCAGGGCCCAGGCTCTTTTACCGGCCTTCGCATTGCAGCCGGACTCGTTCAGGGTCTGGCCCGTGGGCTCGGTGTTGGGGTTGCCAGTGTCTCTGGTTTTTTTGCAATGGCCTATGCGCATGCGGGTCGACAGGAAGAGCGACAGGCGCATTTTGAACAACCCCAGACAGAGGCCCATCCTGTGCAGATTTATTTTGATGCACGGCTTGGGGAGTTCTTTGGTGCCGCCGTGGCGCGCGGGCCAGGGGGGTATCCGATAGGCTATTACGCGGAGCCAGAAATTATCGAGGGCCTTCCCGACGGAGACTCCGAGGCGCAGGCTGTAGCGCTTCTGCGCGACCCGCAGCCTGAAGACTTTCCAGCCCCTCTCCCGGGGGCGGGGGGACCGAATACAGGATTGCAATCTATGGCCGCATGGAGTCTAGCGGTGGTGGAAGATGCGCCCGATCCTGCGGCCCTCTTCCTCCCCCCTGTTCTCGCCCAGCCGCTCTATGTGCGCCTTAAAGTCGCGCAGACCCGGGAGGAGCGGGCGCAGGGCCCTGCCTTGCGGACCTTGGCATTGACCAGTCAGGACTTGGCCTCGGTCATGGTGATTGAGAATCAGGCCTATTCCTTCCCTTGGACATCCGGAAATTTTCGCGATGCCCTTGCGGCGGGCTACACGGGCCTAAAGCTTGTCGATCAGGGGGCAATGGTGGGCTACTGTGTCTACATGCGCATTCTCGAGGAGGCCCACCTCTTGAATTTCACGATTGCCCTGCCTCGGCAGCGTCGTGGCCTCGGCCAGGCCTTCCTGGAGCGGCTTCTGGCACGGCTTAAGGAGGAGGGCGCCGCCTCGATCCTGTTGGAGGTTCGTCCTTCGAATACGGCCGCCATTCGGCTCTATCAGCGCAATGGCTTTTCGGAGATCGGACGCCGTAAGGGCTATTACCCGGCAGAAAAAAATCGCCGGGAAGATGCCTTGTTGATGCAACGTGCGCTCATCGCCCAGGCCGACTCACTGCGGGATGCGCGGGCCCGTGCAATTGCATCGGAGACCTCGCATGAGGCGACTGTGGCGATGGCCCATGCGGTTGTTACGGACCTGCGGACATGACCGGTATCGGCCTAGGAGGGCTGTCTGCCTACGCGCTGGAGGTGCTCGAGCTCACGCCACTCTGGCGACTTCGGCGGTCTTTAGAGGAGTCCGCGGCGGACTCTATTGAAGAATCTTCAGATGCGCCGGATGCGTCTACCGCGCGCCCAAGAGTCTGGTGGTCCGTGTCGAATGCTCCGGTGCCGGCGGCCTTGCGTAATGCAGCCGAACAGGCTGTTGGTCTGGCGACCCGGCCCGTGAGCGCTAGCCCGGCCTCTCTGGCCTGGCGGGTGGCACAGCCGTCGGACTGGTTCACCTGGCTTGGCGCGCAGGGTTTTGCGCAGACTGCTGCGTCTGGGCCTGGCATCGTACTGGTCTGGGGCGCCGATTTCACTGGGCTGTCTCGGGGGCAGGTTGAAAAGATGCCGGTATGGCTTCTTGGGCTACCCGATATTTCTCAGGGTTTTACAGCGCAGGCGCGTCGCGCCACCTGGGCCTCGCTTCTTGCGCTGCGTGGGGCATTCCGTTGACGCGCCCTCTGGTCTGTCTGATTGATGAGGAGGCCCTCTCCCACAACCTGAGTGTGCTTCAGTCGCTTGCCCCGCATGCGCCGATCTGGGCCGTAGCGAAGGCAAGGGGCTATGGCCACGGGCTGGGCTCGGCCATGCAGGGGTTTTCGGCGGCCGCAGGGATTGCAGTGCTCGAGCTCGAAGAGGCCGCGTATCTGCGTGGGCAGGGCTGGCAGCGGCCGATCTTGCTGCTTGAGGGGATTTTTCATGCCGACGATCTGCGTGAGGCGGCCGCGCTGCATCTCGATGTGGCGGTGCATAGCCGGGAGCAGGCGACTGCCCTGCGGGCGGGTACACCCGGCGCAGTGGCCTTTTTGCAGTCCCGCGGGCGGGTCTGGATCAAGTTAAATACCGGAATGAATCGTTTGGGTTTTTATATAAATAACAATAATTTAAAAGCTTTGTTAGAAGTTGTTTCTGAGATTAGGTCTGGGCTTGGGGTAGGTCGTCTGGGATTCATGATGCACTTTGCCCAGGCGGAGTCTGCCCTTGCCGCCGAGGAGCCGTTCATGCGGTTTGAACAGGCCCTTGAGCAGCTAGGCCACGGTCCGGGTGAACCGATAAGCGTCGCCAATTCGGCGGCGTTGATCCACCTGCCTTTCGCCCGAATGGGGTGGCTACGGCCAGGGGTTGCCCTCTATGGGGCGAGCCCATTTCGGTATGACGGGGGGCATGCACCTGTTTTCTCGGCCCTCGGCCTACGTCCATCTCAGACGCTGCAGACCGCGCTCATTGCTGTTCAAGAGATCGCGGCGGGTGAGGGGGTGGGATATGGGCTGCGGTTTCGTGCGCCCAGGCCCATGCGCATTGGGGTTGCAGCGGTGGGCTATGCCGATGGCTATCCGCGTACCGCGCCTGATGGCACCCCGGTATTGGTAGACGGAATGCGCTGTGTCCTGGCGGGGCAGGTCTCGATGGACCTCCTGACGATCGACCTTACCGCGGCGCCGAAGGCCCAGGTGGGCAGTCGGGTAGAGCTCTGGGGTAGGGGCCTTCCGGTCGACGAGGTCGCCAATCATTGCGGGACAATCGGCTACGAGCTTCTTACTGCGATCACGCCGCGTGTTGCGCGAGCCCGCTCTGCCACAAGGCCTGGGGGCTAGTCGCCCATGGCTAAGGCGAAACTCGGATTCGTCTGCAATGCCTGTGGTCAGGGCCATGCCCGATGGCAGGGACAGTGCGATGGTTGTGGTGCCTGGAATACCCTTGAAGGGGGCAGGCTGCAGGAGAGCACCGGCCGAGCCGCTGCGCAGAGTCTTGCGCCGGCTAGCAGCCTGCAACCCCTCTCAGAGGTGGCCGCAGAGTCACTGGCCCGATGGTCAACCGGCATGGATGAATTCGACCGGGTATTAGGGGGCGGCCTGGTACCCGGGGCGGTGGTACTTCTGGGGGGTGACCCCGGCATCGGCAAGTCGACGCTTCTGCTGCAGGCACTTGCGAGAATGGCGCAGGGGCAGGGCGCCGAGTCAGGCCTACTCTATGTAACAGGGGAGGAATCGGCCGCACAGGTAGCCCTGCGGGCCCGGCGGCTGGGGCTTGCGCAGGAGAGTCTGCAGCGGGTGAAGGTACTTGCCGAGACGCAGCTCGAGCTCATTCTTCCCGAACTAGACCGTCTCAAGCCACCACTGGTAGTCATTGATTCTATACAGACTGTGTTTACGGAGCTGCTGGGGGCTGCGCCTGGATCGGTCTCCCAGGTGCGTGAGGTGGCTGCCCGCCTCACCCGTTGGGCGAAGGACACCGCAAACGCGGTGATCTTTGTTGGTCATGTCACCAAAGAGGGAACGCTCGCGGGGCCCCGTGTGCTTGAGCATATGGTCGATGCGGTACTTTATTTCGAGGGTGATGCCCAGGCCTCCTTTCGCGTGGTGCGGGCAGTAAAGAATCGGTTCGGCACGGCCAACGAACTCGGTGTTTTTGCGATGACCGAGACGGGTCTGAAGGCCGTCACAAACCCGTCTGCCCTCTTCTTGTCAGAGGGGCAACTGGGCCAATCGCATACAGAAAAAGCCGCCCGGTCTCTTGTGCCAGGGGCCTGTGTTCTGGTCACCCAGGAAGGTAGCCGTCCCCTGCTCGTTGAGGTACAGGCGCTCGTCGACACAAGCCATGTGCCCAATCCGCGTCGGCTTAGCGTAGGGCTTGACCCGCAGCGTTTAGCCATGCTGTTGGCGGTGCTTCATCGGCATGCGGGTATCGCCTGTTTTGACCAGGATGTGTTTCTCAATGCGGTCGGCGGCGTACGAATTCAGGAGACTGCGGCCGACCTGGCGATTCTTGCCGCGGTGGTCTCATCGTTGCGTAACCGGCCACTGCCACGAGGACTGGTGGTCTTTGGCGAACTTGGCCTCGCTGGCGAAGTTCGACCAGCGCCGAGGGGCCTTGAACGGCTTAAAGAGGCTGCGCGACTTGGCTTCTCTCATGCGCTTGTTCCTGCGGCAAACGCGCCGAAGCGGCCCATTGAGGGTCTTGAGGTCTGGCCGGTTGCACGGCTCTCCGAGGCCCTCGACCGGCTGTTCTCTTAGGGCCCCTTGGGCACCGCGAGGACGCCTGAGGTGAGCGCATTTTGAATCGTGCCTGCGGTCATTTGTCCGCTGCGCACAGCGGCCTCAATGCAGGCGGGGTATCCGGGCGTGAGGTCGTCTGCTGCCCGAAAGAGGCCTTGGGGGCCAAGCGCAGTCGGACCCCAGGCACGTTGGTTGTCCACCTGGTCTGCCGTGCAGGCCCAGGTGGCTGCATATTCGTGGGTGCAGCGCCTAGGTAATCGCGCTGTCGCTTCTTGGCCAATCCGCGGAGAGAGGGTCCGCGTGAGTGCGGCATGGAGTGCATCGAGGGTCTCGTCATGCTGATCTTTTGTGGTGGCGCTGGCCACAGCAGCAATGACCTGTCCCTGTGCGACCATGGGGCGGGCGATAATCATCGCGACCTGGCCCTGCCCAGCGAGCACAGGGCGCAAGATCGCCGGATCAAGGGTCGCCTGACCCGCCTGCGTCGGTGTGAGCGCTGCATAGAGCGTCGTCACCCCGAGGCTTTCAATCGAGTTCCAGCGCTGCTTTTCCTTTAAGAGTGTGGCTGCTTCCGTGGGCTGCAGACGTGAGTCCTCCACGGGAATGGTCAGAAGGCGACAGACCGCCGCGGGCAGGGCCAACACCACCACATCGAAGTCTTGGTCTTCTAGTCCTATCGATGCGGCAGTCGACTGGCTGGTTGCATGAACCGCGAGTCGCCAGCCCTCGGTGGCCGGGGTCTGGGTGCGGCGGGTAAGCCCGGTAATACGGCATCGTGTCACCAGACGGACACCCCGACTCCGCAGCATCTGCACAATAGGCCCGATCGCTTCTTCGGTGAGGTTGTGGCGGGGGTGTAACGTGTCGCTTGCATGTCGGGGCCCGAGAAGACTGTCTTTTAGGACCCGTAGGGCCACCGCCGCGCTTGCCCTTTGCATAGGCGTGTTTAGCGCACCCTCGATCAACGGCCGCCAGAAAAAGTCATAGACGGGAACAGGGATGTCTTGTTGTCTCCACCAAGATTCGGCCGACCCCTGGGCGGTCCAGCCAGCCTGCCAGGCCCGCATAATCGTCTGGGCGAGACTCCACCGCCACGATAGAGGCCAGTTTGCCGCGTGCAGACTGGAATTTTTCTGGCCTGGGATGCCTGCCTTCAGTAGTCGCAGAAGCCCGGCATCGGGGGGTACGTGCAGCAGTCGATCTAAAGAAGGGGCTCCATCTGTAAGATTTTGCGGGTCGCTGATGCTGGCGTCTGGCGTTTGACGGCGAGCGGGAATCGCCCATGCAAGGGCCGACTGATGCCATCGATGGGCGCTGACCGCAGCCTGCGCCTGACGAAGCAGGCTCTGCGTTGCGGTATAGGCGCCAATCAGAAGGTGTTGGCCATTGTCGACCGGTAGGCCCGAGGCTGCGGGCCAGCCGTGCGGCACCCAATTGATGCCGCGGGCACGTCCACCGGGCTCGGGCGCTGCCTCGATGAGGGTCAGCTGTAGGTCGTCCCGGCAGACTGAACTGCGGCTTGCGGACGGCCCTGGTGCTGAGGAACGGGTAAGCGCTTCCGCGCAGGCGAGACCGGCCCAGCCGGCGCCGACAACCGCTATACGAACTGGTCCCGGTGGCCGTTCCGTCTGCATGCGCCTGCTAGACCTCTAGCGCGGTAGCTTGCCGGCGGCCGCCCACCAGGCGACCCAGACCTTACGAGCCGGGGCGAGCGAGATACGCTGATGGAGGACTTCAAAGCCCGAGGTCGCGAGCGTGCGCAGCAGTTCTCGATAGACGGCGGCCATCACCAGCCCGGGACGTTGGGCCACCCGCTCTGCGCGGGGCAGAAGGTCTAGGGCCCGATCGTAACGGGCCTGGGCGAGGTCGGCCATCTCTGTCAGGGCATGCCGCAGGCTGTCTGAGTAGCGGCAGGCGAGGATCTCGTGCTCTGGAACCCCATGCTGGGCCAAAAGGCTCTGCGGAAGATAGATACGGCCCTTGCGAGCATCGTCACCCACATCACGCAGGATATTGGTGTACTGCAGGGCTAGACCCAACTCGGTGGCATAGGCCAGGGTCTGGGCGGAGACGCTGCCAAAGATCCGGGCCGAGAGGCGTCCAACGGCGCCTGCAACCCGATCACAATAAACGTCTAGCGCGGCAAAGTCTGTATAACGGCTTGTGCTCAGATCCATTTCCATCCCATCAACAACCGCATGGAGATCTGCCATCTCGAGGCCATAGAGTTCGATGCAGGGGTAGAGCGCCTGACCCAGGGGATGCTGGCTTTTTCCAGCTGCGATCTGGTCGAGCTCCTGACGCCACCATCCGAGCTTCACGCCTGCGAGTCCGGGGTCGCTGCATTCATCGACCACATCGTCCACCTCACGACAAAACGCGTAGAGGGCCTCCATGCCGCGACGTCGCCCTGCGGGAAGGAGCTTAAAGGCAGCCGTAAAGCTTGACCCTGCTTCCGAGGCCTTTTTCTCGCAATACTCTTGCGGGGTCACGCGCCGAGGCTCCTAGAAAGGTGTCTTAAAAAACATCCGGGGCAGCCGGTTGAGTAGCAATAACGCCAGCCAGAGACGGGATAGACGGGTTGAGGCCTTCCAGCCGATCAGAGGACGGTTACGCAGTCGCTCGCCAATCTGCGCGCCACCCTCTAGGGTCAGGGCGATCTCAAAGGCCAATCTGCGGGCATGGGGAATACGGGTTGCTTCTATGCGTTTGGGAAGGTCGCGGCCGCGCGCGAGCTGATGCAGGCCCCGCTGGGCCAATGCCCGGGTAACACGGATCTTTTCCTCACGGCTGGTCTCGCCAATCCGGTTGCCGAGACGGAGCGCTGTATCTGGCCCTTCTGTTGGGACAAATGACCAGGATTCTGGCCATTCGCAGACAGGAAGCGTGGGCCGGTGGCGGGCCAGGTCTTGGTGAATGTCCTGTGCAAAGTTAACGAGCTGCAGGCCCATACAGATCGCATCGCTTTCGGCCATGATCAGCGCGATCCCTGAGCTACCTGGGCCCTGGTCGTCCTGGCCGTCTTCCTGCCATAGCCCAAAGAGCCCCAACATGAGCCGCCCTACGGGTGCGGCGGACTTCTGACAGTAGGCAAGTACCGCAGGCCAGTCATCAAAAGGACGGAATGCGGCATCGTAGGAAAAGGCATCGAGCAGGCGGTCTGCCCATTGGCAACCCGCCGTCTCGGGGGCAAAGAGTTGGCCCGTGCGCAGACCCAGTGCATAGAGCGACGAGGGGCTGATCGCGCCAACATCCAGCCCTTCGGTAGTGTAGGGCTGGCCCCAGAGGCCTTGGCGCAGCAGGGCAATGCCTGCCTGACGTTGGGGAATCGTTAGGCTGCCCTCGTCTGCGAGGTCATCGCCTGTTCGGGCAAACCGGTAGAGTTGCACCACCGACGGCCGTAGGCTCGCCGGAATAAGCCAGGACGCAACGGGAAAGTTTTCATAATGATGGCCGCCATGGAAGGCGCTGCCGAGGCCTTGACTCGTCATAGGCTGCATTCTAGTCGTCCGGACGCGCCCTTGAGGCCATTCAGTACAATGCGGATTGCGCAGTAAAAATTTCGTAACGTGCGAAGGTGGCGAAATCGGTAGACGCACCAGGTTTAGGTCCTGACGCCGCAAGGTGTGGGGGTTCGAGTCCCCCCCTTCGCACCATGTTGTCTTCACTCTTGTAAAGAAAATCTTATGACGAGCACTCCCATGCCCACTGCCACGAGTCTTGAGCGACGTCTCACGCTTGTGGTTTCCAAGGCCGAGATCGACGCGGCCACGACTAAGCAGCTTCAGCAGATGGGCCGTAAGCTCAAAATCCCTGGGTTTCGCCCAGGTAAGGCGCCTCTAAAGGTGGTGGAGCAAAGCTATGGGGCCCAGGCCCGTTCGGAGGCCGTAGGGGATGCCCTTAGCAAGGCGTATAGCGATGCGGTGGCTGCCCAGCAGATGCGGCCTGCAGGCCCCCCCCAGATCAAGGCGCTCGAGTCCGATGCCGCAGCCCCCGAGGCCCTGCGATTTGAGGCCACTATTGAGGTCTATCCCGAGGTGCCGATGCCAAACCGTGAGGCGCTGTCTGTTGAGACTGTCGACTGCGAAGTCTCTGCTGCCGATATAGAGCGCACACTCGATACTCTGCGCCGCCAACGGGTAACGTATACGGTGGCTTCTCGTCCTGTCGAAAAAGACGATCAGGTCAAGATAGATTTCCTCGGTACCGTCGACGGGGTTCCCTTCGATGGCGGTAAGGCAGAGGGTTTTGAGTTTGTGGCTGGGGTGGGCAACATGCTCCCAGACTTTGAGGCAGCGGTGTTGGGGATGGCGGCCGGGCAGTCCAAGACCTTTACCGTCAATTTTCCTGAGAATTACCATGCGACCAACCTGGCTGGGAAGGTTGCGGAGTTTTCTGTCACGGTTCACGAAGTGCGCGCGCCTACCTATCCGGAGCTTGACGATGCTTTTGCCGCGAGCTTTGGCCTTAAGGAGGGCGGTCTGGCCCAACTACGGGCGGACGTTGAGAAGAATCTGCGCCGTGAGATAAAGGCGCGGGCCAAAAATAAGGGTAAGCGCTCGGTTATGGAGGCCCTGCTCGCCCAGGCCACATTTGAGGTGCCGAAGGCCCTCATCGATGCAGAGTCACAGCGCATGGCCGAGGATATGCGTAACGACATGGCGTCGCGCGGTATGAATGTGAAGGATGCGCCATTCCCTCCAGAATTGTTCAATGAGCAGGCCATTAAACGCGTGCGTCTCGGCCTACTGGTCGGCGAGATCGTTAAAGAGCAGAAGCTTCAGCCGTCTGAAGAGGCGGTGAAGGGCATGCTTGAGGAAATGGGGCAGTCCTACGAGAATCCTGAAGAGTTTGTGCGCTGGGCTATGTCGAACCCTCAGCGTCGGGCCGAAGCCGAGGCGGTTGTACTCGAGGACAACGTAGTCTCCTGGGTACTGCAGTCGGCAACTGTGCAGTCGAAGTCCATGGACGTCGAGACCCTGATGAAAGAGTCCAACTAATCCTGCCGCGTTTGGCGTTTTGACGGCGTGAATATTTCTTGTCGTAATCCATTATGAGCAGGAGTGTGTTCCATGGTTGAAACCATCGGTATGTTGAGAGAAGCGCAGAACCCCCAGGCCCTTGGTATGGTGCCCATGGTGATCGAGCAGTCGGGCCGAGGCGAGCGCGCCTATGACATCTACTCGCGTCTTCTAAAGGAGCGGGTGGTGTTTCTGGTTGGGCCAATCAATGACATGTCAGCTAACCTCATTGTTGCCCAGCTGCTCTTTTTGGAGTCCGAGAACCCTGATAAGGACATCTCGCTCTATATCAACTCGCCTGGCGGGTCGGTTTCTGCAGGCCTAGCAATTTACGACACCATGCAGTTTATTAAGCCGGCTGTGAGCACGCTCTGCATTGGCATGGCTGCGAGCATGGGGGCTTTTCTGCTGGCAGCGGGTGAGAAAGACAAGCGCTTTGCCCTGCCCAATAGCCGGGTGATGATTCACCAGCCGCTCGGTGGCGTTCAGGGTCAGGCATCGGACATTGAGATTCATGCCCGGGAAATTCTCGCCCTGCGCGATAAGCTCAACAAGATCCTGTCGGAGCGCACTGGCCAGACACTCGAGACGATCGCTCGGGATACCGATCGGGACAACTTCATGACCGCCGAAGATGCGCTAAAGTACGGATTGATCGATCGGGTCATTGCAAAACGAGAGTAACGAGGTGCGTGGGCCGGAGATCACCGAAAATCAGTCGAGGGTATCCGCGTATTTACCCGGTGTGGTTGGTGTTTTAAAAAAATTTTGAGTTCACGGCTCGGAGACGACTATGGCAGAAAAAAAAGGGGCGGGGGAAAAACTTCTGTACTGCTCTTTCTGCGGCAAGAGCCAACATGAGGTAAAAAAGCTCATCGCCGGGCCGTCGGTGTTTATCTGTGATGAGTGCATAGACCTCTGCAACGACATCATTCGTGACGAACAGTCGGCCGCGCCCGACGGCGAGGCCCCTAAGGAGGCGTTGCCAACACCGCAAGAGATCTCTGGCATTCTTGACCAGTACGTGGTGGGACAAGATCGGGCCAAGCGAAATCTTGCGGTGGCGGTCTACAACCACTACAAGCGCCTGCGCTCGCATGGCAAGGTCTCCGATATCGAGCTTGCTAAGAGCAACATTTTATTAATCGGGCCCACAGGCTCCGGTAAAACGCTGCTGGCCCAGACGCTGGCTCGGCTTCTGAATGTTCCCTTTGTCATCGCAGATGCCACAACGCTCACCGAGGCCGGTTATGTTGGTGAAGACGTCGAAAACATTATTCAGAAGCTTCTGCAAAACTGTAACTATGAGGTAGACAGGGCCCAGCACGGAATCGTCTATATCGATGAGATCGACAAGATTTCTCGCAAGTCGGATAACCCCTCGATCACCAGAGACGTCTCGGGTGAAGGGGTGCAGCAGGCGCTGCTTAAGCTCATTGAAGGCACGGTTGCCTCCGTGCCTCCGCAAGGCGGGCGTAAGCATCCAAACCAGGATTTCGTTCAGATTGACACCACCAACATTCTCTTTATCTGTGGGGGTGCCTTTGATGGTTTGGATAAGGTGATCCGTGACCGTACGGAGAAGACCTCAATTGGTTTCGGTGCAGAGGTGCGTTCCCCGAGCGATCGTAAGCTCAGCGAGCTCTTTCGCGATGTTGAGCCCGAGGACCTTATCAAGTTCGGGCTTATTCCAGAACTGGTTGGCCGTCTGCCTGTGGTTGCGACCCTTGATGAACTCGACGAGCCGGCCCTGATAGAGATTCTCACCGGGCCGAAAAACGCCCTCGTTAAGCAGTACCAGCAGCTCTTTCAGATGGAGGGGGTGGAGCTTGAGATTCGCCCCGCTGCTTTGGCTGCGATCGCCCAGAAGGCCATCAAGCGCCGTACAGGGGCTCGGGGCCTGCGCTCGATTCTGGAGCAGTCGTTGCTCGACACCATGTACGACCTACCGAGCCAGAAAAACGTGTCTAAGGTGGTGGTGGAAGAGAA
>JBJOHS010000095.1:0-3227 GCA_046047535.1 Pseudomonadota bacterium
TGAGCTGTCTTGAGCCGCTCTTAGACCCCAAGCTTGTCTTACCCAAGACGCTCGTGCTCGACTGCTCGACCCTGCTGGCTATCGATAGCACGGGGGTGGATGCCCTGCAGTCGGCCGATGCCTTTCTCGCCGCCCGTGGGGTGACGCTGCACCTTGCCTCGATTCGTCCCGAGCCCCTAGCGACCATGACGCGCCTTGGGCTCATCGATGCCCTGGGCAGCCACCGCGTCTTTCCTACCCTCAAGGGGGCCATAGGGCTTGACTGATCCGCTATTGCAGTCTTCCTATGCTAGATTTCTTGGTATTGAATAGGAGCGTACTTCGCTATGTCTACCGTTGCACATCCCTTCCATCTCGCCTTTCCTGTTGATGATCTTGCCGAGGCCCGACGCTTTTATGGAGGCCTTTTGGGCTGCTCTGAGGGACGTAGCTCTGATGAGTGGGTGGACTTTAATTTCTATGGCCATCAGATCGTGGCCCATCTCTCTAAGGGCGAGGCCCGGGGGGCGGGCCACAATGAGGTCGATGCCCACGATGTCCCAGTGCGCCACTTTGGCATTGTGCTGTCAATGCCGGAGTGGGAGTCGTTGGCAGATCGCCTGAAGAAGGCGGATACCAAGTTTGTGATCGAGCCCTACATTCGGTTTAAGGGCGAAGTGGGGGAACAGGCAACGATGTTCTTCCTTGACCCATCGGGTAATGCCATTGAATTTAAGGCCATGGCGCACCCTGATCGGTTGTTCGCTAAGTAGTACGCTCGTTTAATGCTCGGGCCCTGCGAGAGATTTGCGACTCCACCTCGGTTCCCTCGCAAATAACCCCCGCAGGCCTCTGGGCGGTCGGCATTGAGCCCCGCTTACAAAAATCTCAATATGAGATAAACTGAGGCTGTGAGAATCATCAGCAACAGTGCACTCCGAGCCTTCGCTGCAGACCATCCTCCGGCCGAATCACCCTTGCAGGGTTGGCGGCGCGTGATCGAAAAAAACCAGTTTCCCAACTGGGCTGCGCTGAAGGCGACGTTTAATACTGTGGATCGGGTGGGTGAGTTGGTGGTATTTGATATCGGCGGAAATAAATATCGTCTTATCGCCTATATCCGTTTCGAGAAGCAGATTTTGTATGTGAAGGCGGTACTTACACACTCGGAATATGACAAGGGAGCCTTGAGATCATGAATGCAAAAATCGAGGTCAAGAACCTACTTCCGGCCTGGAAAGAGTTCCGTGCCGCGACCGATATTGCCCCGATTCGGGACAAAAAGCATTACATGCGGATGACCAAAATCCTTGAGGCTTTATTAGACGAAACTCAAGGCAACGAGACGCATCCAGCTATGGAGTTGGTCGATATCATCGGTGACCTGATCGAGAAATACGAAAGCCATCAAAACCTGCTACCTGATGGTTCGGGTGTTGATGCGCTGAAGTTTTTGATGGAGCAACACGGCCTCAAGCAAGGTGATCTTGCTGAAATTGGTAGTCAAGGTGTTGTCTCAGAGATCCTCGCGGGCAAACGCGAATTGAACATTCGCCAAGTGCGGGCGCTGAGCCAACGTTTCGGTGTGTCGGCAGCGACTTTCGTGTAGTGGAGTTTTAGAACTTCTCTGACGCGCCGAGTCGGCGCCACTGCCCCACTGGCAGGTTGCCCAGCATAATGCGGCCGATGCGAATGCGTCTGAGGCCCACGACTTTGAGCCCTACCAGTTCGCACATGCGCCGTATCTGACGCTTCTTTCCTTCGCGTAGCGCAAACCGCAACTGGTCCTCGTTCTGCCAAGACACCTTGGCAGGTTTGAGTGCCTTGCCATCGAGCGAGAGGCCGTGGTTGAGAAGCGCAAGCCCTTCGGGGCTTAGCCGCCCCTGTACCCGCACGAGGTATTCTTTTTCTAGCGGCGAATCTTCGCCAATCAGTAACCGTGCAATGCGGCCGTCTTGCGTGAGAACCAGCATGCCGGTGGAGTCGATATCAAGCCGTCCGGCCGGCGCCAGACCACGGGTGTTCAGTCGAGCGCCCGTCGCCGGACCTCCGCGTGACCGCAGGTCTCCTCTTTGGCCGCTTAACTTGCTCGTAACGACAGGCCCGCTATGTGAGGCGGGGGCCTCCTTCCATTCGTTCTCAGGTGTTATGAGCGTGACAGCCTCAGGGTAGGCCTTGTCGTCATCGGCATGTGAGACGTAGCCCACGGGCTTATTCAGAATGACGGTAAGCCGCTGGGCCTGCTGCAGTTGTGCCCCCTGCGCAAGGCTTACCGTCTGGCTCGGATAGGCCCGGGTGCCTAACTCGGTAACCACCTTTCCATCGACAAGCACCAGACCTTGTTCGATGTAGAGATCGGCCTCCCGGCGTGAGCAGAAACCGCGTTCTGCGAGCAGTTTAGAAACGCGAACGAGTCCGGACGAGTCAGCAGGCGCAATGGGGGGTGCGGGGTGTCTTTGCATGCCGACACGATAAGGCGTTTTTTGCGTCACTGTTCCAACGTTTTCATGCCGACACAATCCGCATCGAAAAATCCACCGCCTTCACGTCTTTGGTAAGCCGCCCTAACGAGATAAGGTCAACCCCGGTGGCGGCAACGGCCCGGAGATCTTCCAGACCTAAGCCACCAGAGGCCTCCAGTAGGGCGGGCACTATTGGCTTAGTGCCTTCTCTGCTCTCGTTGCTGGTCAGTGCTGCTGAATCTGCTTCAAAGCTGGCCGAGGAAGTCCGCAACGCGGCGTGTCGCGCCGTGAAGGCCACCGCCTCGCGCATCTGGTCAAGACTAAAGTTATCGAGCAGCACACTCTCTGCTCCGGCGTCTAGCGCTTGCTGCAATTCCTTAAGCGATTCCACCTCGATCTGAATCGAGACCCCCGCATTTAGGGCACGTGCGGCCTCAAGCGCTTGGCGAATGCCTCCCGCGGCAGCGATGTGGTTCTCTTTGATCAGTATTCCGTCCCAGAGCGCCATGCGTTGGTTCGCGCCCCCTCCGACACGCACGGCATATTTCTGCGCCTGCCGCAGTCCAGGAATGGTCTTGCGTGTATCGAGCACCTGGCATCCGCGCGGGTTGGGGCTCGCGCCCTCAATGGCCTTTGCATGGCGCTGGGCCGAAGTGGCTGTTGCCGACAAGAGCTGCAAGAAATTGAGCGCGGGCCGCTCCGCCGTTAGCAGTGCACGGGCAGGCCCGGTGATGCGACAGACCAGAGTATTGGCCTGCATCACGCAGCCCTCGGCATAGGCCCAGT
>JBJOHS010000096.1:0-3804 GCA_046047535.1 Pseudomonadota bacterium
TGGTACCGATCTCGACACCCTTAAACCCGAGCTCCTTAACTACCCGCTCAAGCTCCCGGACCGCCATTGCACTGTCTTGAAGCGGTACCGTACCCATGCCCATGAGCCGAGACGGATTCTCAGCAACGATCTTTGCAATCCCATCGTTGACACTCTGTGCGAGCTCTAGACCAAAGCCGGGTTCCGCAAAGTAGTAGTACTGAAAGGGGGCTGGGCAGACTACCTGGAGATCTACACCCATCTTATCCATGTCTTTAATACGTGTCGGAATGTCAGAGAGTTTGGGGCCCCGATCACGCATCTGCTTGAAGTTGACCTCGCGGGTCAGATCGTTGGAGAAGATGTGGGTGAATTCTTTTTGTATGGGGTCAATGACCGCTGCCTTTGCGGCCACTGCGGTGTTGAAGTAGTGGCAGTGAACGTCGATGACAAGCGACTTTTTACCTTTGGTCTTTGCGGTCTTTGCTGCCTTTGGACTGACTGCGGCTGCAGACTTCTTTGCGCCCACTGCAGCCAGTGCTGCCGCCCGGCGCTGGTGATGGTGTAAGGGGTTGGTACATCCGATTCCGCAGGTAAAAAGCATGGTGTCTCCTCTCTAAGAAATGACTGGATCTGACTGTAACTGAAGCTCGCCTTCTTAATCAATTGATTAATAAGCAAGGGTTTCTACCACTCCAAGATTTGGCGTAGAGCGTGTCTACTAGGCGCAGAAAAAGAAAAAATGTCTTTCTGCTTTTATCCAAAATTTAAGCTGTTACGACACTGAGAGGAGAACAAGTACACCATGAGCTATGTCACCCGATCTGAGACCCGAGACGGCATGCGTATCGACTGGCATGTCCGTATTCCTGCCCGAGACGGACTTGAGTTAATCGCCGATGTCTTTCGGCCCGTCAAGCCTGGAAAGTATCCGGTCATCATGAGTTATGGCCCCTACGGCAAGGGCCTCTCCTTTCAAGAGGGATACAAGACAGCCTGGGACCGTATGGCAGAGAAGTATCCTGATGTGACCGCCAACTCTAGCAATAAGTATCAAAACTGGGAGGTGGTTGATCCTGAAAAATGGGTGCCAGAGGGCTATGTCTGTATTCGTGTCGACTCCCGGGGTGCTGGTGCCTCCCCTGGATATATGGCGCTCTGGAGCCCACAGGAGGCCGAGGATTTCTACGATTGCATAGAGTGGGCCGGCGTTCAGCCATGGAGTAATGGCAAGGTTGGGCTCAACGGAATCTCGTATTACGGTATGAATCAGTGGCAGGTCGCCCAGCTCCAGCCCCCCCATCTCGCCGCTATCTGTATTTGGGAAGGCGCGTCGGACTTCTACCGTGACCTCAGTCACCACGGCGGCATACTCAGCGACTTCCTCAAGAATTGGTACGACATGCAGGTCAAGACCGTGCAGCATGGGCTTGGATCCAAGGGCCCCAAGAGCCGTGTTACTGGTGAGCCTGTCTGTGGAACCCGAAAATTGCCTGACGATGAGCTCGAGAAGAATCGCGAGAATCTGGCGAAGGCAGCCCTCAAGCATGCTCTTGATGATTCCTACTGGCGTTCCCGCACGCCAGATTTTAAGAAGATAAAGGTACCCATGCTCTCCGCAGCGAACTGGGGCGGGCAGGGGCTGCACCCCCGGGGTAACTTTGAGGGATTCACCCGATCGGCCTCTAAAGACAAGTGGCTCGAGGTACATGGCATTGAGCACTGGACCCACTTCTACACAGACTATGGTCGTGAGATTCAGCTTCGATTCTTCGACTACTTTCTTAAGGGCAAGAAAAATGGCTGGAACAAGCAGCCGAAGGTGCAACTTCAGGTGCGCCACGTCGATAAGTTTGTTCAGCGCATGGAGAAAGACTGGCCGCTGCCGGGGACGAAATGGACCAAGCTCTACCTCGATAACGCATCGCAGAATCTCTCGTTCAAGCCCACCGAGCGGCTGACAAAGGCCTCCTATCAGGGCTTCTCCGATGGGCTGACCTATATGTTGCCCGCCCAGGCCGAGGACATGGAGATCACCGGCCCTATTGCTGTGAAACTTTTTGCCTCGTCTTCGACGGTCGATACGGATTTCTTTGTGGTCTTGCGTGTCTTTAGCCCCGACCTTAAAGAGGTTGTCTTCCAAGGGGCGCTCGATCCCCACACGCCAATCGGCCAGGGCTGGTTGAGGGCATCCCATCGCAAGCTCGACCCCAAGCTGAGCAAGCACTATCGCCCCTATCACCCGCACGATGAGGTCGAGCCACTCAAGCCCGGTCGGGTCTACGAGTTCGATATTGAGGTGGTTCCTACCTGCATCGTGGTGCCTGCCGGTCATCGCGTCGCATTAAGCATTCGTGGAAAAGACTACGTGTATCCGGGCCCTGCTGGCCATCTCTCCAATATGAAGTACCCCATGACTGGCTGCGGGCCATTTACCCACACGGATCCCAAAGACCGCCCAGAGAAGATTTTTAATGGCGAAGTGACGCTGTATTCCGGTCCTGGAAAGGCTTCCTATGTCCAGATTCCTTTGATTCCTTCACGTCGTAGAAAGTAGGGCTTGCCTATGAAGATGTATGGCTTCTGGCGGTCGTTGGCCGCCTACCGGGTCCGTGTGGCCCTCAAACTCAAGGGGCTTGACTGCTCTGAAGAGGCGGTCAATCTTCTGGCTGGTGAGCAGCACGATCCGGCCTACCTCAAGATTAATCCTCAGGGGGCCGTTCCGGCTCTGGTCCTTGATGACGGAACGATCCTGTCGCAGTCGATGGCAATTCTGGAGTATCTCGAGGAGGTCTATCCCCAGAAGACGCCCCTTCTGCCTGGGGATGCGAAGGGCAGGGCCAGGGTTCGATCTCTCTGTCACCTGGCCGTCTCCGACAGCCATCCGCTCTTGGTGCCGCGAATTCGAAGCTACCTAAGCAAAGATCTCTCCTTAGGGGATACGGTGACCGCACAGTGGCTAAACCACTGGTCGGACCATTCTCTGGCTGTGTTCAATAGTCGACTCAGCCAGGAACCGCAGTCCGGCATCTTTTGTCATGGCGATACGGTCACGATTGCAGATATCTGTCTCGCGTCGCAGGTAGTCGGTGCCACTGGCTTCTTTGGTTGCAGCCTAGAGGCGTACCCAAGGGTACGTGCAGTCTATGAGGCGCTGATCCAAATTGATGCCTTTGCGGCCTCGTTGCCGAAGAATCAGCCCGGCGCCCCAGCGGCCAGCCACTAGAGGTATGGGTAGCCAGGCTCCCTCTATCAAATCTCTCGTGAGAAAGGACAAACGGTGAAGATTGGATTGATCGGGACAGGAAGAATGGGTAAGGCCATTGTTCTGCGTCTCCTCGAGAAGGGTTATAAGGTCTCTGTTTGGAATCGAACATCCGACAAGCTCAAGGATCTCCAGACATCCGGGGCTCTGGTCGCAGAGACCCCTGCAGCGCTCGCGCGTGACGCGGATGTCGTTCTCTCCATTCTGACCAATGCAGAGGCCCAGCAGGCGGTCTTTGAGACGCCCGGTTCGGGAATATTTGCAGCCGATATTCGGGGCAAACTCATTATCGAAATGAGCACCGTGCGGCCAGAATCGTCCAAGGCTCTGGAGAAAAAAGTTGAAGAGCGTGGCGGACGATTTGTGGAGAGCCCTGTTGGCGGTACCACCGGACCCGCCCGTGAGGGAAAACTCTTCGCCTTTGTCGGCGCAAAGCCTGAGGCATTCACTGCGGCGCAGCCTTTGCTGTCCGATCTCTGTCGTCGTGTCGAACACGTCGGTCCAGTGGGTGCCGGAAGCAGCCTTAAGCTTGCGGTCAATCTGCCGCTACTCGTCTTCTG
>JBJOHS010000097.1:0-15855 GCA_046047535.1 Pseudomonadota bacterium
TCTCTGAATCATTATCTTGGTTTGCGCCCGAATCTGCCCCCTCCGCCCCTTCTTCTAGAGGCTCAGCCATCGGGAGTTCGACCTCGACATTGGTTGCAACAGGCGGTTTGTAATCCCCAAGGAAATGCTCCGGGTAGAAGACGACGGCGAGTGTCATCATCACCTGGAGGACCACAAATATGATTGCGCCTCTGTAGATCTGGGCAGTCTTGATGCCTTCAATGATGCGGCCACTGACCTTATCTACATAGTCTTGGCTGGGTGCGACGCTGCGCAGATAGAAGAGCGAAAACCCAAAGGGTGGGGTGAGGAACGAGGTCTGCAGAATCATCGCCAGAATAATTCCGAACCAGATCAGATCGATGCCGAGGCTGTTTGCCACTGGCACGAGCAGCGGAACTACGATGAAGGCGATTTCAAAGAAGTCTAGAAAGAAGCCGAGAACAAAGACCAGCAGCGTAACCAGCAATAAGAATCCGGTCTGCCCCCCAGGTAGATGATCAAAGAGCGATTCGACCCAGATGTGCCCGTCGGCCGCATTAAAGGTGAATGAAAAGATGGTCGAGCCAACCAGGATGAACATCACAAAAATCGACAGCCGCGTGGTCTGGTCGAGGGACTGTCCTAGGTTGGCAAAAGTGAGGCGACGCTTTGACCAGGCCATGATGAGCGCACCGACTGCGCCCATCGCGCCACCCTCGGTAGGGGTGGCGATGCCGAGAAAAATCGTACCCAGTACCAGGAAGATGAGCACTAGGGGAGGAATGAGCGCGAAGGTGACGCGCTCGGCAATGACGGAGAGAAGCTTGAGCCCGCTGAAATGATTAATAACTGCAACGATCAGAGCAAAGAAGCTCGAAATAGTTACGGAAAGGACCAAGAGTTCATCAGCAGGGGCGGGCTCAGAGCGTCCTAGCAAGGGACCCATTACGGCATCATGTATCGAATACCAGCCAAAGCCTGCAAGGGCGGAGACAGCGAGTAAGACCAGCAGAGATCTATAGCCAGTGCTCCCGTCGGATTCTTTGTAGACCCGTGCCTCGGGCGGCAGTGCGGGTACCGCAGAGGGCCTGATGACCGCTAGGGCTGCGAGGAAGACGAGATAGACCATCACGAGTATGAGGCCGGGCTTGAGTGCGGCACTGTACATATCGCCGACCGATCGTCCCATCTGGTCGGCGAGCACGATTAAGACGAGGGACGGCGGAATGATCTGGACCAGCGTACCTGCCGCCAATATTGACCCGGTGGCGATCGACCGGTTATAGCCATAGCGCAGCATGATGGGCAGCGAGATGAGACCCATGGAGATGACGGCTGCTGCAATGACGCCAGTGGTGGCGGCCAGCAGTGCTCCGACCAAAACAACCGCAATCGCAAGGCCTGACCGAACAGGCCCAAACAACTGACCAATAGTGTCAAGGAGATCTTCTGCCATGCCGCTACGCTGCAGAATGATTCCCATGAACGTGAAAAACGGAATCGCAAGCAGCGTATCGTTTTGCATGATTCCAAAAATACGTAGGGGAAGCGCCTGGAAGAGTGATGGATTAAACAGGCCGAGTGCCACGCCGATCAGGCCAAAGACAAGTCCGACCGCGGCTAGTCCAAAGGCCACAGGAAACCCGCTGATCAGCAGGACAAAGAGCCCCAAGAACATAAAGACCGGAAACTGGGAGGTGAGAAGTTCGGTCATGTCGATGCCCGGTTATCGTCTTTGACGAGGTCTGCGTCTTTGTTGCCAGCAGCGGCCAAGGGGTCGGGCCCGATATCGAAAAGAAAGCTCAGCCGCTTGTGCAGCTCTGCGAGCGACTGAAGGAACAGTAGGACCATACCGAGGGGGATCGTGAGCAGCACAGGCCATCGTATAAGGCCGCCTGCATTTTGTGACATCTCACCGCTCACAAAGGCAATCGAGAAGAGGGGCCAGGCGAGCCAGGCGACGAAGAAAGTCGTCGGCAGAAGGATTATCAGGATGCCGGTCGCGTCCATCCAGTTGCGGGTCTTTGGAGAGAGGCGCGATGAAAGGAAGTCGATGCGCACATGCGCGTTATGCAGGAATACATAGCCAGCGCCGAGCATGAATACCGCGGAGAAGAGGTACCACTGCCCTTCGAGCAAGGCATTTGAACTGGTGGAGAAGACCTTTCTGACGATCGCGTTGCCTGCGCTGAGAACAACCGCGCCAAAGATGAGCCATCGAAGAACAGCCCCGATCCATGACGATAAACGGTCAACGAGAGTAACGAGCGGAGCGGTGGCGGCGAGTAGACTTTTCACTATGAATTGATTGTGCCTGAGCTTTTGGCGAGGTCTCTTGCCTTTCTACCCTTTTCCTTCGTTTGAAGCCATTTAGATGGCTCAGTAATTTCCCTAGAGCCGGGTACACTGGTCGGTATGACAGATCTCATCGAACAATTTGGGGTAGGCCCAGTCCTTGCCGTCGGGGGACTCCTTATTGGCCTGCTTTTTGGTTTTTTTGCGCAGCGTTCGCGCTTTTGTCTGAGGGCGGCAGTTATCGAGTTTTGGCACCTGCGATTTGGTGAGAAGCTCTCGATTTGGCTTCTCGCTTTTTCTGCAGCGGTCATCGGGGTGCAGTTGCTCATTCTCGCCGGTGGCCTGGATACCTCTGGTGCACGGCAGATTGCCGCGCGTGGAAGCCTGTCGGGCGCCTTGGTGGGAGGGCTGCTTTTTGGGGCGGGGATGATTCTTACCCGAGGATGCGCAAGTCGGCTGCTGGTGCTCTCAGCAAACGGAAATCTGCGGGCCCTGCTGTCTGGGCTTATCTTCGCGGTTACCGCCCAGGCGGCGTTGGGCGGGGGGTTGGCCCAGCTGCGGGCAGAAATTAGCGGCTGGGTGACGATTGAGGGGGGAGTCTCTCGAGACCTGCTCGCTACGCTGGGGCTGGGTAACTGGGCGGGGCTTGCCTTTGGTTTTCTCTGGGCAGTAGCAGCAGTCTACTTTGTTCGGCGTAGTCGACCTCAGAGTCTATGGCTCTGGGTTGGGGGCATCGGTACGGGTGTCATGGTGGCAGTGGCATGGGGATTTAGTCAGGCGGTGGCCCGGGCCTCGTTCGATCCCGTGCAGATTCAGGGGCTAACCTTCAGTGGCCCATCGGCGGAGTGGCTCATGCGCGTGCTGTCATCACCGGCACCCGCTGTGGGCTTTGAGTTTGGCCTTCTACCAGGCGTCTTCGCAGGATCATTTATAGGCGCCTGGATTGGCAGAGATCTAAAGCTCGAAGGGTTTAAAGACGGATACAGCATGCGCCGTTATATTGTGGGTGCAGTCTTTATGGGGTTTGGTTCGATGCTCGCTGGAGGCTGTGCGGTCGGAGCAGGCGTGACGGGTGGTGCTATCTTCGCGCTCACTGCCTGGTTAAGTCTGGTGGGAATGTGGCTTGGTGCAGGGCTCGTAGACCGACTCATTGATGGTAGAGAAAATGCTCTTTCCTTACAGCCCCCCTCGGTGGCTTCCGCTCAGCCGCTGCGGGCGCCCTAGGCCCGTGATGTTGAGAGTCTTAGGTCTGCTACTTGGGCTTGTCGTCTTGCTCGGCTGCAGTGAGGCGCCAAAGACCGACTGCCCCGATCCGGTAGCCCAGTCTTCCGATTACATGACCGAGACGGAAAAAAAGCTGGCCCGGCTTAAAACGGGATTTGATCCGGACTGCAAATAGAGAGGCTTGGTCCGAGTGGCCCCGGGGCGAGCGGGTGTGCTGGTCGGAGCCCGTCGATTACCATGGGCTGGCCCACCGTTTTGAGGCCTGGGCATCCTGTGGCGCCCTCGAGAGGGACACTGAGGGCCCGGGCAGCGACCTGGGGCTCCGCAAAGACCTCGGCAACCGACTGCACCGGGGTGCAGGGAACCCCTAGTGGGCCGAGGAGTGCAATCCAGTGGGCCCGTGATTGGGTTTCGAGAAGAGGACCGAGCTCTGCGTTAAGAAGGTCGCGGTGTGCGACCCGAGCGGGGTTGGTTGCAAACCGTGGGTCGCTACTCCAGTGGGGTTTCTGGAGTGCCTGTGCCAGGGCCGAGAACTGGCTGTCGTTTCCCACCGCCAGAACCAAGAAGCCGTCGCGTGTCGCATAGGTCTGATACGGAACAATGCTGGGGTGGGCATTGCCTAAGGGCTTGGGCGACTGGCCGGAGACCAGGTAGCCCGCTGCCTGATTGGCCAGTAATGCCAGCCCGGAGTCGAGCAGAGAGCAGTCGATCGTTGCGCCTTCTCCCGAACGAGATCGTCTCAGCAGCGCCGCTGTGATGGCATTAGTGGCATAGAGACCCGTGAAGAGGTCAATCACCGCCACCCCTACTTTCTGGGGCTCCCGGCCTGGCTCGCCGGTGATCTGCATAAGGCCGGTGAATCCTTGGAGGGCAAAGTCGTATCCCGCCTGGTCGGCCATAGGGCCATTCTGGCCAAAGCCGCTGATGGAACAGTAGACGAGCCGGGGGTTGGCGGTGCGCAGTGATCCAGCGTCTAGGCCATAGCCACGCAGGCTTCCCACCTTGAAGTTTTCAATCACCACATCGGCCCGCTCGGCCAGGGCCTTTACCTGGGCCAGTTGGTCGGCGTCGTTAAAGTCGGCAGCAATCGAATACTTACCGCGGTTGGTGCAGGTGTAATAGCTGGCGATTTCTGGCGTGTACCAGGGCGGACCCCAGCGGCGGGTGTCATCCCCATTGCCGGCCCGTTCAATCTTGAGAACCGTGGCCCCGAGATCCGCCAGGAGTTGGCTACACCAGGGGCCAGCCAGCACCCTGGACAGGTCGAGGACCCGAATACCTGAGAGCAGGTTGGCCTGCCCCTGGTGGATCTCCTGCCGATGGTCGAACACTTAGAAGAAGGCCTGGATGCCCGTCTGCGCCCGTCCAAGAATCAGGGCATGAATGTCGTGGGTGCCCTCGTAGGTATTGACCACTTCAAGGTTCACCATATGGCGCATGACGCCAAACTCGTCGGTGATTCCGTTGCCGCCGAGCATGTCGCGCGCGACACGGGCAATGTCGAGAGCCTTGCCACAATTATTGCGTTTGAGAATCGAGGTAGCCTCGACCGATGCCGTGCCTGCCTCCTTCATGCGACCAAGGCGTAACGCACCTTGATAGCCCAGCGTGATTTCGGTCTGCATGTCGGCAAGCTTCTTTTGGATGAGTTGGTTGGCCGCCAGTGGCCTGCCGAACTGCTGCCGATCCATCACGTATTGCCGAGCGGTGTGCCAACAGAATTCGGCCGCCCCAAGCGCCCCCCAGGCAATCCCAAAGCGGGCCGAGTTGAGACAGGTGAAGGGCCCCTTCAGGCCGCGGATGTCGGGGAAGGCATTCTCTTCGGGCACGAAGACTTGATCCATGACGATCTCCCCCGTAATCGAGGCCCGCAGCCCAATCTTTCCATGAATGGCGGGTGCTGAGAGACCCTTCATGCCTTTTTCGAGCACAAAGCCACGAATGTCTCCCGAATCGTCTTTTGCCCAGACGACAAAGACATCGGCAATCGGGCTGTTTGATATCCATGTCTTCGCGCCCGACAGGCTGTATCCTCCTGCCACTTTTTTGGCGCGGGTCGTCATGCCCGCAGGATCGGATCCATGGTTAGGCTCGGTGAGACCAAAGCAGCCAATCAGTGTGCCCTTGGCCAGCCCGGGAAGGAACCTCTGTCGGGTTGCTTCATTGCCGAAGGCGAAAATGGGAAGCATGACTAGGGAGCTCTGTACACTGAACATACTCCGATAGCCGCTATCCACCCGCTCGACCTCAGCGGCAATTAGGCCATAGGCGACATCACCAACGCCAGCGCCGCCGTAGTCGGTAGGGATAGTGGGTCCCAGAAAGCCGAGGCTTCCCATCTCTGGAAAGATCTCTGGCTCGACCCGCTCGTGGCGGAAGGCCTCTAGCACGCGGGGGGAAAGACGGTCTTGGCAATATTCGCGGGCTGCTTGCCGAATCATCCGTTCCTCTTCGGTGAGCTGATCGACAAGAAGCAGGGGGTCTTCCCAGATGAATTTGGTCTGTGACTGGCCCATTGTTCTCCCCCTTTTCTCTGGTCTGGTCTGCGTAAAGTGGTGGGAAGGCTAAACCATTCCCACCGCACCGCGCATTATTTTTTGAGTACGCTGGCGATTGCCTGGCACACCCCGGGCAGGTTTTTCTGGTTGAGGGCAGCGATGCAGATTCGCCCAGTTGCCACGGCATAGACCCCGTGGTCTTCACGAAGTTGATCGACCTGCCCCTCGGTAAGACCAGAGTAGCTAAACATGCCTTTTTGGCGGGTGACAAAGGTCATGTCTTGGTCGACCCCGCGTTCTTTGAGCCCCTGCACCAGTCCCTCGCGCATGGCCCGAATACGGTTACGCATTGCGGCAAGCTCTTCTTCCCAGAGGGCCTTTAGGGTGGGCGAACTAAGGACCATGGTGACGAGCGCACCCCCGTGGGTCGGGGGGTTGGAGTAGTTGGTCCGAATCACCCGTTTCACCTGGCTTAATAGGCGCTTGGTCTCGTCGGCGCTGCCGGTAACGATGGACAGGGCGCCCACCCGTTCTCCATAGAGGGAGAAAGATTTGGAGAAGGAGCTCGACACGAAAAAATTAAGCCCCGCATCGGCGAACTTGCGTAAGGCCACTGCATCTTCGAAGAGCCCCTGGCCAAACCCTTGGTAGGCCATGTCGAGGAAGGGTACGAGGCCCCCAGACGCACAGGCTGCGACAGCCTCATCCCACTGGCTATCGGACAGGTCCGCCCCGGTGGGGTTGTGGCAGCAGGCATGGAGAACTACGATTGTCTTTGGCGGCAAGGCTTTTAGGCTCGCCATCATGCCGGCAAAGGCTACCCCGCGCGTGGTGGGGTCGTAGTAGGCATAGTTGCTTACCGTAAATCCGGCGGTCTCAAAAAGGGCCCGATGGTTCTCCCAGCTTGGGTCGCTGATTACGACCGAAGACTGCGGCAGGAGTTGTCTGAGGTAGTCGGCGCCAACCTTCAGGGCTCCCGTTCCGCCGAGGGCCTCAATCGTCACCACACGGTCTTGGCTCAGTAGCGGGTGGTCGGGGCCAAAGATCATCTGTTGGACGGCCTTGTTGTAGGCAGCCGCCCCCTCAATAGGCTGGTATCCGCGGGCGGGTGACTGGGCTATTCTTTCTTCTTCTGCTTGCTTTATGCACTTAAGTAACGGCAACTTTCCGTTTTCGTCGTAATAGACACCAACGCCGAGGTTAACCTTGTTGGCACGGGAATCCGCGGCGAAGGCCTCGTTGAGGCCAAGAATGGGGTCGCGGGGGGCGAGGCGGACCTCTGCAAAGAGGGAGGCGGTGGAGGCGGGGGCGTTCATAGGTGGGTTAAGCCCTAAAGTCAAGAGGTTGGGGTGAAAAAAAGAGTTGGAAATTTGGCCTAGGCCTCGCCACAATAAGCGGTTACTTCCTATTGGCGCTCTTTGAAACTCAACGCTTCACTTTAGCATGTCTGCTCAGACACTTAGCCCATTTCAGCTTGCCAGTCCGTTCCCGCCTGCGGGGGATCAGCCAGCCGCCATTGCGTCTCTGGTGCAAGGCGTTCGCGATGGCCTGTCGTTTCAGACCCTTCTGGGGGTCACCGGCTCGGGCAAGACCTACACCATGGCCAACGTGATTGCGCAACTCGGACGCCCCGCTTTGGTGCTCGCGCCGAATAAGACTCTGGCTGCGCAGTTGTACTCCGAGATGCGGGATTTCTTCCCCCGTAATGCGGTGGAGTACTTTGTCTCCTATTACGACTATTACCAGCCGGAAGCCTACGTCCCCCAGCGGGACCTCTTCATTGAGAAGGATTCCGCCATTAATGAGCACATCGAGCAGATGCGTCTCTCGGCCACCAAGTCTCTGCTCGAGCGTCGTGACACGATCATTGTGGCGACTGTCTCCTGCATCTACGGGATTGGTAACCCCTCGGACTACCACGCTATGGTCTTGGCGATCCGCACGGGCGACAAGATGAACCAACGCGAGCTTATTGCGCAGCTGGTTCGCATGCAGTATCGACGTAACGACACCGAGTTCGGTCGGGGTGTCTTTCGGGTCCGTGGTGACACGATTGATGTCTTTCCGTCAGAGCATGCAGAGCTCGCCTTGCGCATAGAACTCTTCGATGACGAGATCGAGTCGCTCCACCTCTTTGATCCGCTTACGGGGCGTATTCGGCAGAAGATTACGCGGTTTGTGGTCTACCCCTCCTCGCATTACGTCACCCCGCGGGAGGTGGTCTTACGGGCCATAGAGACGATTAAGGCAGAGCTGCATGACCGGGTAAAACTCTTTGTTTCTCAGGGCAAGCTGGTGGAGGCCCAGCGGCTAGAGCAGCGCACCCGATTTGATCTTGAGATGCTCGGAGAACTGGGTTTCTGCAAGGGGATTGAAAACTATTCCCGTCACCTCTCGGGGGCGGCTGCGGGCGAGCCACCCCCAACGCTGATCGATTATCTGCCCGCGGATGCCTTGATTTTTCTCGACGAGAGCCATGTTATGGTCGGTCAGCTCGGCGGCATGTACCGCGGAGACAGATCTCGTAAAGAAACATTGGTGGAATATGGATTTCGGCTGCCCTCCGCGTTGGACAACCGGCCACTGCGGTTTGACGAGTTTGAGCCCAAGCTTCGGCAGGCGGTCTTCGTCTCGGCCACTCCCGCGGCCTACGAGCTCGAGAAGTCTGGCAGTGCGGTGGTCGAGCAGCTGGTGCGGCCCACCGGCCTGACAGACCCCGAGATTGAGGTTCGGCCTGCCCGGGCCCAGGTCGATGACCTTCTCTCCGAGATCCGACTGCGGGTTGAGGCTAAGGAGCGGGTACTGGTAACCACCCTCACCAAAAAGATGGCCGAGCAGCTTACCGACTATCTCTCAGAGAACGGGGTTCGTGTCCGGTATCTGCACTCCGATATTGACACGGTCGAGCGCGTTGAGATTCTCCGCGACCTGCGGCTTGGAAGCTTTGATGTCTTGGTGGGTATTAACCTGCTGCGTGAGGGTCTTGACCTGCCGGAAGTCTCGCTGGTGGCCATTCTTGATGCTGATAAAGAGGGGTTCTTGCGTTCTGATCGAAGCCTTATTCAGACTATCGGTCGCGCCGCCCGGCATCTCAATGGTAAGGCGATTTTGTATGCGGACCAGGTCACGGATTCAATGCGTAGGGCGATTGACGAGACCGATCGCCGTCGTGCGCGTCAGAAGGCCTTTAATGCCGCCCATGGAATTGAGCCCCGGTCTGTCGCTAAGGATATTCGTGAACTCATCGACGGTGCTGTCTCCAATAAAGAGCAGCAGCGGCGACAGGCCGATGTTGCCGCGGAGGGCTCGGGTATCGCAGGGATGCCAGCCGATGCCCTCTCCGAGAAGGCCCTTGCCAAAGAAATCTCGCGGCTTGAGAAGGCCATGCTCGAGCACGCCCGTAACCTCGAATTTGAGAAGGCCGCTGCAGCGCGTGATGCCTTGTCTCGTTTGAAGGCCCAGGCCTTCGGCGCTGGGCGGCTCGAAGATCAGGTTCTTGAAGTCCCGTTGTCTCCCCGCGTGCAAGGGCCACAAGCCCGCGCCGCATAACCAATAAACGTTTGTATAAAGGAACTTTTTAAAATGAGCCGTACCCAGAATAAGAAAATCGAAACTCCTTCTTCTAAGCCCCTAAAGCCGATGGGTGTTAAGACCCGGGTCTTGTTTGTTTGTATGGGCAATATCTGCCGCTCGCCCATGGCCAAGGGAGTCTTCGATTCGATGGTGAAGGCCGCTGGCCTGACTGATCTGGTGTTGGCCGACTCCGCGGGTACCCACGGATTCCATGCGGGCGAGCCTGCAGACCCCCGGGCCATTACTGCTGCTCAGAAGCGGGGCTATGACCTCACCGAGCATGTGGCCCGTAAGATTGAACTTGCCGATTTCAGTGAGTACGACTACATCTTGGCCATGGACTGGGACAACCTCGCTTTGATGCAGCGCACTGCCCCGCGCGGCCTTCAACACAAGCTGCAACTGCTGATGCGCTTTGCGACAGAGTTTGAGGCGGCAACGATCAGTGATCCTTATCACGGCGCTACGCAGGGTTTTGAGCAGGCCCTCGACTACATTGAAGATGCCTGTAATGGCCTGATGGAAGTGGTGCGTCGCCGGGCGAGCATGGTGGCTGCTGCGTAAGTCCCTCAAAGCACAGGGGATCGCCTCTATTACTTGAGCGTTTCGCTCAACTTCTGTAGACTACCTACTAAATTAGTCGGAATTAAACGACAGGGAGCCCGTCCCCGCCGCCGAGTGCGGCGGGCCTTCAGGCAACAGTAGATAGGAGTTTACGCATGCGGCTTACCACCAAAGGGCGGTTTGCAGTGACAGCCATGATTGACCTGGGCCTTCGGCAGGAGAAGGGGCCCGTCACGCTCTCGGCGATCAGTCAGCGCCAAAAAATCTCTCTCTCGTACCTCGAACAGCTGTTTGGGCGTCTTCGTCGCCACGAACTGGTGGAGTCGATGCGGGGCCCAGGCGGTGGCTATCGTCTGGCCAGATCGGGTCGAGACATTACCGTTGCTGACATCATTTATGCGGTCGATGAACCGCTTGACGCCACACAGTGCGGAGGAAAGCAGAACTGCCTTGATGATCAGGTTTGTATGACTCACGAACTCTGGGCAAGTCTGAACCGGCATATGGTGGATTTCCTAGATTCTGTCTCCCTGCAAGATCTGGTCGACGAGCAGCGACAGAAGCATCGTTCGGTAGCCGATGCGCCGGTCACGCGTCAGGTGGTTTTCCACGAGGAACGTGAGCGTCGTCCGGTGGCCGCCGACCCATTAACCAGCGCCGTTGTAAGCCGTTAGTACCCGCCCGAGGACCCTATGAACACCCCGATTTATCTCGATTACTCGGCCACCACCCCCGTCGATGAGCGGGTTCTCGAGGCCATGCTGCCTTACCTGCGTCAAGATTTTGGTAATCCAGCGTCTCGCAGCCATGCCTTTGGATGGAAGGCCGAAGAGGCGGTAGAGCATGCACGCAGCCAGGTGGCGCGGCTTGTGGGCTGTGACCCCAAAGAGCTCGTCTGGACCTCTGGCGCTACTGAGTCGATTAATCTGGCGCTCAAGGGCGCAGCCCACTTCTACAAAGACAAGGGCCGTCACATCATTACGGTGAAGACGGAGCATAAAGCCACACTTGATACCTGCAGAGAGCTTGAACGCGAAGGCTTTGAGGTGACCTATATCGATGTGCTTCCGAATGGACTTCTTGATATGCAGGTCTTTGCCTCGAGCCTGCGGCCGGACACCATCTTGGTCTCCGTAATGGCGGTCAACAACGAAATTGGGGTCATTCAGGATATCGCGGCTATCGGTGAACTCTGTCGGTCGCGGGGTATTGTGTTTCATGTGGACAGTGCCCAGGCTACCGGCAAGATTCTCATTGATCTTCAGGCCCTAAAGGTCGATCTCATGTCCTTTAGCGCCCACAAGACATATGGTCCGAAGGGAGTGGGTGCCCTGTTTGTTCGCCGTAAGCCGAGGGTGCGTCTTGAGCCGTTGATTCACGGTGGCGGTCATGAACGGGGTATGCGGTCGGGCACGCTGCCGACCCATCAAATTGTCGGCATGGGTATGGCCTTCGAGATTGCTCAGGCCGAAATGGCCACAGAGAACGAGCGTGTTCGTATGCTGCGCGATCGGCTCTGGTCGGGGCTATCCCAGATCGAGGCGGTCTATCTCAACGGAGATCTCGATCAGCGTGTGCCGCATAACCTGAATGTCAGTTTTAACTATGTGGAGGGTGAGTCGTTGCTGATGGCCGTGAAGGATATTGCTGTCTCTTCGGGGTCGGCCTGCACGAGTGCGAGTCTTGAGCCTTCCTATGTTCTCCGCGCCCTAGGGCGCAGCGATGAGCTCGCCCATTCGTCTATTCGGTTCTCCGTGGGTCGGTTCACCAGCGAGGCCGATATTGATTTTGCGGTTTCCTTACTGAAGGACAAGGTGGCCAAGTTGCGCGAGATGTCCCCCCTCTGGGAGATGGTGCAGGAGGGTGTTGACCTCAATTCTATTCAGTGGGCTGCGCACTAGATGTTGCGTGATGCGCCAGCAGAGTTTTTATTGATTTGTTCGAGGAATTAAACAATGGCTTATAGCGAAAAAGTGATCGACCATTACGAGAACCCCCGCAATGTTGGGGCGCTTGATAAAAACGATCCCAGCGTGGGCACTGGTATGGTCGGAGCACCGGCCTGTGGCGACGTCATGAAGCTTCAGATTAAGGTCAACGATCAGGGCATCATCGAAGACGCTCGGTTTAAAACCTATGGTTGCGGATCGGCCATCGCATCGTCCTCTCTGGTTACTGAGTGGGTGAAGGGCAAGTCGCTTGAGGAGGCGATGACGATTAAGAACAGCCAGATCGCCACGGAGCTCTCTTTGCCGCCGGTCAAGATTCATTGCTCCATTCTTGCGGAAGATGCGATAAAGGCCGCCGTCGAGGATTACAGGAAGAAGCATGTCGATCTCGTTGACTGAGGCGGCTGCTCAGCACGTCACCCGGTTTCTCTCAAAACGAGGCAAGGGAGAGGGCATTCGGCTCGGAGTGCGTACGACCGGATGCTCGGGTCTTGCCTATAAGCTGGAGTTTGTCGATGAGGTGGTGTCAGAAGACCTGCGGTTTGAGAGCCGCGGGATACAGGTCTTTGTTGACCCGAAGAGCCTGCCCTACATTGACGGTACGGAATTGGACTTTGCCCGCGAAGGACTCAACGAGGGGTTCAAGTTTAATAACCCCAACGTGAAGAGCGAGTGCGGCTGCGGTGAATCCTTCCAGGTCTGAGTCTGCGCCCGAGGGCCTGCTCCACCAAGACTATTTTGCGCTGTTTGGACTGCCCCCCGGGTTCAGTCTTGAGCCTGCAGCCCTTGAGGCAGCCTGGAAGGTGCTTCAGCGTGCGGCACACCCCGACCGATTTGCCCGTGCCGACGATGCACAGAAGCGGCTTGCCCTTCAGTGGTCGACGCGTATCAATGAGGCCTACGCGGTTCTGAAAGATCCGCTTCAGCGGGCGGAGTATCTTTGTGGGCTCTGGGGGGTTGCGATTGATGCCCAGTCGAATACCCAGATGCCTGTGGAGTTTTTAGAGACCCAGATGATGCTGCGTGAAGAATTTGATGATCTGCAGAGGATGCCCCAGAGCCCAGAGCGCCAGGTGGCAATAGATCGTCTTCGTGCGATCTGCAGTCAGCAGATGGCAGCGGGTATTACAGAGCTCACCCTGCTTTTTGATGGTGTCTCTACCGAGATATCGTCGGCTGATGATCCCGCCGCGGTTAATCGCCTTCAGGCTGCTGCTATGCAGGTACGCGCGCTTATGTTTGTGAAGAAATTTCAGACGGAGTTAGGCTGATGGCCCTTCTACAGATTGCAGAACCGGGCCAATCAACGCTGCCCCACGAGCGGAGACACGCGGTTGGTATCGACCTCGGTACGACCCATTCTCTGGTTGCTGCGGTGCGGTCGGGGGTTGCAGAGATCCTGCCTGATGGGCAGGGTCGCCGCCTCCTCCCTTCGGTGGTTCACTATGCGCCCTCTGGCCCAGATTTGCTGGGAGAAGACGCCCATGCCATGGCGGCCCAAGACCCACAAAACACCATTGTCTCGGTCAAGCGGCTCATGGGGCGGGGTCTTGAAGATGCCCAGCGGCTGAGGGTGCCCTACCTTCTCGATACGCAGACCGAGGGGATGGTACGTCTCCAGACTGCGGCAGGCGCGGTGAGCCCGGTGGAGGTCTCCGCAGAGCTGCTGCGTCGGCTTCGGCATCAGGCGGAAGAGACGCTCGGCGATAGCCTCGTGGGGGCTGTGATCACTGTACCTGCCTATTTTGATGATGCTCAGCGACAGGCGACTAAGGACGCAGCGCAGCTTGCCGGCCTTAATGTCTTGCGGCTTATTAACGAACCTACCGCAGCAGCCCTAGCGTATGGTCTCGAGTCCGGGGCCGAAGGGGTCTATGCTGTCTACGACCTCGGTGGCGGCACCTTCGATATTTCCATTCTCCGTCTAACCCGCGGTGTCTTTGAGGTTGTGGCCACCGGCGGTGATCCCGAGCTTGGCGGTGATGATTTCGATGCTGCACTGGCTATTCATTGGCTCGGTCAGTGGGGGCTAACGCACGCCACAGTGCCACCGGCGCAGTGGCAGAGTCTTTTGCGTCTGGCGCGTGGGGTAAAGGAGGCACTCTCCGCCTGCCCGACAGATCAGACCAAGGTCGAGGCCCACTGGGTCTATGAGGCCATGCCGACGCGTACCGTCTCCATAGACCGGGAGGGTTTTGGCCAGCTTACCGGCGCTCTGGTGGGCCGTACCATCGCAGCCTGCCAACAGGCCCTCGCGGATGCGGGTCTGCCTCCGCAAGAGATTCAGGGCGTGGTCCTTGTCGGCGGCTCGACCCGTCTGCGTAATGTTCAGCAGGCCGTAGAGGCGTTCTTCGGGCAGTCGCCGAAGGCCAATATCAATCCAGACGAGGTGGTGGCAATTGGAGCGGCACTCCAGGCAAATCTGCTGGCGGGGAATCGGGCAGACGGCGATGACTGGCTACTTCTCGATGTGCTGCCGCTGAGCCTGGGTCTGGAGACCATGGGCGGCCTGGTTGAACGGATCATCCCCCGCAATAGTCCCATTCCTGTGGCGCGGGCCCAGGATTTCACCACTTTTCAGGATGGGCAGACCGGGCTCTCTATCCATGTGGTGCAGGGTGAGCGAGAACTCGTCGGTCAGTGCAGATCTTTGGCGAAGTTTGACCTGCGGGGAATCCCGCCGATGGCGGCTGGGGCAGCCCGCATCCGTGTGAGCTTTCAAGTCGACGCCGATGGCCTGTTGTCGGTGACTGCGCAGGAGCAGTCTGCGGGGGTGACCGCCTCGATTACCGTTCGCCCCTCCTATGGCCTAGATGATGGAGAGGTCGCTCGCATGCTTCAAGAGGCTTTTGATGCCGCTGCCCAAGACAGGGATCTACGTGCTCTGGCTGAGGCGCAGGTCGATGCGGAACAGCTATTGCGTGCGGTGACGGCGGCTCTTGCGGCCGACGGGGACCTTCTTTCGGAGAGCGATCGACATGCCCTAGAGTTGGCAGTCGATGCCTGCAGAGGGCTCTGTGGCTCTAACGACCTCGCCCGGATTAGAGCCGCCGTGAAGGCGCTTAATGCGCAGTCAGAGCCATTCGCCGCCCTGCGTATGAATCGCGCCATCTCGCAGGCCCTCTCGGGCCAGTCGGTGCATGCCTTGGGAGTGCGTCGCTAATGCCAAAGATCCGTGTTCTCCCCCACGGCGAGATCTGCCCTGAGGGTGCTGCGTTTGACGTCTCCGAAGGCAGTAACCTCTGCAGAAGTCTCTTAGACCACGGCGTGGATATTGAGCATGCCTGCGAGATGTCGCGTGCATGTACCACCTGTCATGTGGTGATACGACAAGGTTTTTCCTCCTTAACGCCTTCTGAAGAAGACGAAGATGACCTGCTGGATCGGGCTTGGGGGCTCACGCCGCAGTCTCGGCTAAGTTGTCAGGTGGCTGTTGGTAGTCAAGACCTTGAGGTGGAGATACCGCGTTACACCATTAACCACGCCCGAGAGCATTAGCGGCCCAAGTGACCAACGACTGATACGCCTAACCGCTAGTCTTCGCGCCGCAAGGCCGGAAAGAGAATGACATCCCGAATGCTCGGGCTATCGGTTAAAAGCATGATCAATCGATCAATACCAATACCGCAGCCTCCTGCAGGGGGCATGCCGTATTCCAGCGCCCGAATATAGTCTGCATCGAAATACATCGCCTCTTCGTCGCCGGCCTCCTTGGCGGCAACCTGGGCATGAAACCGGGCTGCCTGGTCTTCGGGGTCGTTAAGTTCGGA
>JBJOHS010000098.1:0-5718 GCA_046047535.1 Pseudomonadota bacterium
CTTAATCTGCTCGAGTGCTGATGGATCTTCGAGCGTGGTCATATCCCCCGCGTCTTTGCCCTCGGCCAGTGCCTGCATAGCCCGGCGCAAGAGTTTTCCAGACCGTGTTTTGGGCAGCAACGTGACAAAGTGCACCCGCCCTGGACGGGCGATAGCCCCAAGCTCTTTGTCCACGGTGGCCATGATGGCTTTTTCCTCCGCCTTACGGCCATCCTCGGTTTGCACAGCCGCAGGGTTCTTCAATACTGCAAAAGCCATGGGCATCTGGCCCTTTAGGGCATCGGCCACGCCTACAACGGCCACCTCAGCCACATTGGAGTGCGCCTGTATCGCCTCCTCGATCTCACGGGTGCCGAGTCGGTGGCCCGCGACGTTGATGACATCGTCGGTGCGGCCTAAGATGAAGTAGTAGCCTTCGTCGTCCCGAGTGGCGTAGTCGAAGGTGGAATAGATGTACGTGCCTGGTACCGCTGAGAAATAGGTCTTCACAAACCGGTCGTCATCGCCCCATACGGTCTGCAGGCATCCTGGCGGCAGCGGCGGCGCGATACACAGCATTCCCTTCTCATTGGCCCCTACTTCTTCAAAAGTGGACTCATGAATGAGCCGCATGTCGTAGCCATAGGCAGCAAAGCTTGGGCTACCAAACTTGGTTTCGGTGTCTTCGATGCCGTGCTGCGCGGTAAGAATGGGCCAGCCGGTCTCAGTCTGCCAGTAGTTGTCAATGATCTTGGTGCCCCCCAGGGCCTCGGAAATCCAGCGGGCGGTTGGCTCGTCCAAGGGTTCACCGGCGAGAAACAACCGACGTAAACTACTGGTGTTGCGCTCGGTCATGTACTTGGGGTCTTGCTTTTTCAGAACCCGGGCGGCGGTGGGCGAAGAAAACATGGTGGAGACCTGGTACTTCTCGACGATCTGCCACCAGATGCCCGCGTCGGGACGAATAGGCAGCCCTTCATAGACGATGGTAGTTGACCCGTTGATTAGAGGTCCGTAGACGATATAGGAGTGACCGACTACCCAGCCAATATCGGAGGTACAGAAGAAGACCTCCCCAGGTTTGCAGTCAAAGATATGGCGCATCGATGCGGCTAACGCCACTGCATAACCACCAACATCGCGCTGCACGCCCTTTGGCTTGCCCGTCGTACCACTGGTGTAGAGAATATAGCTTGACTCGGTTGCCAGCATCGGAACGCAGGGCATCTGGGCCGACTGGTGTTGGGTGCGCAGCGCGGCGTAGTCGACATCGCGCCCGGCCACCATGCTGCACTGGGCTAGCCCACGATTAACCATGAGTACTTTAGCGGGTGGCTTCTGGGCCAGCCGGCAGGCTTCATCGACGAGGTGCTTGTAGGGCACCTCTTTTCCACTGCGCATACCCGCGTCTGCAGAGATCATAAGCACCGGTGTTGCATCGTCGATACGTGCTGCCAGCGAGGGGGCCGCGAAGCCGCCAAAGACCACCGAGTGAATGGCCCCGAGCCGTGCACAGGCGAGCATGGCGAAGATCGCTTCAGCGATCATCGGCATGTAGATCAGTACCCGGTCCCCCTTCTTTACTCCTAGGGACTGCATGATGGCGGCCATGGTCTGCACCTCACGGTGTAGCTCTGCGTAGGTGTAGGTCTTTTCTTCGTTGGTTTCCGTAGAGATATAGACCAAGGCGGGTTGGGAGGCCCGTGCAGCGAGGTGACGGTCGACTGCGTTATGGCAGAGGTTGGTTTCCCCGCCCACATACCAGCGCGAGAAGGGCGGATTGGAATAGTCAAGTATCTGCTTCGGAGGCGTCATCCAGTCGATGGTCTTGGCCTGCTCGGCCCAGAAGGCTTCGCGTTCTTTTATTGACCGTGCGTGTACCTGGGCAACCTGGGTGGTGTTGTAGGGTCTGGCCATCTCTGTCTCTCCTCCGGTTATTAAAGGGTAGGGCCCGGTGTTTTTCTCGTGAAACACGCGGGCCCACCCGCTCCTCCTGCAGTCGCTATTGGGGCGCTGGAATATGGACCCAGCCGTGCATAAGAATCCGTGCGCTGCGACTCATGCTGACCTTGGTGACAGTCCATTGGCCCTTTTCTTGTTGTGCCTGGGCGCCGACCCGCAGGGTGCCTGACGGGTGACCAAACCGCACCGTTTCACGCGTACCGCCACCAGCGGCCGCATTGACAAGGGTGCCGGGAATGGCCGCTGCGGTAGCGATCGCGACCGCGGCCGTGCCCATCATGGCGTGGTGTAGCTTACCCATCGACAAGGCACGTACAAGCAGATCGATCTCGGCGGCGTTGACGTACTTGCCACTGGAGGCAGTGTAAGAAGTCGGTGGTGCGACAAAGGCCACCTTGGGGGTGTGCTGTCGGCTGGCGGCTTCCGCCACTTCTTTAATGAGACCCATACGTACCGCTCCATGGGCACGAATAGTCTCGAACATCGCTAGGGCTTTCGGATCGGTGTTGATTGCCTCGCGCAGTTCGGTACCCGTATAGCCAATATCTTTGGCATTCACAAAGATGGTGGGAATACCGGCATTGATCATGGTCGCCTGAAGGCTGCCCACCCCAGGCACCTCAAGGGTATCGACGAGGTTGCCTGTAGGGAACATGGCCCCTCCGCCGTCTTCGTCATCGGCGGCCGGATCCATAAAGTCGATCTGAATTTCGGCTGCAGGAAAGGTCACCCCGTCGAGTTCGAAGTCACCCGTTTCTTGAACCCGGCTGTCGGCGATCGGCACATGGGCGATGATCGTCTTCCCAATGTTGACCTGCCAGATCTTGATGGTGGCAATGCCGTTTGCAGGGATTTTGGCGGCATCGACGAGTCCGTTCCGAATGGCAAAGGGCCCCACTGCCGCACTGAGATTGCCGCAGTTACCGCTCCAGTCGACAAAGGATTTGTCGATCGAAACCTGCCCGAAGAGGTAGTCCACATCGTGGTCAGGGCGGCTGCTCTTACTGAGAACGACTGTTTTGCTGGTGCTGGAGGTGGCGCCTCCCATACCGTCGATGTGGCTCGCGTAGGGATCGGGGCTTCCGATGACGCGCAACAACACTGCATCGCGGTAGGGGCCGGGCTGCTGGGCCTGAGAGGGAAGATCTTGAAGCCGAAAAAACACGCCTTTGCTGGTCCCCCCCCGCATGTAGGTCGCGGGAATCTGAATCTGGGCAGGGGCGTGGTGGGCGGTAGACATTAGCGGCACATGGGTGGAATGTGGTGGATAGCCGTTGTAACGGAGCGTTAGAAAATGATGCGGCCCTAGGCAGCTTTCGCCTCGAGAAAGTCTTGGGCGAACCGCTGCAGCACGCCACCAGCCTCATAAATGGAGACCTCTTCGGCAGTATCGAGCCGGCAGACCACGGGCGCCTGCACTGTCTCGCCAGTTTTGCGATGAATCACCAGGGTAAGTTGTGCGCGTGGGGTACGGTTACCGATCACATCGAAGGTCTCCGTGCCGTCAATCGCGAGTGTTTTGCGATTGGTTCCTGGCAGAAACTCCAGAGGCAACACGCCCATACCCACCAGGTTGGTACGGTGGATACGCTCAAAGCCTTCGGCCACGATGGCCTCCACGCCCGCAAGGCGCACGCCTTTGGCCGCCCAGTCACGCGAAGACCCTTGGCCGTAATCTGCACCCGCGATGATGATCAGTGGCTGTCGCCGATTCATATAGGTTTCTATAGCTTCCCACATGCGCATTACCATGCCCTCAGGTTCTACACGGGCGAGTGAGCCCTTCTTTACTACCCCATCGACTACTGCCATTTCATTGAGCAGTTCGGGGTTGGCAAAGGTCGCCCGCTGTGCAGTGAGATGATCGCCGCGGTGTGTGGCGTAGGAGTTGAAGTCCTCTTCGGGCAGCCCCATCTTGGCCAAGTATTCCCCAGCAGCACTGTCTGGCAGGATGGCATTTGAGGGCGACAGATGGTCGGTGGTGATGTTGTCCCCGAGCACAGCAAGGGGCCGCATGGCCTTGAGTGCCCGTTCTCCGGCAAGTGCCCCTTCCCAATAGGGGGGGCGCCGAATATAGGTACTCTGCGCCCGCCAGTCGTAGAGCGGGCTGACACGGTCGTTCGATGCCACCTTGATAGCAAACATAGGGTCATAGACCGCACGAAACTGCTCGGGCTTCACACTCTGGGCGACCACGGCATCGATCTCGGCATCGTTTGGCCAGAGGTCGGCAAGCCGAATTTCTTTGCCCTCGGCATTGCGGCCCAAGACGTCTTTCTCAATATCGAACCGAATGCTGCCTGCAATTGCATAGGCCACCACCAAGGGGGGTGAGGCCAGGAAGGCCTGCTTCGCATAGGGGTGGATTCGCCCATCAAAGTTACGGTTGCCAGAGAGGACTGCGGTGGCATAGAGATCGCGCCCAATGATTTCCTGTTGAATCTTGGGGTCGAGCGCACCGCTCATGCCATTGCAGGTGGTACAGGCGAAGGCCACCACGCCAAAGCCGAGCTTTTCGAGCTCGGGCATCAGGCCCGCCTCTTGCAGATACAACGCCACAGCTTTAGAACCTGGGGCGAGCGAGGATTTCACCCAGGGCTTTCGCCCTAACCCTGCACGATTGGCGTTACGGGCTAGAAGGCCGGCGGCAATCATATTGCGAGGATTGTTGGTATTGGTGCAGCTGGTAATGGCGGCAATAATCACTGCGCCATCCGGCATCTCTCCCGCTGTCTCGGTATAGGACTTTGCAATACCATTGGCGGCAAGTTCTGTTGTGGCGACGCGTTTATGCGGGTTGGAGGGGCCAGCCATATTGCGCACCACAGATGACAGATCAAACTTCAGTACACGTTCGTACTGCGCCTTTTTCATCTGGTCGGCCCAGAGGCCTGTCTGCCTTGCATAGCCCTCTACAAGGCGAATGAGGTTTTCATCGCGCCCGGTAAGCCGCAGGTATTTGATGGTCTGCTCATCGATATAGAACATGGCCGCCGTAGCGCCAAACTCTGGCGCCATATTCGAAATCGTGGCCCGGTCACCGAGAGTGAGACTATCAGCGCCCGCGCCATAGAACTCTAGGTAGGCCGATACCACGCGCTCTTTACGCAAGAACTCGGTGAGCGCCAGTACGATATCTGTGGCGGTGATCCCGGGTTGCGGCCGGCCAGTAAGTTCCACCCCTACGATGTCAGGTAGGCGCATATAAGAGGCGCGGCCGAGCATGACGCTCTCCGCCTCGAGCCCTCCAACCCCAATGGCAATGACCCCGAGGGCATCGACCATAGGTGTGTGGCTATCGGTACCGACCAGGGTGTCTGGGAAGGCCACCCCATCGACCACCTGAATGACCGGAGACATCCGCTCAAGGTTGATCTGGTGAAGAATCCCATTGCCAGGAGGAATGACATCGACGTTGCCAAAGGCCTGTTTCGTCCAGTTAATGAAATGAAACCGGTCTTCGTTGCGCCGATCTTCAATTGCACGATTCTTCTCAAAGGCCTGCGGGTCAAATCCACCGCACTCCACCGCAAGTGAATGGTCGACCACGAGTTGGGTGGGCACTACAGGATTCACCTGGGCTGGGTCTCCGCCTTTTTCGGCAATGGCATCGCGTAGTCCAGCAAGATCAACCAGGGCAGTCTGCCCCAGTATGTCGTGGCAGACCACACGGGCCGGAAACCAGGGAAAGTCGCGATCGCGTCGGCGATCGATGAGTTGCAAGAGTGATTCATTGAGGGACTGCGGGTCGCATCGCCGCACCAGGTTTTCGGCCAA
>JBJOHS010000099.1:0-3082 GCA_046047535.1 Pseudomonadota bacterium
GGCACGGGCACAGGCATGGTTTGTGGACTACCAGGGAAATCCCATTCCATGGTGAATGTTTTTATTTTCGCCCTGTTCGGTGTCTCTTCGGCGTTCGCCCAGAGCCTGCCGGGTGAGGCCAGTGACCTGCGGGCACAGTCGCTCGATGAGGTCGAGGTGCGTGCGCAGCGACTTAACGACCTTGAGCAGCGCCGCTACACAAATTCTGTGAAGACGGTTGTGGGACGCGAAGAGATCCAGAAGTATGGAGATACGAGTCTGGAAGACATTCTCCGGCGTCAGCCTGGGGTGAGTGTTCCTGCGGGTGGGGGCAGTCCGCGCCTGCGGGGCATGCAAGAGGCTTACACGCAGATACTCATTGATGGCCAGCCGGCAGGGCGTGGCTTTACGGTGGATTCGATTGCGCCTGAACAGGTTGAGCGCATAGAGATTCTTCGCGCGGCCACCGCCGAAACCGGCGCCCAAGCGGTTGCCGGCAGTGTGAACATTATTACCCGCGAGGGGCTTGCGCGGGGGCGTCGCGACCTGGGCGCGGGTCTGTCATTGGGTGAGGGCGATCTTCAGGGTTTTCGGCTGGGGCTCACCCAACAAGGGGGATGGGCTGGTGAAGACACGATGGTCTCGCTCACCGTCTTTGGTCAGACGCAGCGCAACGCGGTTGATCAGTCGCTTAGTTTTCTTCCTGCCACAGCCCCAGGCCGTCGCACCGGGCAGACCAGTGCGGTGCAGTCGCAGTCAGACCGGGTCGGATTGAGTCTGCGGGGGCAGACCACACGATCGCTTGCCAATGCAGCGAGCCTCTCTATTCGACCGCTGCTCTTTGCGGTGCAAGGAGAGACGCGTAGCCATACGCAGTCTAACCCGTGGCAGGGAGAAGATCTGCTGGGCTTTGCCTCCTCTATCAACACCGAAGACGCTACGCAGCAATCTGACTATGCCTTCGGGCGCATCGTCCTTCTACACAAATGGCCGTTGCCGTCCAACTTTCTTGTAGAGACATCGCTGACGCCTTCGGTCTATCTGCTCAAGCGTCGTACCCATAGCCTTGCTCAGCGGTTAGACGCCACAAGCCAGCGCCGTCACACAGATTCTGAGACTGAGGAGCAGAGCCTCTTGGCAAGCGTGAAGCTTAAGCGGTTTATGGATGCGGATGAACAGACCCTTGGGATAGAGATGGAGACGGCGCGGCAGGATGAGGATGCGTCGGCAGTCGTGGACGGGCACAGAATAGAGACAGGCTGGGGGGGCCGTATTGACCAGAACCGAACGCGTTGGGCGGTCTATGGCCAGTGGGATTGGAATGCGCAGGGCCCATGGGCGATGCTTGCCGGGCTGCGGCATGAGGAGATTCTTACCGTGCTGAAGAGCTCTGGTGGGTTTCAGCGTGATGAGAATCGCAGCGCGCAGACCTCCCCGTCGATGACGCTCGTCTATCGCCCCACCGATGCGCTAAACCTCTTGTATCGGGGGAGTCTCAGTCATGCCTATAAGCCCGTTCGGGCCAGCGATCTGCTCTCCTCCCCACGTATTTCGTCGCGCTATCCGGTGGACCAGTCCAATACGCTCGACTCGCCTGACCTGGTTGGCAACACGCGCTTAAAGCCCGAGCAGTCGTGGGGGCTCGATTTCAGTCTCGAGAACTCGCCTGCCGCCAATAGCCTCTTATCGGCTGGCGTTTTTTGGAAACGTATTGTGGATGTGCAGCGACGGTTCACTCAGGCGGAGCGGGTGGCCTGGTCGGATGCGGTGCGCTGGGTGAGTCGACCAAGAAATCTTGGTGAGGCGGATGTTATGGGTCTGGAACTTGAGGCGAGGGGCCCTGCAAAACTCTGGGCCCAGTGGCTGGGCCCGTGGCTGCCCGCACAGCCGGGTCTGGAGTTACGCGCGTCTTGGAGTCGGTACTGGTCGCAGGTGAAGGAGTTTTCGGGCCCCGACAACCGGCTGCCTGGTCAGCCGCTCTGGGAGGCCAAGCTTGGTCTCGATGCGAGGCCTGCGAAGGCTGCCCTGCGATTTGGCACAAGCCTGAGTTTTACGAAAGCGGCTCAACATCAGACCGAGCCGCAAGCCTGGGCCAATGATGGCGATCGCCTTTCTCTTGAAGCCTACGGCGTCTATAGCCTGGATCCGCGTCGACGCCTGCGCCTGAGCCTACAAGACATCACCCGATCTGAGATAGAGAGCAGTAGTCTGCGGCGCTTTGACGAAGGAGACCGTATTGATACCGAGCGGCGTGCTGGTAGGCTACGACTGTCGCTGCGTTACGAGCATACTTTGTAGGAGTTTTCCAAGATGGCCCCGATTCTTCCTAATACGATTTCTCAGCCAAACGGCACCTATGTGCATGGGCTTACGGTGCCCTCAGGAGCCCAGCTTCTCTTTGTGTCCGGTCAGATTCCCGTGCATCGCGATGGCACGATTCCAAAGGGTTTTAAGGATCAGGCGGCGCTGGTCTTTCACAACATTAGTGAGATTTTGAGAGAGGCTGGTGCAGGCACAGAGCATATTGTGAAGCTCACCTCTTTTCTGACAGACGTCACATCGATTCCCGAGTTTGCTGCGGTTCGCGCGGGCTTCTTGCAAGACCATCGACCGACCTCCACATTGCTGGTTGTCTCTGCACTCGCAAAGCCGGAGTTTCTGGTGGAGGTTGAGGCCATTGCAATGATTCCCGAGGGCGCAAAAAGGTAGCAAACCTTCTGCCGTGCGTGCCATGGGCCAATACCGAGGCAGAACGCGCCGACCGCTAGGGGGCCTCTATGGCACCCTGCTCGTTGGGTTGGTCAGCGCCTCGGGCTGCTCCTTAAAACTTGCTGCCCCCGATGCCGCTCAGCGCGGTGTCCACCAGCCGAGCACCTATCAGTCAAACGCCCATCAGCCGGAGAGCGCCTCTGGCCTGGTATCAAAGCCTGGTTGGGTCTATCAGAGACAGGCGGTGGCGGCTGCCCATACTCTCGCGGCAGAGGCTGGGCAGGCGATACTTCGCGCAGGGGGGGCTGCGGTGGATGCCGCGATTGCGGTGCAGATGGTTTTGGGCCTGGTCGAACCGCAGTCTAGTGGCATCGGTGGGGGGGCTTTTTTAATT
>JBJOHS010000100.1:0-4895 GCA_046047535.1 Pseudomonadota bacterium
ACGATGTCAGGTAGGCGCATATAAGAGGCGCGGCCGAGCATGACGCTCTCAGCCTCGAGCCCTCCCACACCAATGGCAATGACCCCGAGCGCATCCACCATAGGGGTATGGCTATCGGTACCGACCAGGGTGTCTGGGAAGGCCACCCCGTTGACCACCTGAATGACCGGAGACATCCGCTCCAGGTTGATCTGGTGAAGAATGCCATTACCCGGAGGAATGACATCGACATTGCGAAAGGCCTGTTTCGTCCAGTTAATGAAATGAAACCGGTCTTCATTGCGCCGATCTTCAATTGCGCGATTCTTCTCAAAGGCCTGAGGGTCAAATCCGCCGCACTCCACCGCAAGTGAATGGTCGACCACAAGTTGGGTGGGTACTACAGGATTCACCTGGGCCGGGTCTCCGCCTTTTTCCGCAATGGCATCGCGCAGACCAGCAAGGTCGACCAGGGCCGTCTGCCCAAGTATATCGTGGCAGACCACCCGTGCGGGGAACCAGGGAAAGTCGCGATCCCGTCGGCGGTCGATGAGTTGCAAGAGTGATTCATTGAGAGACTGCGGGTCGCATCGCCGCACCAGGTTTTCGGCCAATACCTTAGAGGTGTAGGGTAGGCCATCGTAACTGTCCGGTTTGATGGCCTCTACCGCTGCACGGGCGTCGAAGTAATCGATTGAAAATCCAGCCAGAGGTTTACGATAAGCGGAGTTCATAGCAAGAAACCATCTCTCAATGTGTTGCGATCAACGACAGTGGGTCTAGACATCGAATGGGTTGAAAGTAGTTGATCCAATCGATCGCGCAGGCGCTGAGCCCCCTAGTTGCGCTTGTCCATGGGCACAAAGGCCTGGTCGTCGGGGCCAATATAGTTGGCACTTGGGCGAATGATCTTGCCATCGATGCGTTGTTCGATCACATGCGCACTCCAGCCGGAGGTGCGGGAAATGACAAAGATTGGCGTGAACATGGCCGTGGGGATGCCCATCATGTGGTAGCTCACCGCGCTAAACCAATCGAGATTAGGAAACATCTTCTTCACGTCCCACATCACCGATTCGAGCCGCTCAGCAATCTGAAACATCTTCATGTCGTTCTGTCGCAACGACAGCTGGCGCGCCACTTCTTTAATGACCTTGTTGCGTGGGTCGCTCACGGTGTAGACCGGGTGGCCAAAGCCAATGACGACCTCTTTGTTTTCTACACGCTTACGAATATCGGCCTCGGCCTCATCGGGCGAGTTGTAACGCTTCTGTACCTCAAACGCCACCTCGTTGGCGCCCCCATGCTTCGGACCGCGCAGGGCACCAATGCCTCCTGCAATGGCGGAGTAGAAGTCTGAGCCGGTGCCTGCCACTACCCGAGAGGTGAAGGTGGAGGCGTTGAACTCATGCTCGGCATAGAGGTTGAGGGAGACGTGCATGGCCTTGACCCATTCTGCCGGTGGTGTCTGGCCATGCAAAAGATGCAGAAAGTGCCCACCGATGGAGTCGTCGTCGGTCTCCACATCAATAATCTTGCCGTTGTGGCTGTAGTGGTACCAGTAGAGCAGCATGCTGCCGAGGCTTGCCATGAGTCGATCGGCAATATCGCGCGCCCCGGGCGTGTTGTGATCGTCCTTTTCGGGCAACACACAGCCAAGCGCTGAGACCCCCGTGCGCATTACATCCATGGGGTGGGCGGAGGCGGGCAGAGATTCAAGCACTGTCTTGACCGGCGCAGGAATGCCCCGCAGCGCCATGAGTTTGCGCTTGTAGCCGGCGAGCTCGGCCTTATTCGGAAGCTTGCCATGGACGAGCAGGTAGGCCACCTCCTCAAACTCACAGGCATCGGCCAGATCGAGAATGTCATAGCCACGATAGGCCAGATCGTTTCCGGTACGTCCAACGGTGCAGAGTGCGGTGTTACCCGCCGTCACGCCCGAGAGGGCAACGGACTTCTTGGGCTTCAGGGCGGTAACAGAGGCGGATTCTTGGCTCATGGTGGGGTGTCCTTTCGTAACCGAAGGCGTTGTTATTGTTTGGAGAATAGGGCGTCGAGTTTGTTTTCGTAGTCCCAGTAGCCAATGGCGTCGTAGAGCTCCTTGCGGGTCTGCATGAGGTCGACCACGTTCTTTTGTGAGCCATCGTTGCGCACTGCCCGGTAGACTGCCTCGGCGGCCTTATTCATGGCGCGGAATGCCGACAAGGGGTAGAGCACGATGGAGACATCGGCGCCACGTAACTCGTCTACAGTGAAGAGCGGTGTACTGCCAAACTCGGTAATGTTCGCGAGCACGGGCACTTTGACCGCAGCGGCGAACTGTTTGTATTGCGAGAGTTCTGTCATGGCTTCAGGAAAGATGGCAGTAGCCCCCGCTTCTACACAGGCGCATGCCCGGTCGATGGCTGATTGCAGGCCTTCGACCGCTAGCGCATCGGTACGGGCCATGATCATGAAGTTGGGGTCTGTGCGTGCATCGACTGCCGCCTTTACCCGATCGACCATTTCTTCCAAAGAGACAATAGCCTTACCAGGCCGGTGGCCGCAGCGTTTGGCACCCACCTGGTCTTCGATATGCAGGCCTGCAGCGCCATACTTAATGAGCGACTTTACGGTGCGGCCGATGTTAAAGGCCGAGGCCCCAAACCCGGTATCGACATCGACCAGCAAGGGCAGGTCGCAGACATCGGTAATGCGCCGGACATCGGTGAGCACATCGTCGAGACCGCTAATACCGAGGTCGGGAAGGCCGAGTGAGCCTGCGGCAACACCGCCACCCGAGAGGTAGATGGCCTTGAAGCCCGCACGTTGGGCGAGCAGCGCATGGTTGGCGTTAATGGCCCCGATGATTTGTAGTGGTTTTTCTTCGGCCATTGCCTTTTGCAGGCGATCACCGGCGGTGGGGGTGGAAACTGACATAGACGGGTCCCTGAGCGTGGCGCCACGAGAGAATTCTGTGGTGCATGTGTTTTTTTAGTGCTCTCACTCTAATCCGAATGGCCGAGGCTGGGAATTCTTGATTTGCGGTCTAGCCTTCGTCTATTGCGAAGCCTTGGGCTCCAGGGCCTGCGGGGTTATTTGCAATGCTTATTGGCCGGTCTAGCCCATGACCGGTCGCCGCCTCGCGAAAGGCAGGCACGCTCGTCGGTCGCCCGCTCACGTGCTCCCCGGCCCATCCTGTAACTGCGGAATTTACGCTTCGAGGGACTGCGGGGGTTATTTGCGACGGAACGGAGGTGGAGTCGCAAATCTCTCGCAGGGCCCGAGCATGTGCATACGTTCGGCCGGTCTAGCCCATGACCGGTCGCCGCCTCGCGAAATGCAGGCACGCTCGTCGGCCGCCCGTTCACGTGCTCCCCGGCCTTGTTGCGCTTAGTGCCGCTGTCGCAGAAACTCGTAGAGGTCGCGTGCTGCGGGCGATGCAGCCCCGCCCGCAATAGTGCAAATCGAGATCGTGCGCCGCGAATCGACCCCCGTAATCGGAAGTGTTTTCAGCTTCAGGAGTCGTGAGAAACGGGCAGCCACGACCTTGGGCAGCACAGTGACACCTAGGCCGGCCGAGACGAGTTGCGCCAGGGCATCGAAGCCCTTGGCCTTCACCCGAACCCTTAGGCTCTGGCCGTAGATACGTGCAAGGTCGTAGAGCCATTCAGAAATTGCTCCCCCCTCTTGCAGAATGATCAACTCCTGGGCGAGGAGCATTTCTGGGGCCATGGTCTTGGTGCGGGTCCATGGCACCCTATTGGGCACGGTGGCCACAATCTCGTCGATGTAGTAGTCGTCGGTCCGCAAAGCGGGGTGTAGACCGGCGCCGGTGAGCACGCCAATATCTGCACGCCCTTCGGTGACAAGACTCTGTATCTCACGGCTGGTGTGTTCTGACAGATCAATACGAATGCCGGGGTGACTCTTCAAAAATTCGGTGAGGTCTTCCGGTAACACCGCGGCGATTGAGCTCATGTTGGCTACGACCCGAATATGTCCGGTGACTGCCTGGCGGTGGTCTTCAAGCTCCAGCGTCATCTGCGCCAGTTCGCGTTCAATGGCGCGGGCACGAATGACAACGAGTTCGCCAGCCTCCGTGAGCCGTGCCCCCCGGGCGTATCGCTCAAGCAGTCGTGCATCGAGCCTTTCCTCAAGTTCTTTAAGCCTGGCGCTGGCGGCTGCGAGCGCCAGATGACACTGAGATGCCGCCCGCGTAATTGAGCCGGTCTGGGCTACAGCAAGCAGAAGTCGCAGGCTGAGAAAGTCAACGCGTTGTGGATTAATCGAGGCCCGTGTCTCGGTTAGGGCCCGTGCGAGTCGCCCAGACGAGGGTTTACTCGCCATGACTTCCTGCGTGCCGCAGTAGGCATTCGATATAGGCCTGCCCATCCGGTGGTGCTCCTGACGTCTGCGCGGCGTGCAGCATGGCCCCTAGGCATTCCATCGCGTGATGCATGGCCTCGTGGCGGTCGTCGAGGCTCTGGGTAAGCCGTACCAATGCCTGACGTACGCCTTGCGGTTGGTCGATAGAGGCCTGTTCTTCTAGTGCGAGATGCATGGAGAGATGCAAAAAGGGATTGGTCTGGCCATGGTTTACCGACCAGTCTTGCGTGAGAGCTTTCTCTCGGTCTGAGAGAAGTTCGTGATATTCAGGGTGGACCATTATCCAGTCTCGGGCCATGCCCTCGAGTGGCGTGAGCGGTGACTGTCTCCGGGTTTTTTCCCAGACAGAGATAAAGAAGTCACGCACTTCCTCTTTGGTTGGCTGAAAAAGCATGCCTTTATTGTGCCTTTAATACGCTGGCCGGGGAGCGCATGAACGGGCGACCGACGAGCGTTGCGAATGCCGCGAGGAGGAGACCGGTCATGAGCTAGACCGGCCAGAGTTCAAAACAATGACTCGCGCCCCTACCCCTCAGAGTCAGGTACCG
>JBJOHS010000101.1:0-5790 GCA_046047535.1 Pseudomonadota bacterium
GAGGCCGATGAGTACGACACCGCATTCTTCGACAAGCGCTCGAAATTTCTGCACTACCGGGCCGAGGTCGCGATTCTCAACAACCTAGAGTTCGATCATGCAGACATCTTTGCTGATCTCGGGGCGATTGAGACCCAATTCCACCACTGGATCCGAACCCTCCGGTCAGAGGGGGCCATCTGGGTCAAGGCCGATGAGCCTGCGCTCGAGCGAGTCCTCGGCCGCGGCCACTACACCCCCATCCACCGCTTCACCAGCGCGCCTCCTCCTACGACCGCCACCACAACCACGGCTACGAATGCAGACACCGCACGGCTTATCCTGAGCCCTCTACCCGGCGGCGATGAGGGATGCGACCGGCTAGAGGTCTGGCTCGACGGGAAGTCACACGGCGTGGTCAGGAGTCCGCTCTGGGGCGACCACAACCGGGCTAACCTCGCCGGGGCTCTCGGTGCGGCGCTCTCGCTCGGTCTACCGATCGGTCCGCTGCTTGAGGTAGTACCCGGGTTTCTCGGGATCAAGCGGCGTATGCAGCTACGGGGCCTGGAGGCCGGTGTACGGGTGTTTGATGACTTCGCCCACCATCCGACGGCGATACGAACAACTGTCGAAGGCCTGCGGCGTAACCTTCGCCCCGCAGGCCGAGTACTTGCCGTGCTTGAACCGCGGTCCAACACCATGAAGATGGGCGTCATGCGGTCTCGTCTGGCCGAGTCACTCTCCGGTGCAGACCAGGTCTTCGGGTTCTCTGGCGGTCTCGACTGGCCCCTTGATGAGGCCCTCTCGCCTCTCGGAACGCGTGCCCAGACCTATACAACGGTGGAGGCCCTGGTGGCGGCAGTTGCCAAGACCGCCACCAGCGGAGACGATGTCCTCGTCATGAGCAATGGGGCCTTTGGCGGCATCCACGAGCGGCTGCTGCAGGCGCTCTCCCGCAGACCCCCGATCGCATACGACGTTCGAGGCTAGACCATGTACTGCCTCTTTGAAGATGCTGGCCAATACCGGGCCGGCAGAGTTCTGACCAAGGCAGACACAAGCCTGCAGGTTGAGCTCGGCTCCGGCCGCCGGGTCAAAATCAAGCATTCGGCCTGCCTGCTGGAGTTTTCTACGCCTGAGCCCGAGGCCTTCATGGCCCAGGCAGAAGGACAGTCTGCGGCCCTCGACCCCGACTTCCTCTGGCAATGTGCCCCACAGGAAGACTTCTCTTTCTCGGAGTTTGCCAAAGAGGTCTATGGCACAAACCCCTCTGCAGTCGATCAGGCAGGACTTGCCCTGGCCTTACATGCCGCCCCGATGTATTTCTATCGTCGTGGGAAGGGGGTCTTTCGGCCTGCACCGGCCGAAGCCCTGCAGGCCGCCCTGGCAGGGGCAGAACGCAAACGTCTCGCCGCTGAGGCCCAGGCAAGACTTGAAGAGGCCATCGTCGCACCAGGGGCCTCTCTGCCGCAGGAGATAAGTAGCCAGGCACTTACCCTGCTTGTTCGCCCGGACAAGCAGTCGATCGCCTACAAGGCCCTAGAAGCCGCCGCCCATCGGCTGCAGACCAGCCCAGCCCGTCTCCTGCTTGCCCGCGGTGCCCTACCCTCGGCCTATGCACTGCATCGAGCCCGCTTCCTCCATGAGGCACTGGCCCATCCCCATCTCGCCGCACCGGAGGGCCTCGACCTTGCGCCGCTGATCCAGCGGAGGGCTTCTCTACTCGAGAGTCTCCCACGGGCAGCCGCTCCGGCCTTCTCGATTGACGATGCCGATACCTTCGAGGTCGACGACGCCCTCTCGCTAGTACCCCTCTATGCCGCCTCAGGCACGCCCACGGTCGCCGCAGGCAACACAGACAGCGCCAACGCCTCCAACGCCTCCAACGCCCAGACGGGATGGCGCGTAGGAATTCATATCGCAGCCCCCGGTCTGCTCATTGAGCCCGGTACCGCCCTAGGCCAGTGGGCCCGCGACCGTGCCTCAACGGTCTATTTTCCTGGCGAGAAGATCACCATGCTGCCCGCTGAGGCCATTAGGCTCGCCTCCCTCGATGCCGGGCAGCGTGTCCCCGCGGTATCGCTCTACCTCGATTTCTCTCTGACAGGTGAGAGGCTGCGACAGACGAGCTGTGTAGAGACCGTTGAGATCGCGCAGAACATTCGTCATGGCGCCTGGGAGGAGGTCTTCCAAGCGCTCGCAGATGCCCAGCATTCAGCGCCAGACACAAACGCTGCGCCGGCGCTCCCGCAGACAGTCGACGGCCAAACGGCAGCGCTGACCTGGGAGGGCCTACTGCCCCTGCACCACCTCGCCTGCAGCCTGCGACGCGCGAGAGAGGCAGTGCGCGGCAAGCCAGAGCCCACAGGACGCACCGACTTTCAGCTAACGGTCCGCTGGCACGACGAGGCCGATGCCCGTCTTCTGGGACGGGGGGATCCCGAGATCGGGCTGCGGCGGCGTGGGTCAGCCCTCGACATACTGGTCTCGGAATTTATGATTGCCACCAACGTAGCCTGGGGAGAGGCGCTAGCCCTCGCTCAGCTTCCCGGTATCTATCGCTGCCAGACGATGGGCCGCGTTCGGATGCAGACCAGTCCGGGCCCCCACCAGGGGCTGGGGGTCAGCCACTATGCCTGGTCTACTTCCCCGCTGCGCCGCTACAGCGACCTGATCAACCAGTGGCAGCTCCTGGCGGCACTTGGCCATCGGCGTCCGGTCTTCCGTCAGGCAGATGCCGCCCTCTTTGCCGACGTAGCCCACTTTGATGCCTGCTACGACCGCTACAGCGAATTTCAGACCCAGATGGAGCGCTACTGGAGCATTCGTTGGCTCGGACAGCAGACTGGCCACACCACGGAGTCTTGGACCCGTGGGCCCGATCAACGGCCCCTGATCGAACAGGCCGTTGCTGGCCGGGAGGGCAGCTTTCGTCTGCGGCGCGTTCCGGCACAGGTGCGGCTTACCGACTGGGCCCAGCTTGCACCAGGTACCGAGGTCACTATTGAGCTACTGGGCGCCGATGCCCTGGAGATCCAGATCGAAGCACGTGGCAAAGAGGTTTTGCAGGAGCGGCCTCTTGACCGGTATGCGGTGCTGGGCTTTCCCGTTCACCATAGCCGCTCGCCGGTTATCCACCAGGCCTTTGCTCAGCAGTCCGATGAGGTCCTCCGCTACGAGACGATTGAAGTACAGCCCGAGGCTCTCTCCGAGACCCTCGCCCGTCTCTGGCAGGAGGGCTATAAGGGCCTCAACCTCACCATTCCCCTCAAAGAAGTCGCCTTCGCGCTTGCCCAGGAGCGAGACTGGCCGATCTCGGCGCGGGCCCAGTTGGCTGGGGCGGTGAACACGCTGGGGCGGCTGCCAGAGACAGGCCAGTGGGCCGCCGATAACACCGATGGCATTGGCCTGGTGCGTGACCTGCAGCGACTGCTCGGCGCGGAACACCTGGGCGAGATGGATGTCTTGATCATCGGGGCAGGCGGGGCCACCCGCGGACTTATAGGCCCCTTTCGGCAGGCCGGGCTTCGCAGAATTCTGCTGGCCAACCGGTCTGTGGAGAAGGCGACGGCCCTTGCCACCGAGATGAATGCGCCTGAGGGCTTGGCCTCCAAGTTCTCTGGTGCCCCCGTGATTGGGCTACCGCTGGCATCCCTCCAAGCCCCGACACCTCCGGATGGCAGTCACTGGCCTGCCCTGATTATCAATGCCACTGCAGCAAGCCTTCAGGGGGCAGACCTACCACTCCATCCAGAGATCTTTGGGCGTTCTCGGCTAATTGTCGACCTGATGTACGGGCCGAAGGCAGAACCCTTTCTGGCGCAGGCCCGCGCCGCGGGCGCAACCCACTGCGCCGATGGGCTGGGCATGCTCGTGGAGCAGGCGGCCGAGAGCTACTTCCTCTGGACAGGACACAAGCCAGAAACTGAGCCAGTGCTCGCGTCGTTGCGAAACGCCGATGAGCCGGTCACTGAGGGCACCTCCGACCAATGAGCGGCACGAGCCTTCCCCGAGAGCCTGAGGCCGCACATCGCGCCTTGGAGGAGATACAAGATCTCCTCGGCCGCCTGCGTGTGGAGGCTGAGCTCGTGCACCGCGAGCAGCACCCGGCTGAACCCGATCGCCAGGCGCTGGTGCAACAACTCGTAGCCAAGCAGCAGCAAAACACCCTGGCCGCCCGGATTGCCCCCTTGCATGCCGCGGATATCGCCTACGTGCTCGAGGCCCTGCCCCCCGAACAGCGGGAGTTTCTCTGGCCCCTGGTGCCAGAGAGCCGCCATGGCGAGGTACTTATTGAAATCGGCCAGCCCGTCCGTGGGCCGCTACTCGAACAGATGTCTCGTAGTGCCCTAATCCACATGGCCCAGTCGCTCGATACCGACGACCTTGCCGCCATGGCCGAAGAGCTGCCCTTCGATGTGGTCGAGCGGGTCCGGCAGGGGCTGAGCATCGAAGAACGCGAGCAGCTGCGGGCCGCCATGTCGTACCCCGAGGACAGCGTCGGGGCACGCATGGACTTCGAGATGGTGACCATTCGCGACGATGTGAGCCTTGAGGTTGTACTGCGATACCTGAGGCGGTTTGAGGCGCTGCCCGACCATACCGACCAGGTCTTTGTGGTCGACCGCAAAGAACACCTGCAGGGTGCTTTATCGATCGATCAGCTGCTCTTGAATGAACCCGAGACCCTGGTGGCCGATGTGATGCGCCGCGACCTCTTATCTCTCAATGCCAAGGACGATGCCTTTGAGGCGGCGCAGGCCTTTCAGCGTTATGACCTGGTCTCTGCCCCCGTGGTCGATGACCAAGGCAAGCTTATCGGGCGGCTAACGGTCTCAGAGGTGGTCGATGTCATCCGGGAAGAGAGCGACTCCGATGTTCTTGCCCAGGCCGGTCTGCGTGAAGAAGAAGACCTCTTTGCATCGGTCTGGGCCTCGGCCCGAAACCGTTGGCTCTGGCTGGCACTTAATCTCTGCACCGCATTTTTTGCCTCCCGGGTTATTGGCGCCTTCGAGGGCACCATCGAGAAGGTGGTGGCACTTGCCGCCCTGATGCCGATTGTGGCGGGTATCGCCGGCAACTCAGGCAATCAGACCATGACGATCTTTATTCGGTCGATGGCCCTGGGGCAGGTTACTCCCGGCAACCTCGCACGACTCTTTGCCAAAGAACTCTCCATCGCGGGCCTTAATGGTCTGGTCTGGGGCGGGGTGGCAGGGCTCTTTGCCTGGTGGCTCTACGCTGGTTCAGAGCATGGGCCACTGCTGGGTCTGACCATGATGATGGCGATTCTTCTGAACCTCCTGATCGCCGCCCTAATCGCGATCTTTGTACCCATGCTGCTGCAAAAACTGGGGCGCGATCCAGCCCTCGGGGCCTCTGTACTGCTTACCTTTAGCACCGACTCCATGGGCTTTTTCATCTTTCTAGGCTTAGCGAGCCTCCTCTTTTAGACGCAGGATCTCCGTGCGCAGGGCAGTCATCTTGGCATCGATCTCCGAGAGTGACATAAAGTCGCTGTCGGCCGCCCTTCGGGCCAGCCCAAACTGCTCGAGCGCTGCAGACAAGGCGCCCTGCAACCAATACCGCTCGGCCTGGGCCGCATGGGCCTCGGTAAGCCGCGCGGCCGCTGCTGCGGCCTGGGCCTGTAGCCGCCAGGCCTCGAGATCCTCGGGCCACTGACTCGTGAGCCAGCGGGCCCGCGATAAAGCGGCCATGGGCCGCGCGAGCTGAAGTTCTGCCTCGATGGCAGTGCGCACCAGGGGACGGGTAGAGACCGACCGCGGCCACAAAGACAGGGCCTGCTCAAGG
>JBJOHS010000102.1:0-3772 GCA_046047535.1 Pseudomonadota bacterium
AGCTCGGGCAGGCGAATGGGCGCACTGCCTGAGAAACTGGGTATAGCTTCTTCATTGGATGGCACAGCCTGACCGTAAAACGATTGCTCCTCACCCTCGGGCATGTCTTGAGGGCCATATGACCCAGACGAAGACACTTCTTGGGTACGCATACGAGAGGTTGAACAGTCAATCTCTTGTGCCGCATGGGTGGGAGAACCGATTGCTGTAGAGATGTCTTGCAAAGCGGCAGTCTGCGAGTCCAGGTTCCCCGATTCAGCATCAAAGGCATGGGGAGTTACTGTCCCCAGTGGCCCTGAGGTAGCCATTGAAGCGCCAAGGGGAGTATCACCCTGAAGATCATCAAAAACGAGATGCTCGGCCTCAAGGGTATCGTCCAGGCAAAAGACAAGTGCCCGCTGAATAACATTCTCGAGTTCGCGCACGTTGCCAGGCCAGTGATACGCAAGTAATGCCTGCTGGGCAGACGGCGAGAGCCGCTTTACCTCTGCCTCTGGGCAATGCCGCGAGAGAATCGTTGCGGCCAGAGGCAGGATGTCGGCTGGCCGTTGGCGCAGCGCCGGAATGCTTAGCCGGAAGGTGCTGATACGGAAATAAAGGTCCTCACGAAACTCACGGGCCGACATGGCGGCCTTCAAGTCTTTGTTGGTGGCGGCCACCAGGCGAAAGTCCAACGCAATCTCGTGGCTCCCGCCGAGCCGGGTTACTTTTCGTTCCTGCAGAACCCGAAGCAGCTTGGCCTGCAGGCCAAGGGGGAGTTCACCGATTTCATCGAGAAATACCGTGCCGCCCTGGGCCTGTTCAAAGATGCCCTTGTGCTCACGAACGGCGCCGGTATAGGCGCCCTTCTCATGACCAAAGAGCATGTCCTCCATCAGATGCTCAGGAATTGCGCCACAGTTCAGGCTTACAAAGGGGCCGCTCGCCCGCGACGAGGCCTCATGAATGACTGTGGCAAGCACCTCTTTGCCCGAGCCTGTGGGGCCCGTAATGAGGGTGGTTACCTGAGCCTGGGCTACGCGTTGGGCCAAGGCCAAGAGCTTCTGGCTGTTGGGGTCGACAAAGACAAAGGTCTTCTGCAAGGCCAGAGCAGTGCCGTCCGCACCGGCCTGATGGTGCGTCAATGCAGCGCCACCGTCGGCCTGGGTAACCTGATCAGCCGGTGCCACACTCGCACCGCGGCCCTCCGCGCCCTCTGACACCCGGGTGTTTGGCGAGGCTGCAGCGGCTGTCGCAGTGGCTGAGGCATGCGGCTTTTGCGAGGCAGCCTGTGCCTTCTCTAAATAGGCCTGGGCCAGGCGCCACGACTCCTGCGAGAAATCATCATGAATGAGCACATGGCAGGCGCCGAGCTGCATAGCTTCAATGCCGAGATCGAAGGCCTGACGGTCAGTGCGGCAGAAGACAGGAATATTGGGTTTGAAGGCCTGAATGAGGTGCTTTACATCGGTGAGCAGGCTCGTATCGCCCACCAGGCGCACCACGACCACCTGGGCCGACTTCAGCGCATGACGCAGATCATCGAGGGTACGAACAGGCAGTAGCGTGAGCCCGGCGTTTGCTAGGCAGGCCCGTTCCCGTTCGCCAGCAGGCTGGAAAGGGTCCAGCCACAAGGCGTTGCAGGTCTCTGTTGTCGCGTTTGTCACCACAGCACTCCTTTATCCACAAGGGGGTGGGGGGACAAAAGCAACCGCTATGCCAAAAGCGGCGACGTTTTTCCGACGGCAAATGTTTGGGCGGCAAACTCGTGCCCCGCATCAAATCCTTGGGCAATCTGCGTACTTCGTGGCCATACAGCGACGCACCCAGTCTTTGGCCTGGGCGAGCTCTTTTTCTTTCATGCGGTAGTTCAGAAATTCGGTGATGTCGACGGCCTCGGCGTAGCCGTTGAGCCGTGAAACCTCGGCCCAGGTGTAGCCCGCTACCGCATTGGCCTTGCCGGTGGGCTCCTCCGACAAAAACAGGTAACCGGCCATGAACTGGGCATTTACATTGCCCTGACGCGCGCCTTTTAAGAATTGATCCAACGCGGCCAGAGGATCCCGGCGGATGCCCTTGCCCTCCCAGAGGTGCAGACCCATCATGTAGTGGGCATCGGGTAGCTGTTGATCAGCAGCTTTGCGAAACCAGCTGACCGCCTGGCCATTGTTAATCTCCACCCCATAGCCGTTGTGGTAGAGCGTGCCCAGATTGAACTGGGCCTCGGGAAGCCCTTGGTCGGCCGCCTTGCGATACCAGGCCATGGCCTCGACATAACTCTGGGTTACCCCCAGGCCCTTTTCGTACATAAGCCCAATATTGTTCTGGGCTCTTGACTCACCCTTGTCTGCCAGTGCGCGCCAGGCCCGCAAGGCCGTGGAATAGTGGCGGCGGTCGAGAGCATTGAGCCCCGCCTGCAGCTCCTCGCTGAAAGGGCGGCGTGGATCGATGCGGGCAGTGGCGCTCCAGGCAGCAGAGGGGCTCGCGCCCGCAGGGCTAGCAGTCGTAGCACCCGCTGGCGCAGACGCGGAGGGCGTTGTGCCCGATGCGGTCTGGGCCATGGCGCCAGAGGTCGATAGGAAGACAAGACTGATCATGCCTGCGGCTGTCGCCCGGTGAACCGTCATTCGCAGACCGCGCGACTGGTCAGTGGAGAAACGAGGCCAAGACACGATTGCCCGACGCTTAAGAAAGCCCCACAAACGACGATTCATAGAACACACGTGATCAGCCATGAAATACTCCACTGAAAAAAACCTTGCTGCCCTGGACCGTAACAGCCGTCTGAAGTTTAAGGCCATGCTGGTCTTGGGATTTATTGTGATGTCGGTCTGGGCCTTTAAAGCCTTTGGCCAGACGCAGCCTGTCCCGGGCGCTGCCAACCCGCCCGCCAATGCGCAAGCCAACGCCCAAAACGCGGCTGCCCAGGCAGGCGCTGCCAAAGAAGGTCCTGTCTGTCTGCCGGTAGAAGGCTTGACCTTCACCATCTCGGGGCCCGAAACCCTGCTCGCCACCCGCGGCACCGAGTCGGTGGCACTGATTCATACGACGATGTTTCTGCCTGCGGGCCTGCATGAGCTGCGGTTTCTGGCCTCTGATCTCTGCCCGGGAGGACCGAAGGCCCACTTCGTGGTGAATCATTATTTGCATACGGTGCAGCAGCTACGGTTCTTTGAGGGCCCGAGTAATGAGTACGTGGCAGTGATTAACCCAACGGGTCGCAGCGGCACAGTGCGCGGGGCATCAGCGCCGCGATAGGAATAGGAATAGGGATAGCGATACAAATAGTCAACGACCAATCAATTACCGCAGCCTGCGTCTTACCGCGGAAACCGAAGGGCCCGTTGGCTGTCCAGAAGTTCGTTCAGAGGAAGGAGCGGAAGCCGGTACAGGCTTAGCTTCAAAGCCAATACAGAAGTGGCCATCGGCACGCAATACCTCAATGCTGGGCAGCATCTTTGATTTGAATCCCATGAGGTCGCAGGCATAGGGTCTGCGCGGATCCCAGCTAATCGAGAAGTAACGACAGCCCCAACAGTTTGGGCCCTTCTTTACCTCGGAGAAGACCTCTGCATAGAGGTCAACGCCTTTGGCCGATTTGGTCAGCATGGTAAGCGACTCATCTTTGATTACCGCCTGACCTGTACGACGGCCACTTGGCTGGACGTTAGACACCCGCACCGGGCCGCCGACCAAGGCGTCAATGCCGAAGGGTCTACCTTTCTTTGAAGTAGTCGACATAGACACGCCAGCAGATACGCAGCAACAAGGCTGCAAGAAAAAGATAACCCAC
>JBJOHS010000103.1:0-16927 GCA_046047535.1 Pseudomonadota bacterium
ATCAAATGGACCATGGGCGAGCGTAGGTACTTTTAATTGCGGTACAGGCTTACGCGGGATCAGCATCTCTTATTCCTTTTGGTTGACCAGAAGGACCTCATGATAATAGACTTTCAGCACCTAAAAATCTTATAAATCTAACTAATCGTATAAACCGCTTTCTTTTCAGCCCCGTCATTCACGCCCCCCTTCCGCATGCCCACCATTGATCGGCTTACCCCAGTTCTCGACCGGTTCCCCCCCACGGCACGCGTCTTCTTCTCCAATGTCCTGTGTAATCGATTCACTGCAGAAGCCGGCGATAAGGGCCATATCCATTGGCTGCGTAATGGCGCCGCAGAGGTCTGGGAAGGCGATCGACCCATGGGCGTGCTCTCGGAGCCCGGCGTGGTCTTCTCGCCAGGAGGATCCCCCCACACGCTTATTCCTCAGCCCCGGGCCGAGATGGTCTGCGCGGAGTTTGAATTCGGTCAGCGGTTTCGTAATCCACTAACGCTCATGCAGCCCGGAGTCGTGGTGATTCCGATATCGCGCGCACCGGAGATTGCCACCGTGCATACGCTTCTTATAGACGAGGCATTCTCGCACCGCTGCGGTAAAGACTACGGGGTAAATCAGCTGCTCCAGTATTTCATCTTGATCGTCTTTCGGTACCTGATTCGTACCGAAAGCATTCCCACAGGAATTACCAAAGCCCTGGCAGACGACCGGCTGCTAAAGGCTATTAACGCGATTCATGCTGAGCCTGCTAAGGCATGGACACTAGAGGCGCTTGCGGCTGTAGCGGGCATGTCGCGCGCGAGTTTTGCACATCACTTCCGAGAGGCAACCCATACAACCCCCGGCGAGTACCTTACCGACTGGCGTATCTCTCTGGCCCAATCAAAAATTGCCAGCGGAGTCCCGTTAAAGGGCATCGCCAGAGAGGTTGGCTACGCAAGCCCCGAAGCCCTGACCCGTGCCTTCACCAAACGCATTGGTGCAAGCCCACGGGCCTGGCTCGCATCTCAGAAGACACCAAGCCCCTAGCACTCCCCCTCTAACTCTGCCCTCTTCGCGGGAGTGCCCCTTCCCTGCCTAAATCTAAGGCTTGGCATGCATTTGCTTGATGGTGGATCTGCTGGTGATGCGATCGGGGTCCACAATGAGTTCAATAATGGCGGGCTTTACACTGTCCTGTGCCCGCTGCAGGGCAGGCAGAAACTCTGCCGTCTGCCGAACGGTTTCGCCGTGGCCACCATATGCCCGGGCAAGTGCGGCGAAGTCTGGGTTCACCAGAGCCGTTCCAGACACGCGATGGGGGTACTCGCGCTCCTGGTGCATCCGAATGGTGCCGTACATACCGTTGTTAACCACCACAACGATCAGATTCGCCTGGTATTGCACCGCAGTAGCAAACTCCTGGCCCGTCATGAGGAAGCAGCCATCGCCTGCAAAACAGACCACCGTGCGATCCGGATGCTCGAGCTTGGCTGCGATTGCCGCAGGAAGGCCATACCCCATAGCCCCACTGGTAGGCGCCAGCTGGGTTCGAAACCCTCCGTATCTCCAGTAACGATGCACCCAGCCCGTGTAATTTCCGGCGCCATTCGTCACAATGGTCTTGTCACCAAGGTGTGCCTGCAGCGTGAAAACCACCGCTGCCAGATCGAGGGGAGATGCCGGTTCTGAGTCAAGTCTGGTATCTGCCTCAAATTCTGCGCGGCCCATCTCGGCCCAGCCCGGGTCAATAGCCAAGCCAGATGCCGTGGGGCTCTCCGCCAGAAGCCTGGCGAACTCGGGCATACCGCTATTAATCATGAGGTCTGCCTGATAGACCCTGCCGAGTTCTTCTGCGCCGGCATGTACATGAATCAGTCGCTGACTGGGCTTTGGTGCACGAATAAGGCTATAGCCGCCGGTTGTCATCTCGCCAAGGCGGGGGCCGATGGCAATCAAGGGGTCTGCCAGCCGAATCATGCGGGCAAGACTTGCAGAAATCCCAATTCCTGCGTGGCCAACATAGAGCGGATGCTGGTTACTGACAAGGTCTTGGCATCGGAATGCAGTACAGAGTGGAATGCGGTTTTCTTCGGCCCACACCAGAAGGTCGTCGCACGCCTTTGATGTCCAGCCACCGCCACCCAGCATTGCCAATGGCCGTGACCCGCTTGAAACCAGTGCCTGAAATTGATCGCGCTGTGCAACGGAGGCAGATGCAGCAACGCGCTGATACCGAGCCAGCCCTATCGGTACCGCCTGTGCCGTGAGCATATCTTCGGGTAGTGCAAGCACCACAGGACCTGGACGGCCCGAAACGGCCAGGTGAAAGGCGTGGCTCATCATCTCTTCGATACGGTCGGCACGATCGACTTGGCCAACCCATTTCGCGGTCTGAGCAAACATCCTGCGGTAATCGAGTTCTTGAAAAGCCTCACGCTCGACAAAGTCCGAGCCCACCTGGCCGATCAAGAGGATCATGGGGGTGGAGTCCTGATAGGCGGTATGCAGGCCGATCGCAGCGTTTGTCGCACCAGGGCCTCGCGTCACCATACAGATGCCGGGCTCGCCGGTGAGCTTGCCAAAAGCCTCGGCCATGTTTGCTGCGCCACCCTCCTGGCGACAGACCACAAGCCGAATCCGGTCGCGAACATCGTAAAGCGCATCAAGCAACGGCAGATAACTCTCGCCAGGTACGCAATAGACTGTCCGAACACCGTGGGTCAGCAACGAGTGAACAACCAGCTGGCCACCAGTCATGGCGTCATTCGCAGTAGGAATAGAGGGCATTGAGGCTCCACTACATATCGCAGCAATAAACGATGACACTACCAGAGCTTGTTGCACGAAAACTGACTCAATATACTCTTTTCAAAAGCGTCCCCTTCACCATGACAACATCGCAAAAAGCCCACGAGGCACTGCTTCGCCTCAATGTAAACCCAACGCTCTTTTCGGCTCTTCCCGCGCACGGCCCTCTATTAACCTGCAAGAGCCCAATTGATGGGAGCGTAATTGGTACTGTCCAGACCGATAGCGACTTTAGTACCGAGGAAAAAATTGCACGGTCGGTCTCCGCCTTTCGTGCTTGGCGCATGATTCCAGCACCCAGACGTGGCGAGCTCATACACCGTCTTGGTTCATTGTTGCGACGTCATAAGGCAGACCTGGCCACACTGGTATCGATTGAGGCAGGGAAAATCACCACCGAGGCCCATGGTGAAGTACAGGAGATGATCGATATCTGCGACTTTGCAGTTGGACTCTCACGCCAACTACACGGTCTTACCATTGCCTCGGAGCGACCGAATCACCGCATGATGGAGCAATGGCTTCCGCTAGGGCCGACGGCGATTATCACCGCCTTTAACTTCCCCGTAGCCGTCTGGGCATGGAATGCAGCCTTGGCCCTTGTCTGCGGTAACACGCTGCTGTGGAAACCTTCCGAGAAGACACCATTGACGGCAATCGCCACCCAGGCGCTCTTCCAGCAAGCCTGCGAGTCGCTTAGCCATGAAGGCATTCCCACAGAGGGACTTCTCGGTCTCCTCCTTGGTGATGCCAATCTCGGTCGAAAGATCGCCGAAGATCCAAGAATTACGCTTGTTTCGGCAACAGGCAGTTGCCGCATGGGCGCAGACCTTGGGCCACGGGTCGCTAAGCGCTTTGGAAAATGCCTGCTTGAACTCGGCGGTAACAACGCCGTGATTATTTCACCATCTGCCAATCTAGATCTCGCCATTCGCGGCACCGTATTTGGTGCTTGGGGTACAGCCGGCCAACGCTGTACCACTACCCGCCGGCTTATCGTGCATCAGTCAGTTCTTGCACTGGTTATTAAGCGCCTGGAGTCTGCCCGGGCCAGCCTGCGCATTGGCAACCCCATCGACGGCGACACCCTTGTCGGACCACTCATTGATAGCAACGCTTTTGCGACCATGCAGGCTGCGCTGTCCCAGGCACTCGCCGAAGGCGGCAAGATCTCTGGTGGCGAACGAAGAATTGCTGACACATACCCTGAAGCCTGGTATGTAAGCCCAGCGCTGGTGGTCATGCCGACTCAGACCGCGATTGTTCGTGAAGAAACCTTCGCACCAATTCTCTATGTCATCCCATACCAGACGCTGGACGAGGCCATCGCAATGAATAACGATGTCTCTCAGGGCCTTTCTTCTGCCATCTTCACCAACGATCTTATCGAGGCCGAGCGCTTTCTCTCAGCAGCGGGGTCTGACTGCGGTATTGCTAATGTCAACCTGGGCACCTCTGGCGCAGAGATCGGTGGCGCCTTCGGCGGAGAAAAGCAGACAGGTGGGGGAAGAGAGTCAGGCTCAGATGCATGGAAGTCTTACATGCGCAGAGCCACTAATACCGTGAACTACGGACAAGACCTTCCACTTGCTCAGGGAGTAGCCTTTCAATCTCTCTGAGACAGATGTGAATCTTTACGAGACTTATGCGGGCACAGGGGCCTGACTTAAATCGTGGCAGGTACAGGACTTAAGCCGAGGCGGGCAGGGATTCTGCAAGACGCCAGCCGGCATCCGCTAGAACCCGAGCGCGTTTTCCCACGCTGTGCGCATCTGCTGAAGCGGCATTACCCCCTTCGGCCCGAAAACGGATTCCTTGGAGGATCGCCGCCAGGCGAAACATATTGAAGGCGATGAGGTACTCCCAGTGGGCAGGCGGTTCGCGCCCTGTCAATCGGCACCAGGCTTGGAGATGCTCCCGCTCCGAAGGTATACCCAGCCGCTTCAGATCATGTTCACGCATACCGCGAAACTCATCGAGGGTAAGGCGCCAGGCCATGCAGTGATAGGCAAAATCCACCTCAGGATCTCCTAATGTCGAGAGTTCCCAGTCGATAACCGCAATTACTCGCGGCTCGGTTGGGTGAAAGAGCATGTTGTCGAGACGCAGATCGCCATGGACAAGGCCCGTGGAGGATGACGTAGGTGCATGCGCATGGAGCCAGTCGATGAGTCGATCCATTGACTCGATTTTTTCCGTCTCGGTAGCCTTGTACTGGGTTGTCCACCGCTGTAATTGACGCGTGCGGTAATTCTCCGCCCGCCCAAAATCTTGCAGACCCACCCCCTGCGGATCGACCGTATGGATCGCCGCAGCAACACGCTGCAGTTCTGCGTATATTGCCGTGCGCTCCTCCACCTGCATACTCGGCAGGCTGGGGTCCATGAAGACACGTCCTTCAACAAACGACATCACATAAAAGGCCCGGCCAATCACGGTGGGATCAGTACAGAGTGCCACCATATTCGGTACCGGAACATCGGTATTCGCTAAAGCCCGCATGACGCGGTATTCACGGTCTACGGCATGGGCCGAGGCGAGCAGCACGCCAGGCGGCTGGCTGCGCAAGACCCAGTGTTTCTCACCCGAACTCACCCGATAGGTAGGGTTTGACTGCCCGCCGGAGAGGGTTGTGAAGCGCAACTCGTCGTTGAACGGGCCTACTGCATCCACCCACCATTGCGCTATCGCCTCTTGCTCGCGTGGACTCATAGGCTCCCCACCAGATGCCCGCCGTCAGCATAGAGTACGCTGCCCGTCATAAAAGATCCGGCGGGGCTACAGAGTAGTAACAAGGGGCCATCAAGATCAGTAGGTTCACCAAACCGCTGCTGCGGAATGCGGCCCCGAAGGCGCTCGCCCGCTGCGCTGTCGAGAAAACTGGCATTGAGATCGGTACGCACATATCCAGGCGCCAGCGCATTGACGCGGATCCCGTGTCGCGCCAACTCGAGGGCCATCTGCTGTGTGAGATGAATCAGACCTGCCTTCGAGGTCGCATAGGGCGCTACGCCGCCAGCGACACGAGCGCCGGTAATCGAGGCGATGTTCACGAGGGTTCCGCCCAGACCTGCGGCCACGCGGTGTCGGGCCCAGGTCTGACCGACCAGCCAGGCCCCTTTCAGATTCGTGTCAATCACCTGATCCCAGTCGGCTTCGGTCTGTTCGAGTAGCGGCCTAGAAACGGCTACTCCTGCACAGTGGACAACAATATCGGGAAGCTGTCCCTCGTGGCTCAGCCGCTCCATCAGTGTATTTACACTCGAGGAATCGCAGACGTCCAGCGGTGCAGAACACGCACTGCCACTCTCGTTACGTATGGCTTCAACGGCGCTTTCTAGTCGGTCTGTGCGCCTGGCCGCGAGAATCACCTCGGCCCCCGCTCTTGCCAACGTCTCTGAAAAATGACGCCCCAGCCCACTGCTCGCACCCGTCACAAGCGCACGTTGCCCATCTAGCCGGAAATTAGGAAGACCTGTCATGGTGCAGACCTCGGTACATCGCCCTTCATCAAGTGCTTTGCGATGCTCCAACGATGAACCTCCGATGGGCCATCGTAAATACGAAAACCACGTATGTCGGCGAAGATACGTGCAACGACGGTCTCGCCAGTGACCCCCTGGCCACCGAGCACCTGCACGCAACGATCCACCACCCGCCAGACGGCCTCAGAGACGATCACCTTTGCACGGCTGGAATCTTGTAAACCCAGACCGCCCTGATCAAGCACCCAGGCAGCATGCCAGGTGGCAAGGCGTGCCAGATGCAGATCCATGACATTGTCAGCCAGCGCAAAACCCACCCCCTCATGCTGCCCAATCGGTCGCCCAAAGGCCTCACGTCTGCGGGCATAGTCGAGTGCCACATCGTGCGCCCGCCGGGCAGCCCCAAGCCAGCGCATGCAATGGGTAAGCCGCGCGGGTGAGAGCCGTACCTGCGCATAGCGATAGCCCTGCCCCACCTCTCCTAACACGTCGGCGGGCCTGACACGCAGATTCTCGAACCGCAGTACGGCGTGCCCCCCCGGGAAGCATCGGTCAAGTGTATCCATGCATCGCTCCAGCACGATACCCGGTGCATCCATCGGCGTGAGAAACATGGTGGCACCCATACTGGGCACATTGGCCATCACGATGGCGAAGCTGGCGCCATCGGCACCGGTGATCAGCCACTTGCGGCCTGAAATAGACCAGCCATCGCCATCGGGAACCGCTGTAGTGGCCAGTTGCGACGGGTCGGAACCTGCGCCCGGCGCTGGCTCGGTCATGCAGAAGCAGGAGCGCACTCGGCCTTCTACCAACGGACGTAGCCACTGCTCCTTCTGGGCATGGGTCGCCACACTGTCCAGCAGATGCATATTGCCCTCATCGGGTGCAAACACATTCATAGCGACGGGACCCAAGGTGGAATAGCCGCTCTCTTCAAAGACGATCGCACGCCCTATATGGCTCAGGCCAAGACCGCCATACTCGGCCGCTGCATGGGGCGAGAGGAGCCCCGCGTCTCGGGCCTTTGCAATCAAGTCTTGTCGCAGAGATTCATCAGGACCATGGGGCCCCTGACGCGGGTCTGACTCCATAGGAATAATCTGGCGTGCGATGAAATCACGAACACGCTGCTGCAGTTCTGACAGTGCAGGGGTGAGTGCGAAATCAATCATGCGTCTTGCCCTTCTGAATGTCTCCAACGTTCCTCAGCATCGTCCCAGGCTCCAAGCGCCTGAAGGTCTGGCACCCAGGCCAACCCAGACTTCGCATCGGAGGATATCGCTTCTGGCGTAACTACCACATCAAGTAAGGCCGGCAGATGATCTAGCGCACGCGCAATCGCCATGGGTAGATCCTCTTCTCTCTCAATGCGCTCTGCATGTAGACCAAAGCCGCGTGCCATTGCAGCATGGTCAGCATACTGTAGATAAGTTCCTACGACCTTACCATGGGTCTCCTGCTGGTCTCGCACTTCAATTGCCCATGACCCATTATTTGCCACCACAATGAGAACGGACTCTCTCTTTAGTACTCGCATCACTTCCACGCCAGAGCCAGGCTGCGGACGTCAACAGAAGTGCGGATGCCACTGCGTTGGCGGCCACCAAAGGGTTCCAGCCCGCAGAGAGAAGGCCAAGCAGACGCACAAAAAGCGGGCCAAAAATCTGGCCGGCTGCAAAGGCAATTGTCATAAGGGCCAACAGCGGGCCAGGGTTTTCGGGTAGCCGCTCACGGGCCAGCTGTAATCCCGCCATGGTGGCAACCATAAAGGTACCCCCCACGAGCAGAGAGCTAAGCGCAAGGCTCCAGATGGACGAAAACACCAGAGGAAGTGCAGTCCCTAGTGCCATTACGGTATGTGCCACAGCCCAGATGTATCTGCGTGACCGCGACGAGAGGTAACGTGCAACGACTACGACCGATAGGGCAGCAGCCAAGCCGAAGATCGGCCAGGTCAGCCCGAAAACAAGAGGGTCATCAATCTGTTGACGTGCCATGACGGGCAGAAAAGTCGCTGGAATGATGTAACCAAAACCAAAGACACCGTAACACAGCACTACAGGTAGATGTTCGCGCAGAGATGGGCGGGTCAGTGCCGGTGACGCCAGGTCAGAACCACCCCCGATATGCCCCAGACTTACCCTAACGAATAAGGCACCTGCCGCCCCAAAAAGTCCCATCTCCAACCACAGCCAATGCACGGGCTGCGACCCACCTAGCCACGATAGGGTGCCCGAGAGCATGATCCCCATGCCAACGCCAATATAGATCCATGCGCCAAGCTCTGGTACACGACGACGCGCTAGCTCTGTAAGTCCCCAGATACTCGTAGAGATCAGCGCCCAGGCACTAAAAACACCGGCAGCACCTCGCAAAATTGCTCCCAACCAAACCGGTAGTTCTTTATCGAGTAGCGCTAACGCTAGCGTGGTCAATGCAACGCCCAGTAGCGAAAGATTCAGGCTACGCTTCGGATCGCCTGGAAGCCGAGTCGCCGTTACCGCTCCGATCAGATAGCCGAGATAGTTGGCAGCCGCCCATTCGGCGCCAACCTCTACCGAAATTAATTCGTCTCGTAGCATCAGTGGCAAAAGCGGCGTAAAAGCAAACCGCCCGATTCCCATAGCAACAGCCAGGGCGACAACACCGCCCGCAACGATGCGCACGTTGACCTGGTTAGAAGCTTGTACCACCTCGTTTTTCCGAATCTCCACGATCTACTTCCGAATCCCAGCGTGCTAACCTACATGCCCCGTAGCCCAGACCAGATGCCTTTATGCCAGCAACCTTTCGTCAGCAAGTTGCGCTGTCGCTCTTCTCTTGCCTATTGCATACCGTGGCCTGTGCCGGTGAGGTCAACGTTGCCGTAGCCGCGAACTTCACTGCACCGATGAAGATTATTGCGCAATACTTCGAGAGGGACACAGGTCACAAGGCCACCCTTGCCTTTGGAGCCACCGGTCAACTCTATGCAAAGATCAAAAACGGTGCTCCCTTTGCGATTCTCCTGGCAGGGGATGAAAAGGTACCTGCCAAGATAGAGGCAGAAGGCCTTGGCGTTACCGGAATGCGCTTTACCTACGCAACTGGGAAGTTGGTGCTTTGGAGTAAAAAGACAGGGCTGGTTGATGATAAGGGCAGCATCTTAAATTCTGGCAAATTCAGCAAGATCGCAATTGCTAACCCCAAGCTTGCTCCCTATGGTGCTGCCGCCATAGAGGTTCTCGAGCAGATGGGGCTCACCGCTGCGATTAGCCCAAAGATCGTTGAGAGCTCAAATATCGCCCAGGCTTTTCAGTTTGTGTCCTCCGAGAATGCTACCCTTGGCATTGTCGCTTTATCCCAAGTCTTTGAAGGCGGAAAATTCAAGGAAGGATCGGGTTGGGTTATACCCCCGAGCATGTACAAGCCTATAAAGCAGGATGCCGTATTGCTGAATGCAGGAAAAGGCAATGCCGCAGCGGAGGCACTAATGACGTACCTACGCAGCGAAGAAGCGAAGAGGGTTATACGATCCTTCGGCTATGCACTGTAAAAAGCAGAGGCCCCCGATCGATACCGACGATATCGCTAAACCGCCTTCAGCCTCGGCGACGCGTATTGCTTAGCAGAGATGACGGCATGAGGACTTGAAGCTGCTTAGCATTATTCATATGCTTTGCGGCATTAACTTACACATACGTGAACCATGACTGATTCTTTTTTTGGTTTCGGGCGACGAATGCCTGAATATGGTGTACCTGTTCTCAATGAGCGGGCTGTTCGTGCATCAGCAGGCATATTGTTCTTTTTTGCCATGGTTTCGTTCATGAATGCATGGCTTACGGGCAACTTCGCGCCGACCCGGGTATTCGTGGTGGCCTTCTTGATCGATTTCACGATCAGGCTTTTCATCAATCCCCACTATGCGCCAAGCATGGTTATTGGGCAGTGGTTGGTACGCCGTCAAGAACCAGAGTGGACCGGCGCACCACAAAAGCGTTTTGCATGGAGCATTGGCTTTGCATTGGCATTGACAATGCTTTATCTGCTGGTCATAAAAAGTGCAGTCGGCCCCATCAACCTCGTGGTTTGTGGGTTGTGCCTGCTACTAATGTTCTTCGAGAGTGCCTTTGGGGTCTGCATAGGCTGTTGGCTCTACAACCGCATAAAGCCCGATCAGGCTCAGTTGTGTCCCGGCGGTGCGTGTGAATACACGCCTGATTCAAGGGAGCAGTTGAAGATCGGTCAGCTTCTTGTTGTCCCGGCTTTCGTGGGAGTCATGGTTCTTGTAGCCCCCAACCTAGCGGGTCGCGAACACACTGTTGCGGTATCAACAGAGAGTTCGCCTGCGTCGCTTGATCCCGCAGAGGAGGAGCGCTGCAAAGTACCCGAGTTTGCCAAAGCAATAGGCCACGAAGAAAAGTGGAGACTTCATAACAACTGCAAGTAATGGAACATCCTGAATCCAAAACCGAAGCATTTGGTATGAAAGGCCCTCCTAATTGTCCCACGCCTTTTCTTACTCTTGAGCCCGGGCAACTACGTTGTCGATAACTCTTTGCAAGTCAGACTACTTTCTGAGCGATATAAAAGCCATAGCTGTAATAGGCGCTATATTTTCTGTACAAGGAAATTTCTAAGCGCTCGGCTTCGACAATCGCCTGGGCATCGTCGGAATCATGTCTAGAAAGAAAGCTTTCAAAGGTCCTCTCAAGCGCGTCGTAGTAGTTCTCCAGCCAACTAGATGCCGGTAAAGGGAAGTACCCTTTAAGGCTATAACCGTGATGCTCGAGGATTTTTACCTTGTCCGAGACTGTTGCGATTTCAGGATACTCGGCATCCCAATGTCGTTGCAGTTCTTCCGGACGTTCGTCTGTGAGCCATGTAATTTCTGAAGCTGCCAAGATACCGCTGGGCTTAAGAAAACGCCTGAAATACTCAACTCCCCTCTCAAAACCCATGTTGTAGATCGCACCCTCAGCCCAGATCGCATCCAGACTGTTCTCGTCGAAGGGCAGATCTTCCATCTTACAAACGAGTGTTTCGATCTTGTCGCCCAATCCCCTCCTTCGCGCATCTTCACGCAATACAAATAGAAAATCTTCGAACAGGTCGACCGCAAAAATACTGGCGTTCAAATTCTTCGCAAGCACAAGCGTTGAAGCTCCAGTACCACAACCCACATCAACAACGCGTAGTGGTTTGATGTGATTCAGGCCCGAGAGATCCAGGGCCAGCCTGGTCTGCTCATCTCCACCAGGGCCCTGGCGTTTATTTCCCTTGTGCAAATCAATCAATAAATCGTAGTTCACCTATCAACCCCCTATCTATATTTGGTATGACGGTGATTCTGACCTGCCCGACCTGAAAGCCTGGATTAGAACGTAATCGATGTAGAGTCTGCCTCACACGGAGGCAGTAATGAAGAAGCGTTTTACCGAAGGACAAATTATCGGGATTCTCAAATCCTTCTAGCAAAATGATCTGTCAGGGGGAGCGCTAGGTACCATCAACCGACTTTGGGGGGTAGCCCCCTGGGTGGGGTCGGCTCAGCCAGAATTTTGATGGGGGTGGGTATCACTTTCCAAACGGGCACCAAACCGAGTACTTTGATACAAGCGAAAACGCTGTGCGATCACAACTGCATGATTTAACTAAACAAAATTGATCAACACTGGCGGTCCAGCAGGGGTCGCTTCACTAACTTGCTGAGGTCAAAATAAATCAAGTTTTGATGGTATCAGGGATTCGAACGCCAGGGATCGGAGAAGCTCTTGTGGGTAATAAAATGCCGATCCGTAAGAGACTCCAAAAAGGCAACTAGATCCCTTACCTCTTCATCGCTGACTTCGAAACCAACTATAAATTCACTGCGCAACGGATTAGCACCCCCAACGCTTGATGCCGATCGACCCGCCTTTGCGTAGTGCTTACGGATGACGGTCGCGAGATCAGGGATAGATCCATCATGCATATAGGGAGCAGTCTTGGCTATGTTTCTCAGCGTTGGCGTTCTGAACTTTCCCATGTCAGTTGCAACACCCGTAAATTCCTCAATACCTGTATGGCCCTCGGGATAGCGGCCTTTACCATCAGCGTTGTAAAGCCCCGTATTGTGGAAGCCTAGCTCTGGGAAAGGCATGCGGCTGTGCTTGATGTTGTCGGTGAAGTTAAATCCCCCATGGCAGTGGTAACACTCCATCTTTTCGCCAAAAAATAGCGCCTCTCCCCGCTTGGCCGCAGGACCAATGGCGATCAACTCACCACCGTATCGGTACCGATCATAAGGACTGTTTACGGATACTAGAGAGCGCTGAAAGCTCGCCAACGCCTTTGTAACTGTTGACAATGAATACAACACATCATCACCAGACCTCGACTCTGCCGGGAACGCCTCCTTGAAGAGCTTTCGATAAGTTGGATCGGCCTTTAACCGTTCAAATAAGAGCGCCTCTTTGCCGGCCATGCCCATTTCTACCGGATGCTCACCAAACAGCGGAATTAAGGCCTGTACTTCCAGGGATGTCAGTAATGGGTTGGCCCAGGTCAGCACTGGTAGGTAGGCAACATTAGCCAATGACATTGCACTGCGTTTTGCCTCCTGCCCGGTGATTCCCTGTGAGAACCGCTTCCCATCAGTGAATGCTTTGTCTTGCTGATGGCAGGTCGCACACGACATGGTGTTATCGGCTGACATCCGTTTGTCATAAAACAAGTGCCGACCCAGTTCGACCTTCTCTTTTGTCATCGGGTTGTCTGGTGGAACGACTGGAAGCGGTACCCAATCGGGCAGCCCCCAGTCGTAATGCTTCGTTGATACGGCATAGGCTACTCCCACACTGGAGGCAATCACCAGTGCAGCGGCAGATGCAACAACAACGCGACGCATGTTCCTACTTCTTTGAGACCAGTTGCTGCAGCCCAGTGGCTTGAACGCCTTCATAGGTCAGACCTAAGGCATTCATCACTGCGGGGCAGTCTGCATCTTTTGGAAAACTCATACAACCCGGAGATGTGCCCGGCGTGTTGATATCCACATTGGAGTTGGCGAGTACCCGACCCATGTCCATCACCACCAAATTCTTCGCAGGATCAAACTCAGCGAGGCGAATTTCCATGCGGTTAGCGTTCTGACACCCCGTCGGCGCTTGTGTCTTTGACGCAGACGCACACACGGTGCTTCCCAGATGCACGGAGAATCCCGATGCGTTTCCTCCGCCATGTGCGGCGGGTCGCGCGGTAACAGCAGGCTGGCCGGAAGTTGCAGTGTCAAACTTGATAAACTTGTAGCCGCCTTGCCAATTCCAGAACATCGCTGTAGAGCTCAGCGGTGCAGGCGATACTGTTGGATCGCCATGATTACGCGCAAATGGAACACCCACGGTGAATTTTACGCCCGCGTAGTTTCCAGTCGGCACAGTACCTCGCACTGACATATTCGTTGCAGCCGTTCCGTTTCGACAGGGCCCCTGCCCATTTTCAAAATCCAGCAGGGCAATATTCTCAAACTGCCAGGTTTTGTCTTGGTTAAGCGTGACAGGCACAGTCCGCCCATCTGCTGTCAGTAACGCTACCTGACTAACGAAAACCCGAAAATCGCTCGGAGTAATCGTTGACTTCGTTGGTCCCACATTCGAATACGATTTACCACATTCAAAAGCCTGGCCATTGATCTGCGCAGCAAATTGAATTTCAACGGTCTGGGTATTCGACTGCTGCGAAGGCCCGATCGCACAGGCCGAAAGCGCTAATGGAAGGGTGATTGCAATTAACTTTTTCATTGTTGATCCTTAATGTTTGTGGTGATGATCCGACGAAGTCCCTTTGGGCTTCTGAACCCATACCGTCACTTCCTTTTCGCCTGCGATCTCGAATCGCAGCCAGACGGGGAATCGATCCCCTTCTTTCAGTGGCGCTTTAAGGTTGATGAGCATTAGGTGGTAGGCATCAGACTGGCCATGCCGAAACGCGGGTCCAGAGCCCGTGGGCAACAAAATCGCCTCAACCTCCCGCATACGCATGACGGCACCATCCATCTGCATGCGGTGAAGTTCGACTCTTTCGGCGACCTGGGCGCGTGCTGATAACAATCGGTCTGGCTTCTTGCCACTATTTTCAATCGCTCGAAAATAGATCGCGCCGTTTTTGACCCCACCTGGCGTGGGCGGGGCATAGGGGTGGTCGATCTTGATTTCTCCCACAGTAAAGGAATGGGCCTGAACCAGGGTTGCTGGCAAGAATACGGCGCAAGCAAGTAGTAACAGCGCAAGACGCACTCGCAAATGCATAAGCATGATTTCTCCTTCGAAGATACCCGCTGCCGCACGAGTGCGGCAGCACAAGAACTACAGTGTTTGGCTATGTGGGGAGTGGGGGTGCCCTAGCACGCGAATGCGCCCAGGCAAAGCGAGGCTTAGAGGCCTGATAGAAAAGCGGGGGAAGAAGGCTCACCACAGGCGCGGTGGCGAAAGACTGCGAGGCAACACTTAAGAACTTCGTGGACTGCAGACTGCAATAGGGGCACTCACCACCATGATCATGGGCGCTGGCGGGCTCATGTTGCTGACCAGCTGAATCACTCTGCTGAATCTCAGATACAGAGACCCATTTCATACCTTCGACGGTACAGATCTCAACCAGGTTCGAGTCAACTCGATCGGCAGCGATTACCTTACTCACCGTGGGTGCAAAGACGACCATCACCATCGCCACGAGGGCGACAACTGCGGTGCGGCGAATTTGCGCTAGGTCAAACATGGTTCCAGATCTTACAAGAAGGAAATTGAAACCAAAAGGGGCGTCGGCTCAGCGCCCCGCCCCTTGCCCCCTTACATGCCAAAGGTTTTAGAAAAACACCCTTACACCCGCCTGGACTGCGCGCCCGGCCACTGGGACAAACTGGCGAACCTCATCGACCGTGTTGGCGTTAAACGCCAGACGATCGGTCAGGTTGGTGCCCTTGATAAACCAGACATGACGGCCGTGCTGGTACTGCACCATCAGGTTGACCAAAGAATAACCACCCGCCTGCACAGTCTCGTTTTCTCCCAGCTTGGCCTTGGCCACCAACTGAACTTCCCCACGAAGCAGCAAAGGCCCAGATCGCAGATCAAGGGCAGGCGTTAGCCGCTGAGGCGTGAGCCTTGGAATATAGGCATTGTTGGAGATGCGCTTGCCAATGACGTAGTCATAGGTCAGCTTCGGTGCAATGGTCCAGCTGCCTTGGATAAAGGAGGTTCCATATTCCAGTTCGGCACCATAGAACTTGGCCCCAACACCCGAGTAGTCATAGACGGGTACCGCCTCTATTTCTCCTGGTTCATGCTCGTGATAGAAATCCTCGTTCGCTCCGGATCGCTTGATCAGCGTCAGGTAGTTGGAATAGCGGCTGTAGAAGGCAGAGGCCTTCAGTCGACTTTTACCCACCGAATGCGTCAGGGTCAAGTCCAGGTGATTGCCCTTCTCCTTACCCAAGCCGGCGTTGCCCGCCTCAAACAGACCGCTAGCATGATGAATACCCATGGCAAAAAGCTCGTAGTTCGAAGGTGCCCGCTGCACATGCGAAAGTGAGCTGCCCAGGCTGGTGCTGGCTGAGAGCGGCAGGACATATTCCACGGAGGCCGAGACAGGTGTGAAGGACTTGGAGAGCGCTGCACCAGTGGTCTCGACTTCGCCTTCCGGCCCTACAACTGCTCCATAGTCATCCACATTAAAAGTCCGCTCCGCCTTCACCTGGGCCCGCTCGATCCGCCCACCCATTCGGACCGTGCCTGTGCCGAGCCTAGTCTCTTCTAATACAAACAATCCCAATTTCGGGGACTTGGTTCGAGGCATCAGTGGCTCTTCTTCGGATAGAACATCCAGATCGGAATACTCCCACTGCATACCCACCAGACCCTTCCAGCCGGCCACCGGCCGATGACCCAGCTCCAGCCGAATGTCGTTGGCCTGGTTCTTAAAGGTCGAGGCCACAGTGCCTTCTTCGAGTTCCTTGTGCTGGTAATCAGTGACGCCTGCTCGAATACGAACACGCTCAAAGAGCTCCCCAGCCAAGGCCTGGTCAGCCGCAAAGCCCAATCGCTGACGATCCATGTCAATGGTCGTTGCAATCTCTTTCGGCACACCATAGTTAGACTGGTCAGACTCGACTGAAAAACCCCAGTAGTCGGCGCCGGTAACCTTGGACAGCCCAATCCCGAGCCCCTTGGAGTCCGCAGAGCTGTTGCGCACACGCTTACCAGTCACTGGGTCTTCGCCATTGGCAGTAAAGACTGGGGTGCGTGTCTCACCGTTCTTCTGGGCAAATCCATCCACGTGAAGGAACCAGTCACCCCCGACCGGGGACTCCAGCTCAAATGCGCCCTGCCGGTTGTTGTTCGCACCATCGACTCGCAGATCAACCGAGCGGCTGGCTTCATCCAGGCGGCTGCGCAGAATGCGACGGTTGACCATGTTGACCACCCCACCAACCGCACTGCCCCCATAGAGCAGGGCCGAGGGGCCGCGCAAGATCTCCACCTGCTCCAGTGCATAAGGGCTAACGCCCACCGCATGGTCAAAACTCATCGCAGAGACATCGTTGGTCGGCGCCGAATTCTGCAGGATCTTCACCCGGTCACCATCCTGGCCCCGAATAATGGGCCGACTGGCATTGGAGCCAAAACCCG
>JBJOHS010000104.1:0-4043 GCA_046047535.1 Pseudomonadota bacterium
GGCAGCTTTAAGTTCAATAAGAATGGCTACCCCATTCAGGACTTCTATGCCTTCGAGGTGGCCAAAGACGCCACGGGCGAGGTCTCTTTAAAGACGCTTGGCGTCTCACTGCGTAATCACCAAGACGCCTACGTCAAAGACTGTAAGCTCTAAAGCAGGCATTACAGCGGCCTTTTCTCTTGAAGGCACCCCTGGTCTCGCAGATTGTTGCGGGCCAGGGCCTTCAGCCCAGAGCGTGAGGCAGGGGCTCTTTTTCGCATGACGCTCGAACTCTTTATTGTCCAGCTGCTCAACGGAGTACAGCTGGGCATCTTGCTCTTTCTTATGGCCGCAGGCCTTACCCTAGTCTTCGGCATCATGGGCTTTATTAATCTGGCCCATGGCTCGCTCTACATGCTTGGCGCCTACTTTGCAGCAGTGGGATATACCGCAACGGGCTCGTTTCCCCTGGCAATGGCAATTGGCTTTGTCTCTACCTTTGTACTGGGCGGCCTGGCAGATGCGGCGGGGCTTTCTATACTGCATCGGCGCGACCACCTCGATCAGGTGCTCGCCACCTTTGGCATCGTGCTCTTTGCCAACGAACTTGTGCGCGTCGTCTGGGGCAATGCACCCGTCTATATGGATACGCCCGACTATCTTGCCGACCCGATCACGCTCTTTGGCCTGAGCTACCCTTCCTACCGGTTCGCGATCATCGCTGTAGGGCTGCTAGTGGCCGTGGGCCTCTACCTTCTTATTGAACGCACGCGGGTGGGCATGCTGATTCGGGCGGGGGCGAGTAATCGCACCATGGTCTCAGCGCTGGGCGTAAACATTGGCTGGCTTAACCGTTTTGTCTTTGCCCTGGGAGCCGGGCTCGCGGGGCTCGCCGGCGCAATGGTCGGCCCCATTCTCTCCATCCAACCCGGTATGGGAGAGCCTATTCTCATTCTTACCCTGGTGGTAATTGTGATCGGGGGCATTGGATCGATTCGGGGGGCCTTCTACGGCGCGCTGGTGGTGGGCATTATTGACACCATCGGCCGCATCTTCTTGCCGATAGTCTTGCGTAACCTGCTCGACCCGAGCATGGCGAATGCGGTTGGTCCAGCCTTAGCGTCAATCATGGTCTATCTGCTCATGGCCATCGTCTTGGCTTTTAAGCCCGATGGTCTCTTCCCCGTGAGAAATCGGTCATGAATCGCCTGCGTTCGGTCGCGGTCGCGCTGAGCCTCTTGGCCTTTTTTCTTGTGCCGGTCTATGCCTGGGCCACGGGCGATGTCTATGCGCTTACCCTCTTTGGCCGTATCTTGGTATTCGTGTTGGCGGCCACAGGGCTTAATCTGGCCCTGGGCTATGGCGGCATGGTGAGCTTTGGCCATGCCATGTACATTGGGCTCGGGGCATACAGCGTGGCCATTCTTACCCTCATGGGGCTGCACTCCGGCTGGCTGCATCTGATTACCGCGGTGGTGGTCTCTGGGCTCGTAGCCATTCCGGTGGGCTGGGTAGCGCTGCGCACCCAGGGCATTGCCTTCATCATGATTACCCTGGCCTTTGCCCAACTCTTTTTCTATGTCTTTATCAGCCTGAAAAACTTCGGTGGGGATGATGGGGTGAGCCTGTCACAGGTAAGTAACTTTGGATCGCTCACGGGCAACATCTATGCCCTCTACCTGTCGCTCTTGGTTACCGCTCTGATCGTGCTTGGGGTGGTGACGCGGCTTGTGCGGTCACCCTTTGGTCTGGTCTTACGGGCCACAAAGGTAAGCGAGCGGCGGGTCAATGCGGTAGGACTCAATAGCCTGCCCTATCGGCTCGCGGCCTATGTCTTCTCGGCCCAGGTCTGTGCGCTTGCCGGATTTTTTCTTGCGAATCTCACAGGCTTTGTCTCACCCGACTACCTTAAGTGGTCAATCTCCGGCGAACTCATTGTTATGGTCTTGCTCGGAGGCTTAGGCACGGTCTTTGGCCCGCTCGTGGGGGCTACGGCGTTGCTGCTCATCGAAGAATTCTTAAAGGCAATGACCGAGCACTGGCCCCTGATTCTTGGGCCCTTAATCGTGTTGATGGTCATCTTTCTGCGCCGCGGTCTGTGGAGCCTGCTTGAGGGGCGAGAGAAGTCATGAGTGCAACAAGCCTCTTGCAACTCAACGGGCTGGTGAAACGTTTTGGCGGACTACTGGTCACCGACCATGTGTCCCTGAGTATTGATACCGGCGAGCTGCATGCGGTGATCGGACCGAATGGCGCGGGAAAGACCACCTTGGTGAATCAGATTGTCGGAGAGCTTGCGCCCGACGAGGGCCAGATTCTTTTTGGTGGGGAAGATATTACGGGCTGGCCGGTGCATGCCCGTGCACGGGCGGGGCTGGGCCGCTCCTACCAGATCAATTCGGTCATTGGGGAATTTACGGTGCTTGAGAATGTGCTGCTTGCTGCCCAGTCGCTGCGGGGCCACAGCTTTCGGTTCTGGCGACCCGCCGAATCGGACCATCTCTTGCGAGACCGAGCCTTTGCCACCATTGGTATGTTGGGCCTGCAGGAAGAGGCGGGCCGGGTGGCCTCAACACTCGCCTACGGCCAGCAGCGGCTCATTGAACTGGCCATGGCGCTCGTAACGGGCCCGAGGCTGCTGCTGCTTGACGAGCCGATGGCCGGCCTAGGGCCCGCGGAGTCAGAGGCCGTTATTGCGATTTTGCAGAAGATTCGCAAGGACTACGCCATCTTGCTCATTGAGCATGACATGCAGGCGGTCTTTTCTCTGGCCGACACCATCAGCGTGCTCGTGCAAGGCCAGGTCGTCTTGCAAGACCGCCCTGAGGCCGTGCGCAACAGCGCCAAGGTGCGCGAGGCCTATCTCGGCGATGAAGAGATCGCGACATGACACCGCTGCTTGAGGTGTGCGGGGTGTCCACGGGCTACGGCCAGAGTCAGGTGCTCTTTGACATGCACCTTGCCGTGGGTGAGGGCCAGTGTGTGAGCCTGCAGGGCCGCAACGGCATGGGGAAATCCACCACCGTAAAAGCCATCATGGGCCTGCTCCCACTCTGGCAGGGCGATATTCTCTGGCGCGGAAAGTCGATTAGCGGCCTGGCGCCCCACCAAATTGCCCAGTTGGGTATCGGGCTCACGCCAGAAGGCCGGCAGGTGTTTCCGAATCTGAGTGTCACCGAGAACCTGATTGCCACGGCCCGTCCGTCCACACCGGGGTCGAGGGTGACGCGTACTGAGGGGTCGCAGGGCTGGACGCTAGAGCGGGTCTTCGATTTTTTTCCAAGCCTGGCAGCACGACGTAGAAACTTTGGCAACCAGCTCTCCGGGGGCGAGCAGCAGATGCTCGCTATCTCGCGGGCGCTCATGACCAACCCCACGCTGCTCATTCTCGATGAGGCCACCGAGGGGCTCTCCCCCCTTATACGTCAAGAAATCTGGAAGGCCCTAGACACCCTGCGGGCTGAGGGCATGTCCATTCTCGTTATTGACAAGAACATTGGCCCCTTGCTGCGGCTCTGCGACTGGCACACGATTGTGGAAAAAGGCCATCGCGTCTGGGAGGGAGACTCTTCGGGTCTTGCTGCAGACCAGGCCTTGCACCGCCGGTATCTCGGCGCATAACGAAAAAATATGGCTTCCGTTGTCGAACTTTTGCAACTGAAGGGCCGCACCGCCCTCGTTACCGGGGGCTCACGGGGACTGGGCTACCAGATGGCAGAGACTACGGCAGAGCTCGGGGCCAACCTGGTGATTACCGCGCGCAAGGAAGAGGCCCTTACCCAGGCCGCAGAGCGCCTTGCAAGACGCTATGGCGTGCAGGTGGTGCCCCTGGTGGCAGATCTTTCAGACCCTGAGGCGGCGGAGGTGCTTGCCGAGAAGGCCTGCATCGCCTTAGGCGGGCGTATTGATATATTGATCAATAACGCGGGCAGCAGCTGGGTGGCCCCTGCGGAAGAGACACCTCTGGCGGCCTGGCAGAAGATGGTGTCACTTAATCTTTCTGGCGTCTTTCTCCTTACACAGGCGGTTGCCCGCAGGGCCATGATTCCGCAGCGCTCTGGCCG
>JBJOHS010000105.1:0-14896 GCA_046047535.1 Pseudomonadota bacterium
AATTCGGGATCGGATGACGGCAGAGGGAATGAATCGCGTGATGAGGCAGCAGGCATGAGCGGCAGTCTAATGAATTTTGCAGTGCCTGCGGGTGGCGGGGGCGATCCTCCGGACTGCCCCATCATTCAGCCGCCGGCGTGGCTAAAGGGGGGCCATCTCCCGACGATTTTTCCCGCGCTCTTTGGTCAACACTTTCTCACGCATCGGCCCATTTTTTGTCGCGAGCGTGTGGCAACGCCTGATGACGACTTCCTGGACCTTGACTGGCTTATGGCCCCGGGCGGACTGCACGGTGAAGTTTCACCACCGACTTCCCCACCCGCCATGCTTGTGCTTTTTCATGGGCTTGAAGGGTCGTCAAAGAGTCCCTATGCGCAGTTCTTTGGCGAGATCGCGGGCGCGTATGGTTGGGACTATGTGGTGGTGCATTTTCGCGGCTGCTCTGGGGAAATCAACCGAAGGCCTCGGGCCTATCACTCCGGAGACGAGGCCGAGATCGACTGGATACTCGCCACACTGGGCGCACGCCTTAGGCCGCAGCAGAGGCTCTTGGCGGTAGGAATCTCTCTCGGGGGCAATGCCTTAATGCGTTGGGCTGGAGCGAAGGGGCAGAGCGTGCGCGCTGCGGGCTTGAGGCTCGCCGCGGCTGCGGCGATCTCTTCGCCCCTCGATCTTGCCGCCTCTGGACAGAGTATTGACCAGGGGCTCAACCGCTGGCTCTATGCCCGTCACTTCCTAGGCACCATGGTGAAAAAGGCCCGGGCGAAGCACGCGCAGTATCCCGGGCTTTTTGATCTAGCAGCCGTCGAGCGCGCGACCACCTTGCGCGCGTTTGACAATGCCTTTACTGCGCCCTTGCATGGCTTCGCCGATGTTGATGACTACTGGAAAAGAGCCTCAGCAAAGCCCGTACTGCCAGGGGTCGCCATCCCGGCGCTGATTGTGAACGCCTGCAACGACCCCTTTGTGCCCGTAGGGAGCCTACCGACCGAAAAGGAGGTGGGACGCTATGTATCGATATGGCGTCCAAGTCTGGGGGGCCACGTGGGATTCCCCAGTCTATCCACCATGCCTGGCCGCACCCGCCTCACCCTATCGGTGATACCGCGGGCCGTCTGCGACTGGCTCGCTACGGCGGCGGACCTCCCTTATCCCTCCGGTGACTTTGAAAGACCCTGAAAATCCTTCCGCTGCGATGGGGCCTATTCCTATTCCGCCTTAGGCTGCGCCGGAGGCGCGGGAGAGGTATAGAGGCCCTTAATCACCTCGGGATCGTCTTTTGCTGCAAGTTCAATAAGCCGATCAATCTCCCCGGCAAGCTCTGCCGAATCGGCGTGACCCAGCCACTGGTTGCGGTTGTTCCGCAGTGTGACCAGGCGATCAAGCGAGCAGTGCTTGCCCTTCTCAAGAATCCAGCCGCGGGCCTGCTGCGCCCGCTTCAGTTCATTGGTGGAAAGGGCAAGGCTACGAAACTCGCTGACCAGGCAGTTAGGCGGCTTTGCGTCCGGGTCTTCCAGCCCCGGAATCTGCGCCTGAGCGAGCACTGGGGCGAAAACTATTGCGGCCAGCGCCTGCATTACCCGCTCCCTTAGGCGCGGCATGCGGCGAGGAAGATGACACGGCGTGTGGCTTGGACCCATTGGCTCTCCTTTGGTGCTGCTTCTGACCAGAAGAATTCGGCCGACCCGAACCAGTCTTGAGTCCGCGCACGGGCGAGGGCCGGCGCACGCCATCGGGGAGCAGGCGTACCTGGGTGAGTCGTTCAATCTGGAGTACTAGCCCATATTCGCTTGGGTCGCAGAGCGAAATTGCATGGCCTTCGCGGCCATTGCGACCCGTACGGCCAATGCGGTGCACATAGGCCTCAGGCACATTGGGCAGGTCGTAGTTAAAGACATGGGTCACGGCCTCGACGTCAATGCCGCGGGCGGCCACGTCGGTGGCGACGAGTACATGTACGCGACCTGAACGAAAGGCGGCCAGTGCGCGGTCGCGCTGGCCCTGGTTCTTGTCACCATGGATGGCCTGCGCATTGACACCTTTGGCACGCAGCGTCTTTTCTAGGCGATCGGCGCCGTGCTTGGTTCGGGTGAAGACAATGGCCTGATTTACGGGCTCGGTCTCAAGCAGGCCCACGAGGGTCTGGGCCTTTTCGCCCTGGTTGGCAAGCAGAAGCGTCTGCTGAATCTTGGCAATGGGCTGGGAGGCGGGGGCTACAGAGACCTCCACTGGGTTTGTGAGAAATTCCTGACCTAGGCGCCGAATCTCGGGAGGCATCGTGGCGGAGAAGAGGGCGGTCTGACGGGCCTTCGGTAGCTTGCCCAGAATCTGTTGAATCGCCGGAAGAAATCCGAGGTCCATCATCTGGTCTGCCTCATCGAGCACCACGCTGCGGGCATGGTCGAGGCGCACATGGCCCGCCTGCATGTGGTCCATGAGGCGACCGGGTGTGGCTACCAAAATATCCAGCCCCAGGCCAAGTGCGCGAATCTGAGGCCCAGGCTTGGCACCGCCAACCACCAGGCCCACACGCACCGACACAGGCCGTCCGAGCCGGTCGAGCGTCTGGGCGATCTGGGCCGCCAGCTCGCGGGTAGGAGCGAGCACGAGATGCGAAGGGGCTTTGGGCTGGAGCTTACGGCCCTTCTTGAGGCCTTCGAGTAGGGGCAGTGCAAAGGCCGCGGTCTTACCGGTACCGGTCTGTGCAATACCCAGCAGGTCTTTGCCCGCCATGAGCACAGGAATCGACTGTTCCTGGATCGGGGTTGCAACAGAGAAGCCCTCAGTGGAAAGGGCACGAAGAATAGGCTCGGATAGCCCGAGTTCTGCAAATGTTTTCAAGGGAAACTTTCTTTAAAGCTACCCTAAAAACAAAACAGATTGAGATGCGATCGGGGCAGCGGTCTATAAACGGGTCTTGCGACCCCTGGAGCGGGCGATGGGAATCGAACCCACGTCTTGAGCTTGGGAAGCTCAGGTCCTGCCATTGAACGACGCCCGCACAACCCAAGACTATAGCCTATAGACCGTGTTATCCCTAATTAGGCTGGTTTTATCATCTGCTGGAAGGCCTTCATGACGCGACCGGAATCTTCGCTCACCAGGAATCTAATCAGCGCCACCTTGTCGTCGTAGGTGTTGGCCGAGCTCAGCATCTCCAACGGAATCTTGGGCTTCTTGGGCTTAAGGCGGCTCTTAATGTCTTCGAGGGTCTCGCCTTCTTGCATTTCGATCATCTCTCCCATCTCGGCCTCCGAAAGGGCAGTATCACCACCAGCGGCCTGCGCCTGGACTGCCTCAAGGGCCTTCTGGGCTGCCTGCTCTTGGGCGCGGGCTGCAAGCAACTTCGACTCCGCAATCGCTGCTTTCTCGGCCAGTTCCTTCTCCATGGCTAACTGCTTGGCAAGAGCCTTCTGCTGTTTAGCGCGCTCTTTGAGAATCTTGGTGATCTTGCGCTGCTTAGGCGACGGCACTACGGCGGCCCAGGCCACACCTAACAAAATAGAGCCCAGGATAGCCACACCATAAAAGCTCAGTGGCAGATCTCCGTGCTCGGTGGGAAGTTGAGAAAAAATAAAACTCATAAAGAAGAAGGCAGGAATGAGCGTGACCAGCCCCCAGATGGCCGTCATGTTGGGCGTCTGCTCAGCGGCCTGTTCTGCGAGAGACTTTGGCCGGCGGGCCCGCACCGGCGTGGATTTCTTTAACTCTGCGGCACGCGCATTCATCGCCTGGGCTCGCGAGAGCGCAGGGCTGGCAGCGATCTGCTCTGGACTCAAGACGAAGGCGGCCTTGCCATAGTCGGGAGCACCTGGCTGGGGCGTACCCCGTAGGCGCACCACCTGCGGGCCGGGCAGAACCACAACCGCAGGCCCCTTTGCTGGCCTCTTTCTACGAATCGGCGTAAGTAGCCCTGGTCGCGCCACCACGACCGCTATGGTGATCGTCGTAAGCATGAAGAGGAAGGCCACCATCTCCTCGGAGAGGAAGACCTTGGGAAATAGGAAGGAGCAGACAATAAGCGCCACAACCAGGGGAAGCAGCAGAAAAGTCACCAAAAATTGGTTAAGAAACAGAAACATGAACCCGTCCTTCCGTGAGAGACCACTCTTAACTGTCTCTACAATCGACTGCAGCAGGAGAACCTTAAGTGCCTGACCCTCTCACCGTCTGCCGCCTAGGTCTCCTACCAGTCAAAACCGCCTAGAGGCCAAGGCAGACCCGTTCATAGATCGTATGGTCCGGAGTCTTTTCGGCAAAGGGATGAAAATCGGGCGATTTGTTGGCGAGCGTAATGACGATAGGCCCAGAGGCTTGCACACCCTGGTAGTGGACCGTAACAATATCCCGCACGGTCTTGGCTGCGCAGTTGAGTTCTTGCCGGGTACGCAGGGAGAGGGCGCCGAGCTCATTACGTTTTGGCAGGTTCTGCACCCGCCAGTAACGACGAATATCGCCCCCGGTTTCGATACGGTCAATGTCTAGAAAATGCCGCACGCCCTGGGCATCGTCACCTACGAGACGAATGGTGACCTGGGCCCAGGAAGCAGCTCCCCAAAGCAGGAGTACACAGCACAAAAGGAGTGGGTGCGATCTTCTGAGCACAGTATTATTCCGCCCAGTTAACGGGGGTCGCCCGACGGAGTGTCGAACGATCCACGAGGGGTCGTCGCATTCGGTGCGGTGGGCGATGCCGGATTATCAGAAGCGGTCTCCTGCGCTGCGAGACGGGCCTTTTCGGCGCGAATCTGTTTCATTTCTCGCATATGGAGCCAATAGAGTAAGAGCACAACTCCGAGCCCCAGAAGGCCCTCAATCACGATCACCGGTGCAAATCCATCCATCGCTACACTATGCCGTATTCGTGCATTTTTGAACAGGCCGCCTGCGTGTGATGGATGGATCCCTTGCTATAGAGGTCAGTGGCCTTGGGCGTTGTTTCTCGCCCGATCGATGGCTCTTTCGCGATCTCTCATTTTCTCTGGCGCCCACCGACCAGGTTGCCTTGCTGGGAGAGTCTGGTGTTGGCAAGTCCACCTTACTCAATATTCTGGCGGGCCTTGAAGCGCCTGACGAGGGCACGGTACGTATTCTTGGCCAGTCCTGGCAGGCTATCTCGGAATCCGACCGGCTTTTGTTTCGTCGTACCAAGGTGGGATTTGTATTTCAGGCCTTTCATCTTCTGCCCCATCTCACGGCGCAGCAGAATGTGATGGTGCCGTGTCTTTTGGCGGGATGGTCGGCACCAGAGGCCATGCAGGCGGCAGATCAGTGGCTAGCCCGTCTTGGCCTGACGGCGCGCGCATCGGCGCTGCCCAGTCTCTTATCGGGCGGGGAACAGCAGCGTGTAGCAGTTGCCCGGGCCTTGGCCCATCGGCCCAAGGTGGTCTTTGCCGATGAGCCGACGGGAAACCTCGATCCGCTGACGGCGCAGCAGGCGCTAGGTGCCCTGGTATCTGCCTGCCGTAGTGAAGGGGCCGCCCTACTTATGGTGACGCACTCGCAGTCTGCCGCAGACCAGCTTGATCGCAGCATCGTGCTGCAGGCCCATGGGCTGCGCACGGTGGGCATACAAGGCGCTGTGGCGGCAGTAGTACCAGTACCCGAGGGGTAGCGTATGCCGACGGGTGGGCATCGCCTTCTGCTCTTCTGGCTGCTCTGGGGAAGTCTGCGCGCACAGCCGTGGCGTTGGCTTCTCGCCCTTTTTTCGGTTGCGTTTGGCATTGCCCTCGGCGTTGGGATCCATCTGGTGAACCGATCTGCCTTACTGGAGTTTGGGCGCGCCATCGATCAGGTGAACGGCCAGGCTTCTGTGCAGCTTGTCTCGCCACTGGGCCGCAGCCACGGGTTTGATGAACGGCTCTACGACCTCGTCTTTGACCAACGCGAGTCCCTTGGGCTGCCGGGGGTCAGCCCCGTACTCGAAATTCCAACCGAGCAGATCCTGGTCCTGGGGATTGATCTCTTTCGCGCCGCACGGGTGAGCCCCGCATTGCTCCCCCAGGTAGTGCAGGCAGCCTCTGAGGCCCGAGCGGGCAATCCGCTTTTCTCCGATAACGCGGTATTTCTGACAGCCGTAGCCCTCCGGTCCTTGGGTGTCTCCGTAGGCGAGACCATTGCGCTGGACTTCGGGGGTCGTTCGGTACGACTACAGGTGGCAGGCGAGGTACCGGGCCTGGTTGGCCAACCCCTTGCGGTCATGGATCTGGGCCTTGCCCAATGGCGGTTTGGGCTCGTGGGCCAACTTACCCGAATGGACCTCGCGGTATCCCCTCAGCAGGGCACGACATCGCTCGCACGCGCAGTACGCGACCAAGACTGGCCCCTGGTGGTGGTGAGCGCGGAAGACCGCTCCGATCGGCTCTCACACCTCTCTCGGGCCTATCGGGTGAATCTCACCGTCTTGGCCCTTGTGGCCTTACTCACCGGAGGCTTTCTTGTGGTCAGTGCCATAGGCCTGTCGGTACTGCGGCAGCAGGCGTCGTTTGCGCTCTTGGGGGCGCTTGGCGCCGCACGGTCGTTGACCGCCCAGTGGATTTTTGGCCAATCGCTGCTGGTGTCTACGATCGGCGGAGTCCTTGGAATTGGCCTTGGGATTGTGCTTGCCTGGCTCTTGCTCGGAATCGTGGGGGGCGACCTTGGTGGGGGCTATTTTTCCGATCAGACGCCGCCCTTGGCAGTTTCACCCCTCGGGCTCCTCGTCTTCCTCATGGTCTCCGTTCTACTCGGCGTCGTCGCTGGGCTTCCGGGGTACCTACGGATACGTACCCAAGGCCTGTCTTTGCAGATGCGCGCAGGCCAGGCAGAGACGCTGCAGCCTGGTTCCAAAAGTCTTTTTATGGCCCTTCTCCTCTGTCTCGTCGGGGCGATCTTCTCCTTTCTTCCGCCGGTCTGGTCCTTGCCGCTCTTTGGCTACGGGGCGATTGCGAGCCTGCTCTTCGCGGGCGTGTTGCTCGTCCCCTGGCTCGTTCGTCTCCTCTTTCCCCCTTTAGTAGGGCACACCATGCGGCGGGCCCGCGCCTCTGCGAGCAGCCTCTTGGCTGCATGGCGGTTGGCACAGGCCCCCGCAGCATCTTCAGGCATTACCTCGGGCGTGGTGGCCGCTGTCTCGCTCACAGTGGCCATGGCCGTAATGGTCAGTAGCTTTCGAGACTCGGTGAGCCAGTGGCTGGATCGTGTGTTGCCGGCCGATGTCTACACGAGCAGTCGAGGCCAGGGCTACACGCCACTTTTTACCGAAGACCATGTCAATGCCGTCCTTGCCTTAGAGGGTGTGGCGCGTGTGGAGCGATCACGACAGATGTCCCTGGTCTGGACGCCCGAGCGTCCCGAGGTCATTTTGATTGCCCGCAGCCTTGACTGGGATGCCCCCCACCGAAGCGTGCCGCTGGTGGGCTCTCCTGTGCGTGCGCCCTTCTCAGAGAATGCAGGTGGGCAAGCCTCTGTGCCCGCGCTAACAAGGGTCTTTGTGTCTGAGGCCATGGTCGATCTCTATGGACTTGCGGCAGGCTCCCGCGCCACCTTGCCTATACGCGACCCGCGTACGGCAGAGCCCACCCAGGTCTGGGTTGCGGGGGTGTTTCGCGACTACGGGCGACAGCACGGGGCAGTGGTGATGGCCTCAGAAGACTATGAGCGACTGACGGGAGACTTCGGCAAATCGGCCTTATCGGTGTGGGTCGAGCCCGGGCATTCTGTCGAGGGGGTACTTACCCAGATACGCGCACTCGGAGGCGTTTTTGGACAGGCCAGTCTTATTTCGGCCGAATCGCTGCGTGCGCTCTCTCTTCAGATTTTTGACCGGAGCTTTGCGTTGACGTATGCCCTCGAATTGGCCGCGCTCATCATTGCAGTCTTTGCGGTCGCCTCGGGGCTAACGGCCCAGATTATTGTGCGACGAAAAGAGTTTGCGGTTCTCGCCCAGATGGGGCAATCATTGACGCAACGTATGGGTCTCGTGGCGCGTGAAGCCCTGGGCTTACTGGTGCTTGCCGTTGCCTGGGGCTGCCTGCTGGGCTTGGTGATGAGTCAAATTTTGATTCATCGTGTGAACCCGCAGTCCTTTCATTGGACGATGGAGACGAGTCTGCCCGTCCTCATGACACTCGCCTTGGCGGGTGCCGTGGTGGCCACGGGTCTTAGCGCAGCCCTCTGGTCAAGCGCGCGCTTGTTACAGCAGCGCCTATTGACGCCCGCACTGAGAGAAGACTGGTAAAGGAAGAGGTCAGTAGAACAAACATGCGACGGCGTTTTCTCTGGAGGTCGGCTGCTGTCCTTGGTGCCCTTGCGGGGGTGCCCGGGGGGGCGTACCCAGCGCCAGTGACTGCGCGGCCCGCGTTTCCAGATGTCACGCCGCGTCGGCTCGTCTTCCCCCGTGACCATGGCGCACACCCCGCCTTTCGTACCGAGTGGTGGTATCTCACCGCCTGGCTGAAACGCGGCCCCGATATCCCCTACATGGGTTTTCAATACACCTTCTTTCGCAGCCGAACGCACCATGCGGAGGATAATCCGAGCCGATTCTCACCTCGGCAACTCTTATTTGCCCACGCGGCGCTTGCCTTTCCTGAGCAGGGGCGGCTTCTCCACGAAGATCGGGTAGCCCGTGTTGGTCCTGCGGGGGTCGCCTTCTCGGTAGAGACCACCGATCTACAGCTCGATGGTTGGCGATTCGTGCTCGAAGAAGGCAATCTCTATCGAGGCAGCGCGCGCACCAAGGACTTCACACTCTCCTTTACGGCACAGGCGCCGTCCCGTCCTCTGCTGCGTGGACACGAAGGCGTCTCTGCGAAGGGCCCTGCGCGCCATCTGGCGAGCTATTACTACAGCCGAACCCATCTGCCCCTGGTTCTTAGCTGTCAGCCGACCACCCAGTCGCAGGCCGCATCGGCACCGGCAGCGCTCTGGGCAGGTCGCGCAGAGGGGCTTGCCTGGATAGACCACGAGTGGTCGTCCAGCCTTCTCGCCCCAGGCGCGGTGGGCTGGGATTGGATTGGTATTCACCTGCTCGATGGTGGAAGCCTGATGGCCTTTCGCATCCGATCGAAGGGGCCACAGCCCGTCTGGCAGGCCTGGGAGATGCACGATGCAGGAGGCCGTCTGCAGCCCGTGGCGCTTACCGTGGCTGGAACTCCCGCGGTGCAGTGGCAGCCCATGCAGACCTGGGAGTCTGCACGGTCGGGAGGCCGCTATCCGGTGGCCTTCGAAATCACGTTGGGCAGGCGGCGCCTCGAGATCATTCCCCTCATGGTCGATCAGGAGGTTGATGCGCGGGCGAGCACAGGTGGATTTTACTGGGAGGGTGCGGTGTCCCTCATGGAGTCGGGAACGCTTCTTGGACGCGGCTATCTAGAGCTCACGGGTTACGCGCAGCCCCTACAGTTGTAGATCTTTGGGGCCGCAGGAGGGCAACGGCGCAGGGCTGCCGCTAAAGTCACAGTCTGTCTGGTCGAAGCTAGATGTACCATGAGGCGTTGTGGTATCCATGGCTCAGAAAGGTCGTACGAATGAGAGGGAAGGTGAGGCAGGGGTGAAGAAACTCATAATTGCATTGGTCGTGGTCTCTTTGCTGGCAATCGGCGCCGGAGTCCTCGCCTTCTTCCAATGGAAGACGGCAGGCGAACTTGCAGAGCAGGTTCAGGCGCTCACCGATGTCAGTGGCCAGCTCGAACAGGTCACCCAGGCCTCTGAACAGCAGAAGGTCTCGATGGCAGGCCTGCTTGAGAAAGAGCGCCAGTTCGATGCCGTGAAGGAGGCCCTGTCCAGTGGGGTCTTGCTCCAGGATCTCGAGGCAATCCTGAAGAGCCCCCAGGCTCAGACCCCCGAGCGTATTTTGGCCCAAGGGGCAGTGCGCCTCCTGGTGCTGGGCAAAGACGACCCCAGCGTCACGGAGTCTTTTGATCGCGCGCTGAAGATGATGGATATCCAAAACCGTATGTCGGCGATCTGCGCAGCACAGGCGGGCATGGTAGCCGCAGGTCGTGAGGTAGACATGCTCAGTGAGTGCCAGAAGCGTCTTGCGCCACCTCCCGAGCCACCGCCTGCACCAGCGCCGCCCGCGAATACGAAGTCGGGCCCCGCGCCGGCATCAAACACAAAGGCAGCACCCGCAGCAGCGCCACGTGCTCCCGCACCCGCACCGACTACAGGGGCGAAATAAACGATTCGATAATACGGCAGGTTTCTGCTGAGTAGGGAACGGGGTGCTCAGCCCCAACAATCTCCACGATCTTGGTTCGTGGGTTACAGGAGGTCAGGCGCTGGGCGACGGCCTGATTCACAATCTCGCTCTTCTCGCCCTTCACAATAAGAAGCGGCAGTTCCACCTTAGAGAAGGTCGCACTGAAGTCCACTCCACTGAGGGTGGTCACATGGGGCAGGTCAAGATGCCCAGGCTGCTGGACCGCGCGAATCAGGCGATGGTCCACACGTAGTTCTGCGGCGAGTTCGCGCACATTCGGAAAAAGCCCGGCGCCTTTTGTTGCGCCATGAATACCGCTCATGAGTCCCACGATGCCCGTCCAGGGCAGCAGGCAGCCTACGTCATTGAGCACCACAGACCGAAGACCCGAGGGGCGTAGTTCCGCAAGAAAAAGTGCAAGCAGCCCGCCCATACTGGTCCCGAGCAGATGTATGCCTGGGGGCGAGGCAGAACGCTCCCGAAAGAGGCCCAGCCCCTGTCGCGTCGAGGACCCAGCCAGAACGCGACCTTGGGCGAAAGCATAGATGAGCCCGAGGTCGCGCAGATAGGTACTCATGCGATAGTCGTTTGCATGGGCCATGGGCCCACTGTCCCCCCGCCCGGGCCAGTCGAAGGTAATGATGCGAAGCCTGCCCGCCAGATGGGTCACCAATCCCTTAAAGCTCTCTCGGGTCTCTAAAATTCCGGGTAGGGCAAGGATTGTCTGGCTTGCATGGTCCGGTCCATAGACCTGGCCCACGAGATTGCGTGGCTCGGGCTCTCCCGGTACGGCCAGGGAGAATATCTCTCCACGTACCGCCTCAGAAGAAGGGGCTGAGTCGGTCACTGGTAACAGGCCAGGGGGGCTGGAGTGGGCATACGGGCATGCAGCCTTACATGCCGGGCCGTGCCGCAGACACCACACTGGCACCGAGAAGGTCAAGCAGCATATCTTGCGATGCCTTGCGGGCAGCACCCTGACGCCGCCGCACCGCATAGCTGCCGTCGGATCGCATCGCCCAGGCGGACGTGTTGTCTGATAGGTGCACCTTCAGGCCCTCCTGAATCACGCGCCGCTTCAGGGCCTTATCCAGAATTGGAAAGGCGATCTCCACCCGCCGAAAGAAGTTTCGGTCCATCCAGTCTGCGCTCGAGAGATAGACCTCCTCAGCTCCCTCGTTGCGGAAGTAGTAGATACGGCTGTGCTCAAGAAAGCGTCCAATGGTGGATCGGACTCGTATATTCTCAGAGAGCCCAGATACGCCAGGGCGCAGCATGCAGACGCCACGCACAACAAGATCCACCTGTACCCCTGCGGCACTGGCCTCATACAAGGCGTCGATCGCCTCGAGTTCCACCAGGGAATTCATCTTGGCCATGATCAGGGCCCGGCCCCCCTTGCGGGCGATGGCCGTCTCCCGCTTAATCGCCTTCATGACATTCGCGTGCAGGGTGAAGGGGGACTGCCAGAGTCGTCGCATAGCGCGCGCCTTCCCAATCCCCGTGAGTTGATGAAAGACCTCGTGCACGTCGGCACAGACCGCCGGGTCCGCAGTAAAGAGACCGAAGTCTGTGTAGAGCCTTGCCGTGCGCGGATGATAGTTGCCCGTGCCGAGGTGCACATAGCGCGTGAGACCAGACTTTTCGCGACGAACGACTAGGCACATCTTGGCATGGGTCTTCTTACCGACCACGCCAAAGACCACATGGGCGCCCACATTCTCAAGCCGGGAGGCCCAGTTGATGTTGGTCTCTTCATCAAAACGGGCCATCAACTCCACCACCGCTGTCACCTCCTTGCCAGAGCGGGCCGCCTCAATCAACGACTCCATCAACTCTGAGGTCTGACCGGTACGATAGATGGTCATGCTGATGGCCACCACAGCCGGGTCGCGGGCTGCCGTCTGGATGAAATCGGTGACCGAGGAGAAGGACTCGTAGGGGTGGTGTACCAGAATATCGCCCGCCTGCACGGCCTGAAAGGGCTCTGTTGACTGAAGCGCCCGGGGGTAGGCGGGCACGATCGGGTCGAACTTTAAGGAGGAGAGGTCGACAAGGTCTGGCAGGGCCATCATGCGCACAAGATTCACCGGACCATTTACCCGGTAGCAGTCATGCTCCTCAAGCCCGTGTTCGTTGAGGAGACGCTGCACCACCGCCTCGGGCATGGTGTCTGAGACCTCAAGCCGAACCGCATCTCCAAACTGGCGCTGTGAGAGTTCACCCTTCAGGGCCTCGCGCAGGTCGGTGACCTCTTCATCATCGACAAAGAGATCGCTGTTTCGTGTCACGCGGAACTGATAAATACCCGAGACATGCATGCCGGGAAAAAGCTCCTGCACGCTGTTTTGTACGACAGAACCCAGCATCATGAAGCCATGAGGGTAGCCCGAGACTTTCTCTGGTACGCGCGCAATACGGGCTAGGATGCGTGGGGCCTGTAAGACTGCGAGGTTACTGCTGCGGCCAAACGAATCTTTGCCTTCCAGGGTGACCACAAAGTTAAGACTCTTATTAAGCGTGCGTGGAAACGGATGGGAAGGATTGAGCCCAATCGGCGTTAATACCGGAAGGACTTCTTTCAAGAAATAGTCATGGGCCCACTTCTTCTGTTCCTCAGTGAGACTTGCAGAGAAGTGGACCATTACGCCGTGCGAGGCAAGGGCAGGCAAGATCTCGTCATTGAGCAGTTCGTATTGTCGGTGGACCAGTTTTTGCACACGGCCGCTGAGCCTTCGCAGGGTCTCTGCCGTAGACAGGCCATCGGGCTCAAGCAGTTCGCCAGCGCCTTGGCGAATCTTTGCCTTTAGGCCTGAGACGCGAATCTCAAAGAGCTCATCGAGATTGTTCGAGACAATACAGACATAGCGCAGACGCTCGAGTAGCGGTACCTCGTAATCCTGCGCCATGGCAAGAACGCGCTCATTGAACGCCAGAAGGCTCAGCTCGCGGCTAATGTATCGCTCGCCCCCTACAAGCGGGTCGGAACTTAACAGAGAATTTTTTGCGCGCGCCATAGTCTTTAGTGTAGCGGCGCTTATAATGCCGCGCATGTCGGCAGCTCCACTAAAAGAATCCGAAGATCCAGAGCTTGTTGCGGCGGTAGACCTCGGCTCCAATTCGTTTCATCTGCTGGTGGGGCGTGTTGTGCAGACCCCTGTGGGGCCGCAGATTTCGCCCATCGATAGTCTTAAGGATGCCGTTCGGCTCGCCTCGGGCCTCTCGGCTGACAAACGTCTCGATGCTGCCTCCCAGTCGCGGGCGGTCTTGGCCCTTCAGCGGTTCGGCGAGCGATTGCGGCTCTTCCATCCGCAGCGGGTACGTGCGGTCGCAACCAATACGTTTCGAGTGGCGAAGAATGGAGCCTCGTTTCTCAAGACCTGTGAGGCCGCACTGGGCTTTCCTATCGAGGTAATTGCAGGTAAGGAAGAGGCGAGGCTCATTTACAACGGGGTGGCCCATACCCTGGCAGCAGATGGTCGCCGCCGATTGGTGATCGATATCGGTGGTGGCTCTACCGAGATGATCATAGGCACCGACTACCGCCCGGAGCTTCTTGAGAGTGTTTTTATTGGCTGTATTCGATTCACGCGAGAGTTTTTCCCCGATGGTCAGGTGAGCCGCAGCGGTTTTCGTGAGGCGGTGCTGGCAGCGCGCAAAGAAATTCAGGTGGCCTCTGGGCCTTTCAGATCCCTGGGCTGGGAGATGGCCGTGGGCTCCAGCGGAACCGCCCGCGCGATTGCCGACGTGGTAGCGGCCTTAGGCGACCGAAGCTACGGCATCACCCTGTCTGGCATGGAGGAGATTCGCGCACGGCTGGTGAAGGCTGGCCGGGTCGAGCAGGCCGACCTCCCGGGCATTAAGCCCGATCGCATGCCGGTGTTTGTGGGTGGGCTCTCGATCATGATTGCCCTCTTTGAGGAACTCGCCATTGATCGCATGCAGTACTCAGAAGGCGCCTTGCGACTGGGGGTGCTCTACGACGTCCTGGGCCGCGCACGCCACGACGACATGCGTGTGTATACGGTGGAGCAGTTTGTGAAGCGTTACGCCGTCGATACGGCACAGGCACAGCGGGTCTCAGACCTGGCGCTCCTGCTCTGGGGGCAGGTGGCCCTGGGCAGCCAAGAAGAGCGTCAAGACATGTCGCAGCTTCTGAACTGGTCGGCCCAGCTCCTAGAGGTGGGACATTCCATTTCACACAACAGCTATCACAAGCACTCTGCCTACATCGTGTCGCAGTCCGATATGCCGGGCTTTTCTCGCAGAGACCAGCAGGTCATGTCCGGCCTCGTGCTCGGCCATGTTGGAAAGCTCGGCAAGGTGCAGTCGCTCTTTGTAGACCGGTTTCAGCGGCTTGCGCTGATCTGCCTAAGGCTTGCGGCCATTTTTTACAGAAGTCGCGCATCGGCCCAATTGCCCACGGTGCGACTTCAGACCACAGGCAAGGGGGTCACCCTGACCCTCGATGCAGACTGGCTAGAGCACCACCCGCTTACCCGCTTCACGTTGAACCAGGAGCAGGCCGAGTGGGCAAAGATGAATCTATTGCTGGAGATCTATGAGGAGTCTACGGACTTTGCGAAGTCTGCGAAGTCCCGATAGAATGCGGGTCTTGCTGATTAGGGCCTCTTCTGAGCAGCGGCGGTATGCAGAGAGAGGTCTGGGTAGGTCCGCAGGCGCGTAGCTCAGCTGGTTAGAGCACCACCTTGACAT
>JBJOHS010000106.1:0-36850 GCA_046047535.1 Pseudomonadota bacterium
CGGGCTGGGAGGGCTGCAAGGGCTGCAAGGGCTGCGGATTCTCTGGATCACCCCGATGCGGGCACTGGCCTTAGACACGCTGCAGGCCCTGCAGCGGTTTGCTGATGCCGCGTATCCAGGACTACGCGTTGCTATGCGCACGGGTGATACGCCCACCGCGGAGCGGGCCCGCCAAGATCGGTCTGCCCCCCATACCCTGGTGACGACTCCGGAGAGCCTTAGCCTGCTGCTCTCAAAGCCGCAGGGCCTCACGATGCTTGGTCAGGTGATGGCCGTGGTGGTTGATGAGTGGCATGAGCTTCTCGGTAACAAGCGCGGCGTGCAGCTGCAACTCTGCCTCTCGGCGCTGACAGCGTCGGGGGCCTTCGCCGGCCAGAAGCCACCCCCGCTCATCTGGGGGCTCTCGGCAACCGTAGGCAATCTGCCAGAGGCGGCCCAGGCCCTCTGCCATAGTCTTCATGCCGTTGGCGCCATGGCCGAGCCGTGTCTGGTAAGCACCGGGACGCACAAGCCGCTGCAGATCGCGACCCTGCTACCTGCCGAGGCGGGCCGGTTTCCTTGGGCGGGACACCTCGGCCTCACGATGCGTGATCAGGTGATTGCCGCGATCGCGTCTGCCCGGTCGACCCTGGTCTTTACCAATACCCGCTCTCAGGCCGAGCTCTGGTATCAGGCGCTTCTTGAGGCGCGGCCGGACTGGGCAGGCCTCCTGGCCTTGCACCATGGCTCCCTAGATAAGACGGTACGCGGCTGGGTCGAGTCCTCAGTGGCTGCAGGCAGTCTGCGTGCGGTGGTTGCCACCTCTAGCCTCGATCTTGGGGTGGACTTCTCGCCGGTGGAGCAGGTCCTACAGATTGGCAGTCCCAAGGGTATTGCCCGTCTGCTGCAGCGTGCGGGCCGCTCTGGGCATCAGCCAGGCAAGACCTCTCGGCTTTTATTGGTTCCCACCCACGCGCTGGAGATTCTTGAGTCGTATGCGGTCCAGCAGGCGGTCGCCCAGGGCCGTATGGAATCGCGAATGCCCCCCGATGCCCCGATGGATGTCCTGGTGCAGCACCTGGCCACCCGGGTGCTTGGCTGTCCGATGGAGAGTGCGGCTCTCCTGCGCGAGGTGCGGCTGGCCTATAGCTACCGGCATCTCTCTGAAGCGGCCTTTGACTGGGCAATTGATTTTCTGGTCCGGGGTGGAACGAGCCTTGCCGCCTACCCAGACTTTCATCGCCTCCAGTCTGATAGCCATGGCCGCTGGCATTTTGCCGATAGCCGGATTGCCCGCCGTCATCGGCTCTCGATCGGAACGATCGTCTCCGATGCAAGTATTCGTTTGGCGTGGGTCTCCGGCGGCAGCCTTGGCCAGATTGAGGAGTCGTTTATCGGACGGCTAAAACCGGGCGATACCTTCCTCTTTTCTGGCCGAGCCCTTGAACTCGTTCGCATCAAGGACCTCACAGCCTATGTGCGACTGGCCAGCAAAAAGGCCGGTGCGGTTCCCCGGTGGAATGGGGGAAACATGCCCCTATCGACCGAGCTCTCCGCGACCCTGCGTGCGGTGCTGACCAGTGTTCGGGCTGAACTCCTTCAGGATTCAGCCGGAGCAACCTTGGATTCTGCCCCGCCGCATCTTGCCCCGGAAATCCAGGCCCTCTGGCCGCTTCTGCGTACCCAGGCTGCCCGTTCATGGCTACCCGCTGACAACGACCTCCTTATCGAACGCTACGATGCCCGCGATGGCGCCCACTGCTTTCTCTACCCCTTTGCTGGTCGTACGGTGCACCTTGGCCTGGCTACCCTGCTTGGCCTTCGGCTTGGCCAGCAGTCAGCCCTGAGCCTCTCCTACACCGTGAATGACTATGGGCTGGCCCTTCTCGTGCCGCGGGAACAGGCCCAGGCCTTGTCGCCAGATCGACTCCGGGAGGCCTTTTTCCAGCCGGATGCCCGCCTTGCCGAAGACCTTGAGTCGGCCCTTCAGACCGGAGGCCTGGCCCAACGTCGATTCCGGGAGATCGCCCGGGTGGCTGGCCTCGTCTTCGCCGGGCTGCCCGGTGCGCAAAAGACCAGTCGACAGTTTGCCGCCTCCGCAAACCTCTTTTATGAGGTCTTTCAGAAGTACGACCCGGCCAATGCCCTGTATCGACAGTCGTGGCAGGAGGTTCAGCGGGAGGAGTGCAGCCTCGCAGAACTCTCCCATGCCTTACATCGCTGTAGGTCTGCCGACTGGCGCTGGGTCGCCTTGTCGCGGCCGAGTCCCTTTGCCTTTCCCCTCATGGTTGAGCGGCTTCGCGAACAGCTATCGACCGAGAAGCTTGCCGACCGGGTCGCCCGTATGCTCCGCGAGGCCCAGGCTGAGGCGGGGGCATAACGTCTATGGTGAGGTCTTCAGCCTCTCTACCGCGGGGTACCCTCGCCCTCTGCGATCCGGCCTGCGGCCAGGCCCTCTGGCTCGCACCCCAGGGGGCCTATATTCACCCACAGACCCGCACAGCCTTTATTTCCGACCTGCATCTCGGAAAGTCCGCAAGCTTTCGACAGGCCGGCCTGGCTGTTCCCGAGGGCAGTGATGCGGAGACTCTCAGCCGGCTTGCAACCCTACTCTCGAACTACACGATCCAGACCTTGGTGATTCTCGGCGACCTGATACACGACGCCGCCTCCCTTACGGATTCCCTCTTCTCGCGGCTAGCGCGTCTGCGGTCTGAGGCCTGTGCAACCGATTGGCATCTGGTCTTAGGCAACCACGACCAGAAGGCCGGTAGTCGGCTAGAGGCCGACTGGGCCGACAGGCTTGGAGTCCGGGTCTTCGGGGACCGCTGGGAGCAGGGCATCGGTCTGGTAGGACTGCATATCCCAGAGCCGTCCTCTGAGCCCTCGCGCGTGGCCGCATGGCATGGGGATTGGCAGATTGCAGGGCATCTGCATCCATCGGTGGTGATTCGCGCAGGCGCCAGGCAGAGGCTGCGTCTGCCCTGCTTTGTTTACCATGAGGGGCGTTGGCTCTTACCGGCCTTTGGGGAATTTACGGGCAGCATGCCGATCACCGCCCGGGCCTATGCGGGAATTTTTCCTGTCGCCGATGGCGAGGTCTTCACCCTCAAGCCTCTCTCGGGGTCTGGGCTCTTGCCTCTCCCCTAAGGCAATGCCCGCGATGTCGGCGGGGCCGGTGGGCTAGTGGCTAAGGATCTTACTGAGAAAGTCGATGGCGCGCGGGTGCTGGGGATTGCCGAAGAAGGCCTCGGGGGCGTTCTGCTCGACAATCTGGCCGGCATCCATGAAGACCACCCGGTCGGCTACTTCTCTGGCAAAGCCCATCTCATGGGTCACACAGATCATCGTCGTGCCCTGTTCTGCAAGGCCCACCATGACATCAAGAACTTCTTTCACCATCTCCGGATCAAGCGCGCTGGTGGGCTCATCGAAGAGCAGCACCTCTGGCTCCATGCAGAGTGCCCGCGCGATGGCGACCCGCTGTTGCTGCCCGCCGGAGAGCTGGCCGGGGTACTTCTGGGCCTGCTCGGCAATACGAACCCGCTGGAGTTGGGCCATTGCCTTCTCCTCGGCCTCGGCCTTTGCTAGCTTGCGGACATGCATGGGTGCCAGTGTGAGGTTCTCCAAAATCGTCAGATGTGGAAAGAGGTTGAAACTCTGAAAGACCATGCCCACCTGTGCCCGGACCTGGTGGATTGTCTTGAGGTCTTCGGTCAGGTGCACGCCGCCGACAATGATCTTGCCCTTCTGATAGGGCTCAAGGGCGTTGACACAGCGAATCAGCGTTGACTTGCCGCTGCCGGAGGGGCCGCAGACAACAATCTTCTCGCCCTGGGCCACCGACAGGCTCACATCGGTGAGCACCTGAAAGCTCCCGTACCACTTGCTTACGTTCTCGAATTCAATCATTGGCATGAAAAAGACTCCAGCTGTCGGGCAGGGGGGTAAAGAAAGAGAGGGTGAGAATCGCTATCGTCGGGCGACTGCGAAGTCGCGTTCAAGGCCGCGCGAGTAGCGGCTCATCGCGCTACAGAAGACCCAATAGATCAGGGCAATAAAGATGAACCCTTCGATAAAGAAGGGGCGCCACTGCGGGTCTGCCAGCGCAAGCCGGAGGCTGCCAAAGAGCTCAAACATGCTGACGATCGTGACCAACGAGGTATCTTTAAAGATCGCTATAAAGCTATTGACCAGGGGAGGTACCACCACCCGAAAGGCTTGGGGCAGAACGATCTTGGTCTGAATCAGCCAGTAGCCCATACCAAGTGCCTGGGCTGCCTCAATCTGGCCCCGCGGCACACTGTTAATGCCACCTCGAATGACCTCGGCCTGATAAGCCGCACTAAAGAGAATCAGTCCGCCGGTTACCCGCAGAAGGACGTCGGGATTCATTCCGCTCGGAAGAAAAAGCGGAAACATAAAGCTCGCCATAAAGAGTACCGTGATGAGCGGTACCCCGCGCACGAGTTCAATAAAGCCAGAGCAGACCACGCGTATGAAGGGCAGATCTGAGGTGCGTCCAAGGGCCAAGGCAACGGCCAGGGGTAGCGACAGAATATTGCCGACGATGGCCAGTAGCAGGGTGAGTGCTAGCCCCCCGAGTCGCTCGGTGGGCACCTCTGTGAGCCCAGCGAATCCACCGAGCATTAATGCCACAGCCAGTGCAATGGCGGCGGCTGCACCCAAAATAATGGTGGGCTTCCACCACTGTCGTTGGCTAATCACCACGCAGGCGCCAACCATCATGACGCTGGCTACTACCGGTCGCCAGATTTCCTCAAACGGGTAGCGGCCAAAGACAATTAATCGCCATTTTTCTTCAATCAGCCCCCAGCATGCACCGACCCCGCGGGCCGCTCTGCAGGCGTCTAGGTCGGCAGTAAAGACCGCATTGAAGAGGGCCCAGGGGAGAAAATTCCAAGCGAACCAGACCAGCATCCCCAGCAAGACGATGGTGATGGCGCTGTTAATCTTGCCATTGAACAGGGCCTGTCGCCAGGACATATCGATCTTTGTCATCGCTCTTTTAGCCGTGTTGCCGCCTCAAAACGATGCATGAGAAATGAGGTGATCAGTGAAAGGGAGAGGTAGACAAGCATCAGAATCGAAATTGCCTCTACTGCTCGGCCTGACTGATTGAGCGTGGTTGTTGCGACGCTGACCACCTCTGGGTAGCCGATGGCCACCGCAAGGCTGCTGTTCTTGGTCAGGTTGAGATACTGGTTCGTGGTCGGTGGAATGATCACGCGCAGTGCCTGGGGTAGAACCACCATCTTGAGGATCTGCCAACGGCGTAGACCCAATGAGGCGGCAGCCTCCGTCTGGCCTTTCGGCACCGCGAGGATGCCGGCGCGAATCACCTCCGCAATAAAGGCGCTGGTATAACTGGCAAGCCCAATAAACAACGCAAGGAATTCAGGGGAAAGGGCTGCCCCACCGACGAGCCCAAAGGTACCTAATTCTGGGTATTCGAGATAGATACCTTCCTCAGGGGACAGCCAAGGAAACTGAAGCCCATTTTTGCTAAGAAACACATGCGGAAGCAATTCCACAGGCGCCTGAGGATTGGGAAGGAGAGTGGCGAGAAGCAGATACCAAAAAAAGAGCTGCACAAGAAGCGGAATGTTGCGCAGGACTTCTACGTAACTCTGGGAGAGTCCAGCGAGTAAGGGGTTTTTGGACAATGCGCCAATCGCAATAAACAATCCCAGAAGGGTCGCGGCGACGATTCCAAAAATTGCCACGCGAAGGGTATTTAGAATCCCGACCAAAAAAGCTACCCAGTAGCTGCTGTCGGCATCGTAGGCGATTGCTTTTTCGCCGATATCAAAACCCGCCGGGCCAGACAAGAAGTCGTACCCGAAGGAAATACCGCGCTTGCCGAGGTTTTCTGCCAGGTTTCCTACGAAGAACCAGGCAACCAGACCGAGGACGCCAGCAATAAGCAGTTGCCAGAACAACGATCGAACCCTCGGGTTGCTAGGCAGTGATAGGCGCATCAGGGGTGTGCTCGTTTGAGGTCGTCTAAAGACCGAGGAGGCCCCCCAAAAAGGGGTGGGACTCCTCGGGCTATGCCAAACAAAATGTCGACTGACCTTCTTCGGCTATCGGATGGGTGGCGCGTACTGCAGGCCGCCATCGGTCCATTGGGCGTTTGGCCCCCGCTCAAGCTTCAGTGGGGTGTTGCGCCCTAGGTTGCGCTCGAAGACCTCTCCGTAGTTGCCGACCTGCTTGATCACCCGATAGGCCCACGCTGGATCAAGCCCCATAGCCTTACCGAAGTCATTGTTTCCTTGTCCAAGCAGTCGCTGTACCTCGGGGTTCGTGTCGGATCTGCGCTCATCAACATTCGCCGAGGTGATCCCAAGTTCTTCTGCAGTCAACATGGCGAAGTGGACCCAAGAGACAAGCTTGGCCCAGTCTTCATCACCGCGACGAACCACTGGACCGAGGGGCTCCTTGCTAATAATTTCCGGCAGGATGATATGGTCGTTAGGATTCTTGACATCGTTGGCACGAATAGCGGCCAGGCCTGAAGCGTCGGTCGTGTAGGCCTGGCAACGCCCCTCGACGTAGGCTGCCACAGACGCCTTGAAATCTTCGATCACAACAGGCTTATAGGTGATCTTGTTGGCTCGGAAATAGTCCGCCATATTTTTTTCTGTGGTGGTGCCGCTTTGCACGCAAATAGTCGCGCCTTTGAGGCCTTTTACAGACTTCACCTTCAGGTTTTTGTTGATCAGAAAACCTTGGCCGTCGTAGTAGGTTGTCGCACCGAATGTCAGGCCGAGCTGGGTGTCACGACTCATCGTCCAGGTCGTGTTGCGGGAGAGTACATCGATCTCACCGGATTGCAGGGCGGTAAATCGTTGGGCGGCGTTCAAAGGCACATAGCGGACTTTTGAGTTGTCGCCGAGTGCTGCTGCAGCAACAGCGCGGCAGAAGTCGACATCAAAGCCTGCCCATTTGCCACCGCTGTCAGCGATGCCGAAGCCTCCAAGACCGGTGTGAATACCGCAGGAGAGGGCCCCTTTGGACTTGACCGACTCCAGTGTTTTGTTGGCCATCGCCGGCGTCGCGGCCATCGCAAACCCGAGCGACATGGCCACGCCGAGAACTGTTTTTTTCAACATGAAAAGACTCCTTAGAGAGGTATGAGACAACTTGGAGTTTGCCTCAACCCAGCGACCTGTCTCAGGGTGCCTAGGGTAATCACTATGACTTTTTGGCCTTAACCCTCTTGCCTTGCCTGTAATTCCCAGAGCTCGGCGTAGCGGCCCCTGCGGGCCAGAAGTTCCGCATGGGTACCCTGTTCAGAAAGTGCGCCGTCTTCGAGCACGATGATCGTATCGGCGTCGACGATGGTCGATAACCGGTGGGCAATCACCAGGCTGGTGCGGCCCCGAGAAACTTCTCGAATCTCGGCCTGAATGGCCCGCTCGGATTCGGAGTCAAGGGCCGATGTCGCTTCATCGAAGACCAGAATGGCTGGGCGCTTGAGCAGTGCCCGGGCAATCGCCACCCGCTGCTTCTCCCCGCCGGAGAGCTTGAGTCCGCGCTCCCCGACCGGGGTCGCAAGGCCCTCCGGCAGGCTCTGAATCAGGCCTTCAAGATGGGCCGACTGGGCGGCCTGCCAGACTTCCGCATCGGTAGCCTCGGGCCGACCATAGCGAATGTTGTAGGCCAAGCTGTCGTTAAAGAGTACGGTGTCCTGGGGCACGATGCCGATCGATTCGCGCACGGAGGCCTGGGTAACCGCACGAATGTCTTGCCCGTCGATGAGAATCCGGCCTGCCTGTACATCGTAGAAGCGGTAGAGCAGCCTGGAGAGTGTGCTCTTGCCAGCGCCAGAGGACCCCACCACGGCTGTGGTCCTGCCCGACGCAAGGGCCAGGGATAGCCCACTAAATATAGGCCTACGCGGGTCATACGAAAAATTGATTCCTTCGAAACGTACTTCACCGGCCCCGACGATGAGGGCCGGGGCCCCAGGGGGATCGGACACCTCCTTGTGCTGGGCCATCAGGCCAAAGAGCCGTTCCATGTCGGCGACGCTCTGCTTTATTTCTCGATACAACACACCCAGAAAGTTCAGCGGGATATAGAGCTGGATAAGAAAGGCATTAACCAGGACGAGGTCGCCGAGGGTCATCGTGCCCGCCTGTACGCCCACGACGGCCTGCCACACCATCATCGTTGCTGCCAGGGCGATGATGGCCGACTGCCCCACATTCAGTAACGACAGGGAGGCCTGGCTTTTAATAGCAGCCTCCTGCCAGCGAACCAGGCTGCGATCGTACCGCTGGGCTTCGAACTCCTCGTTGTTAAAGTACTTCACAGTCTCGTAGTTGAGTAACGAGTCGATCGCTCGGGCATTGGCCCGCGTGTCCAGTTCATTCATCTGACGACGGAAATGGGTCCGCCATTCGGTCACCATAAAGGTATAAACGACATAGGCCACCAGGGCCGCCAGCGTGATCCAGGCAAAGATGGGCGGGTACTGCCAGGCTAGATAGGCCGTGACCAGCAGGACTTCCAGCGCGGTGGGCACAATGCTGTAGAGGGTGAAGTTCACCAGCGTACCCACACCCCGCGTGCCGCGCTCAATGTCACGTGTGAGTCCGCCGGTCTGTCTATCAAGATGGAATCGCAGGGAGAGCTGATGCAGGTGCCGAAATACCCGCAAGGAGATGTCGCGCACCGCGCCCTGGGTAACCCGCGCGAAGATGAGTTCGCGCATCTCGGTCAGGCCTGTCGAGGCAAGCCGCATCAGACCATAGCCCACAACCAGTGCCAGGGGTACGGCGATCGCAGCGCCAGCTGCCGAGGCCGATGGGCTTAAGCCATCCACAATCTCTTTAAGAAAAATCGGTACCGATACGTTAGCGAGTTTGGCGGCGACTAGGGCAGCCAATGCCAGGCCCATCCGAAGCTTGTACTTCATGAGATAGGGCAGCAGGGTGGCGATTACCTGCCATGCCCCGCGGGGAGGGTGGGCAACGGGGGGCGTCTCTCCCTCTGCGCCATGGCCGGGGGTGGGGGCAGGGGCGGCGGCGGTAGTGGCCACGGTGGCCCTCACGCTGTGGTCGGGGCTGGCTGGGAGGGTCGGAGGGGGCAGGGGCATAATTTGGGATTCTAAGAAATCAAGGAGTCTGGTTATGGCAGCACATCGAATCGCGGTCTTGCCGGGCGACGGCATTGGTAAAGAGGTGGTGCCCGAGGGACTGCGGGTGCTAGAGGCTGCTGCCGCACGGTTTGGAATCAACCTCGACTGCGCCCCCTACGACTTCGCCTCCTGCGATTACTACCAACGCCACGGGGAGATGATGCCGTCGGACTGGAAGCAGACCCTCTCGGCCTTTGATGCCATCTTCTTTGGCGCCGTCGGCTGGCCATCGACCGTCCCTGACCATATTTCCCTCTGGGGGTCCTTGCTGAAATTTCGTCGCGAATTTGATCAGTATGTAAATCTCCGGCCGGTGCGTCTTATGCCCGGCGTGAAGTCACCGCTGGCCAATCGCGAGCCAGGGGATATCGATTTCTACGTCATCCGAGAGAACACTGAAGGCGAATACTCCAGTGTAGGCGGAATCGCCTTTGCGGGTACCGACCGTGAGGTGGTGATGCAGGAGACCATCATGAGCCGCCATGGTACCGATCGGGTCTTGCGGTTTGCCTTTGCGTTGGCGCAGCGTCGGCCCAAAAAGCACCTGACATCGGCCACGAAGTCCAACGGCATTGCAATCACCATGCCCTGGTGGGATACCCGGGTGGAGGCTATGGCGGCACAATTTCCGGAGGTGCGCGTCGACAAGTACCACATCGACATTCTGACGGCCAACTTCGTGCAGCATCCCGACTGGTTTGATGTCGTGGTCGCGAGCAACCTCTTTGGAGACATTCTGTCCGACCTGGGGCCTGCCTGTACCGGAACCATCGGCATTGCGCCCTCGGGCAATCTGAATCCCGAGCGGCAGTTTCCGTCCCTATTTGAGCCGGTCCACGGGTCTGCGCCCGATATCGCGGGCAAGGGTATTGCCAACCCCATTGGCCAGATCTGGTCTGCGGCCCTGATGCTGGATTTCCTCGGTTATCCGAAAGCCCACGATGCCATTCTCCGGGCGATTGAGGCCGTTCTGCGTTCGGGCCCGAAGACCCCCGATCTTGGGGGTACAGCCCGTACCACCGAGGTGGGGCAGGCGATTGCGGCCGCCGTAGCCCATGGCTAGCGGGCCGAGACCCGCCGCAGTCGACCAAGATTGGCTTGGCCTTCTGCGTCGAAGCTTCGATGCGGCGGTGAAGGCGGCCGACCCGAGACATCGTCTTGCAGAGGGGCTGCCAGCGGTCCCACGGGGCCAGACCCTGGTGGTCGGGGCGGGAAAGGCGGCGGCCAGCATGGCAGCGGCGGTGGAGGCGGCCTGGCCCCACGATGCTGCGCTCTCCGGCCTGGTTATAACCCGCTATGGCCATGGCCTGCCGCTGGGCCGTATTCGGTGTGTCGAGGCGGGACACCCGGTGCCGGATTCCGCAGGAGAGCAGGCAGCCCAGGAGATTCTCGCGCGTGTCTCCGCCCTGAGACCGGAGGACCAACTCATTGTGCTGGTGTCTGGCGGCGGCTCGAGTCTATTGGCCTTGCCTGTCGACGGCGTCTCTATGGCAGATCTCAAGGCCTTGACTGCTGACCTCTTGCGTAGCGGCGCACCGATTACCGACATGAATATTGTGCGCAAGCATCTCTCGCGGATACAGGGGGGATGGCTCGCGCTGGCCTCCCGGGCGCCTGTCACAGCGATCATCGTCTCCGACGTGGTGGGCGATTCCCCTTCGGCAATCGCCTCTGGGCCTTGTGCGGCCGATCCCTCTTCGTATGCAGACGCCCTGGCAGTGCTGGCCCGTTGGCAGGTCGCCGCGCCTGACTCGATCACGGATCACCTCATGCGCGGGGCCGCAGGGCAGATACCGGAGACGCCTAAGCCGGACGACCCACGTCTGGCCCATGTCACCACCCATCTGCTGGCCACAGCCAGGCAGAGCCTGAAAGCGGCAGCAGAGGTCTTTGCTGCTGCGGGTGTGCGGCCAGTGGTACTCGGGGACGCAGTGACTGGTGAGGCCCGAGATGTAGCTACGGGTCAGGCCTCCTGGGTGCGTGAAATCGCCGAAGACCAGGACCCGCACTTTGTGCGGCCGTTGGTTCTGCTGTCTGGAGGGGAGTGTACGGTGACGGTACGTGGCGCAGGCCGGGGCGGGCGGTGCTCGGAATTTCTGCTGGCTATGGGACTGGCAGTCGAGTCGCTCGGTGTGGCCGATCGTGTCTATGGCCTTGCGGCAGATACCGACGGTATCGATGGTGCGAGTCCGCATGCGGGTGCACTGCTCTGTCCAGAGACCCTTGAGCGGGCCCGGGAGCGCGGTGTCCATCCGCAGCGGGCCCTCGACGCCAATGATGTGCTGGCGGTCTTCGAGCCACTCGGCCGGGTAATCACCACGGGCCCCACGCGCACTAATGTGAATGACTATCGGGCCGTTCTGGTGGTCTAACCCGGTGGGCTAAAGCTCCCCTTCTTCTTCCTTCCCTCTCCGCTCTCTCCGCTCTTTTATGGCACCGACATCCTCTCGAACCGACGCAACCCCGGCGACCACTGCGTCTTCAGCAGACGTCGCGCCGTCCCAGGTACTGGAGATTCTCCAGCCTGACGACTGGCATCTGCATCTTCGTGATGGGGCAGACATGGCCTCGGTCTTGCCTGCAACCGCTCGGCACTTTGGCCGCGCGCTGGTAATGCCCAACCTTCGCCCACCGGTCACGACCGTGGCCCAGGCCCTGGCTTACCGGGGTCGCATCTTGGACGCCGCCCGGAACCAGTCGGTCCCGGGAGATGACGATCTCACCGGCTTTTCTCCCTTGATGACCCTGTATCTCACCGACAGCACTGCACCTGAGGAGATCGACCGCGCCATGGAGTCGGGGGTTATTCCGGCGGTTAAGCTCTACCCGGCCGGCGCGACCACCAACGCTGATAGCGGCGTCACCGATCTGGCCCGCTGCGATCGGGTACTTGCGCGGATGCAGGATCTCGGAATGGTCTTCTGCCTGCACGGCGAAGTGACCCACAGCGACGTGGATATTTTCGATCGTGAGGCCCGCTTTATCGATGACGTACTGGTCCCACTGCGCGCCCGGTATCCAGCCTTAAAAATCGTGCTTGAACACATCACGACCCGGCAGGCGGCCGACTATGTGCGTCAGGCACCCGGTCCATTGGCCGCTACCATTACCCCACAGCACCTTCTCTATAACCGCAATGCCCTCTTCAAGGGGGGAATTCGGCCGCACTATTACTGCCTTCCGGTACTCAAACGAGAGACCCATCGCGAGGCTCTAGTACAGGCTGCGATTAGTGGCAGCCCGCGGTTTTTTCTGGGTACTGATTCGGCCCCGCACGCCCAGTCGACCAAGGAGGCGGCCTGTGGCTGCGCAGGATGTTATTCCGCGCCCTTCGCCATGGCCCTTTATGCCCAGGTCTTTGACGCAGCCGGCGCCCTGGCCCGCCTAGAGGGGTTTTCAAGTGTCTATGGGGCCCAGTTTTATGGGCTTGCACCTAACACCCGTCGCCTTCGACTGGTTCGTCGTCTGCAGACGCTGCCGGATCGTCTTGCCTTCGGGGATCCTGCCCGACCGGACTGGATTGTCCCCCTGGCGGCGGGTGAATCTGTGGCCTGGTCTGTCGCGTCTTCTTGTAATGCCTCGTAACGCCGTATGATGTTCCTTAGGGAAGTGAACCGGACGGCCGCTGTCGGCGCGCGCGCAGGCAGAGGAAGGTCCGGACTCCACAGGGAAGGGTGACGGCTAACGGCCGTACGCAGCAAGCGGGCCTCACGGTCCGCCCAAGGCGAGGAATAGGGCCACAGAGACGAGTAACCATGGCCTGCCATGGGGATGTGAAACGCGGCAACCTCCACCCGGAGCAACACCAAATAGGCGCACGTAGGGCCTTCGGGCCCCTGAAGGGCGTCCCGTCCAAGTGCGCGGGTAGGTGGCTTGAGCCCGTCAGTAATGGCGGGCCTAGAGGGATGGCCGTCATAGAGGGGCTGCGAACCAGTCCCTCCGTAACAGAATCCGGCCTATAGGTTCGCTTCCCGCCTTTTCTGGCGTGTGTCCCCGGGGTTAGGCGCCCTCCCGGGGGCGGGGTATATTAAGTTCACAAACAACTTAATATTTAATTTTTATCCCATTGATTTTTATCACTTAATTGAGTTCAGTGATCTTCAAAAAAATGGGTCTAACTTGTTGTTTCCAAAAGAAAAAACAGCCCTTGGCTTGACCAGGTCTTGTCTTTTGCATAGAGTGGGAAATCGTGTGAAAAAGTGGGGAAAAGTGGGGAAATTGCCCGGTCTCGTTCCCCTCCTTTTGTCCACGCCCGAATCTATTCAACAAGGCCAGCGATCGATCTATGTTCTCCGGGGTTTCCGCCCTTAGTCTCGACACCAAAGGACGCATGACGTTCCCGGCCCGGTATCGGGACCTGCTTGCTGCAGAGTCAGGCGGCCAGATTGCGCTTATTGAGAGCGATGTCGGCTGTCTTCTGCTCATGCCCCAGTCCCGTTGGTCGGCGAAGATTGAGGGCCTATCGGCCGATGAGGATGACGATGAGCGCAGGCGGTTCTGGCTGGGATTGAGCGATACCCCTGAGCTTGATGCGGCAGGCCGAGTGCTGATTAACCCCGTGCTGCGGGAGGGGGCGGGCATCAGTCGTGAAGTCATGCTGCTTGGTCTCGGAAGTTATTTTGAGATCTGGGACCCCACGCGGCTGGCGCACCATAAAGAGCAGGTGCGGGCTCGTAAGCTGCGGGGGCCACGTGATTGATCGCATCCGACGCGCCTCTTCATCAACCGGTATTGCTGGAGGCCCTGGTGACCTCTGTCCTAGGGGATCCCTGTGGCACGTACGTTGATGCCACCTTCGGACGAGGAGGACATACTCAGGCGCTGCTTGCCCGGCTGGAACCAGCGGGCCGGGTTATCGCCCTCGACCGAGACCCCGAGGCTGCTGCGGCGGCAGCTCAGATCGCGGATTCCCGGCTCCAGTTTGTGCGGCGACCGTTCTCGCAAGTGTCGTCAGTTCTGGCTGAACTGGCCCTCGATTCGGTCGACGGCATTCTCGCCGACCTCGGGGTGTCCTCGCCGCAGCTTGACCAGGCCGTCCGAGGGTTTAGCTTCATGAGGGATGGCCCACTCGACATGCGTATGGACCCGACTACGGGAATTTCGTTGTCTGACTGGCTCTCGAGCGCCAGCACATCAGAGATTGCCCAGGTCTTGCGCGACTATGGTGACGAGCGATACGCCGGCCCGATTGCGCGTGCCATCGTTGCCCGACAGCAGGCAGCAGAGACGGGCGCTGAGGCGCCGCTGAGTCGCACCGGCATGCTTGCCGATCTGATTCGTCAGACCCTTGCCCGGGCAGGCGCGCCGCGAGAATCCCAGCATCCTGCGACCCGTAGCTTTCAGGCCTTCCGCATTTTGATCAATGGTGAGCTTGAGGAGCTCGATGCGCTGCTCTCGCAGGCCCCCATGCTGCTCAAGCCGGGTGGGCGGCTCGGGGTGATTAGCTTTCATTCACTGGAAGATCGTCGGGTTAAGCAGGCGTTCCAGTCTGCTCGGAAGCCGGCCGGCCTCGCGCGCCCCCGGGGCATGGGCCGGACCCAATTCGCCCTGCTTTCCCATGCGGCCGGCCCGCCGGCCCAAACCACGATCTGGGCCAGCAGCAGCCGAGTCCGGCCGACTGAGGCAGAGTCCGCACGCAATCCACGGGCCCGCAGTGCCGTGCTGCGTGTGGCGACTCGGGCGGCCCGATGACCCGGCTGGTCAACTGGCTGCTGGCGGCTGCCTTACTGGCAAGCGCTCTAGCACTCGTGAATTCCCGATACCACGAGCGTCGGCTCTTTGCGCTGGCTGAACAGATGGAGCGTCAGATCGAAAAGCGGGTCACGGAAATTGAGAATCTGCAGGTCTCGGTTGCAAGTCTGCGTACCCCCGCCCGGCTCGCCAGTGTGGCCAAAGACACGCTGGGCATGGTGCCTATTACCCATGCAGAGACAGTCTATGCGCCGAAGGGGCGGTCGCCTTGATTGCCCGCCCCCATTTCTTTTTTGGCTCCTGGTCGGCTGCAGAACGGGCAGCACGCCAGGCCAAGGGCCGGTCCCGGCCAGGCCGGGCTACACCGACGGGACGGCCCCCCTCGCGTGCAGTGGGCGTCCAGCCCAACGACGAAATTCTTACCTGGCGCGCAACGGCCACACGGTCCAAGGTGGTCCTCGGACTGCTGACCATAGGGCTCTGTGTGGTCTGGGTGAAGGCCTTCTGGCTGCAGCATGTCAATGTTGAGCAGTGGCAGAAGCGGGCAGAGAATCGGTTCGAGCGGGTCCGTGATCTATCGGCCGCACGGGGCCGCCTTCTTGACCGTAACGGTGATGTCTTGGCGGTCAGTATTTCGGAATATCGGGTCGGGCTAGTGCCCCGTCTGTTCGATCTTAGCCACCCAAAGTTTGCCCAACTGGCCAGTCTGTTGGGCCTCTCCACGGCCGAGTTGCGGCGACGTGTGCAGGGCGCCAAGGGATTTTTCTATGTCACCTCGGGCCTGGATCTTGGCGCAGCCGATAAGGTTCGCAGCCTTCGCGTACCGGGTATTGAGCTTGAGCAGGAGTTTCGGCGGTACTACCCCCATGGGCCAGCCTTTGCCAATCTTGTTGGCTTTACCGATCTAAAAGATAAGGGCCAGGAGGGACTCGAACTAGCCTTTGATGGAAAGCTACAAGGCACGCCTGGGGTGGAGCGGGTTGTGGTGGATCGGCAGAACCGCGTCTTCGATAAGAAGACCTACGACCCCGCGAGCCCTGGCGAAGACCTACGGCTGTCTTTTGATGCGGGCATCCAGTCGATTGCCTTCACCGCTGCTCAGCAGGCCCTCGAGCAGCACCAGGCCAAGTCGGTCTCGGTCGTTGTGGTCGATAGTCGCAGCGGAGAGGTCCTGGCTATGGCCAATGCGCCCTCCTTTAATCCTAATGAACGGGCGAGGCTTGACCCGAATCGGGTCCGCAATCGGGCGGCGACTGATACCTTCGAGCCGGGCTCCACCCTTAAGCCTTTTACGGTTGCTGCTGCCCTCGATGCCCGCGCGGTAGGGCCCACTACAAGCCTTTCTACCGACCCTGGCCGCATCGTTATTGATGGCCGCACAATTCGTGACACCAAGACCCATGGCACGCTTACGGTCTCTGAGATTCTTGAGAAGTCGAGCAATGTCGGCACGATTCGCATTGCCCAGAAGGTCTCCGCGGATGTCTTTTATCAGAAGCTCAGGGCCTCCGGCTTTGGCGAGCCTACCCATATGCGCCTGCCCGCGGAGCCCGCGGGTCGTCTGCGTCCGTGGCAGTCCTGGGCGGCGGTGGACAAGGCTACGGTCTCTTTTGGCCATGGTATCTCGGTCTCCCTGGTTCAACTTGCCGGCGCCTATACCGTCTTCGCCCGTGAGGGCGACCGCGTTCCGCTGAGCCTCTATCAGGTCTCTGGGCCAGTCGTCGGGCAGCCCGTATTTACACCAGAGACCGCACGCGCGGTTCGGCGCATGCTCGAACGCGCTGCTGGCCCTGAGGGAACGGGTCCGAAGGCCAGAATTCCTGGCTTCCGGGTGGCTGGTAAGACGGGCACTGCCCATAAGCCAGAGGCCGGCGGCTATGCCAAGGCGAAGTACCTCTCTTCTTTTGTCGGCCTAGTGCCGGCTGAGCAGCCGCGGTTTGTGATCGCGGTGGCTGTGGATGAGCCCACAGCGGGTCGCCATTTCGGGGGCGAGGTTGCCGCCCCGGTCTTTGCCCAGGTGGCCAATGAGAGTCTGCGGCGGATGCAGATGTCCCCAGATCCGGCGGTGCGGGTAGTTCCTGCGGTGGGCCTCGTGGAAGAAGGCACCTAGGCAATGACACAGGCCGACCTTCAAGATCTTCCCCATCTCCTGGCCTGCGACGATCCGCAGAGCGAGGCGCTGGCCTACATGTTGCGGCAGCAATCCGTCTGTGGCCGGCTGCTCTCTATAGTGCAGGACCTTGGCCGCGCCGACTGGCTGGTTGCCCGCCCCGGGCAGCGCATGAGCCTGTCTGATCTGCTCTCTGCGGCCCATGCTGCTCAGGCTTTTGGGGTGATTGTTGATACCGCTGACACCTCTGCGGCGGCCGACTGGATCGCCGCCCAACGAAGCTCCCTTGCCCTAGAGAGCCTGCCCGGACTCGCCCGGCGCGCAGGCCTACTGGCCTCGGCCTTTTATGGTCGTCCGTCTGAACGGTTGGTGATAACTGCCATTACGGGTACGAATGGTAAGACCACGGTCGCCAGAGGTATGGCCCGTAGCCTTGCCTGGCTTGGCCGGCCGTCGGTTGCGGTGGGTACGTTGGGCATTCGTCGTTTCGACCGACGCGGCGAGGGGCTCGTCGAGCAGTCGTTGGCAGGCGCGGGCCTGACCAGCCTGGATGCGGTGAGTCTGCAGAGGTCGTTGGCCGAGTTTCTTTCTCAAGGCGTGCAGGAGGTGGTACTGGAGGCGAGCTCTATCGGGCTCGTGCAGGGTAGGTTGGCGGGCTGTCGCTTTAGGGATGTCGCCTTAACGAGTTTTAGCCAGGACCATCTCGATTTTCATAAGACGATGGAGGCCTATTCCCAGGCCAAGGCACTCCTGTTTTCTGCCCCAGGCCTAGAGGGCTCGGTGCGTGCGCGGCCCATTGCAGGCCAGACCCCCTTGCCCGAGTCTCTGAGCGCGGGCCAGTCGATTCTCTGGACAGGGGTTGCCCGTCCTACTGGCCACCCGACTGAGAGGTGGTCAGACCTCACCCTGCTGGTTCGGGAGCAGGGGACGCGCGGCACCCGTATCGGACTTGCGCTACCCCACGTCTCAGAGGATCCACAGGATTGCTGGTTCTCGCCGCCGGGCGATCACAATCTCCAGAATGCGTCCGTAGTCGCAGGGCTTCTCTATCGACGCGGTTATTCCGCACAAGAGATTCTTGGCTGTCTATCCCGCTTTGAGACACCGACCGGTCGCATGGAGCGCGTCGGTGGTGCGGTCGTGCCGACCCCGGCGGTCTACGTCGACTATGCCCATACCCCCGACGGTCTTCAGCAGGCTTTGTCGGCCTTACGGCCAATGGCGACGTCACGCGGCGGGCAACTGATTTGCGTATTCGGATGTGGGGGCAACCGTGATCCTGCCAAGCGTCCCCTGATGGGTCAGCGGGCGGCCCAGGGAGCAGACTGGATCGTGCTGACCTCAGATAACCCTCGCCAGGAGGCGCCTGAGGCCATTCTGCAAGAGATTCAGTCGGGGCTTGGGCCGCAGGCCCTGAGGCGCTGTACGGTCGAGGTCGATCGGGGCCGTGCGATTGAGCGCGCCCTGGATATGGCCTGTGCAACTGATGTGGTATTGATCGCTGGTAAGGGGCATGAGACGACGCAGGACATCGGTGGGACGCGACTGCCCTTTAGCGACGCCGCGTTTGCCGCGCAGATTCTCGCGGACTGGTATCCGATGCCCTCTCTGGCGGGGCTCTTGGAGGGCCTGGCCGAGCGTGGTCTGACAACCGGCCGCCGCTATGGCGCCGCGTTGGAGGCCAGGGAAAACCAGCCGCCGATCGCGGTCTCTATCGATAGTCGTACGGTACCGGCTGGCGCCATTTTTCTGGCCCTACCTGGCGCACGATTTGATGGCCACGCGTATCTAGGTCAGGCCTTTGCTCGGGGGGCAGTAGTGGCATTGGTCGAGCGTGCCCCCTCAATGGCCGGGCTATCCGAGGGCGCCTTGGGCCCCTGCATCGAGGTGACCAATACTCAGGCCGCCCTGTCGGCCCTTTCGGCTATCTGGCGCGGTGCCTGGAGAGGCAGGCTCGCCACCGTCACGGGCTCTAATGGGAAGACTACGGTAAAAGAGATGTCTGCCGCGGTTCTGCGGGCTGCCCATGGCAGCAGTGCTGTCTGGGCCACCCCCGGAAATCTAAATAATGCGCTTGGCCTGCCATTGAGTCTCTTGGGGCTGCGTGCCAGACATCGGGTTGCGGTCCTAGAGATTGGCATGAACCATCCTGGCGAAGTCGCTGGGCTGGCGGCGCTCGCCTGTCCTGACCTGGCGCTCATCACAAATGCCCAACGTGAACACCAAGAATTCATGGCATCGGTACACGCCTGTGCCGAAGAAAATGCCCAGGCCTTCGCCTATGTCAGCTGTGGTGGGGCAGTGGTGGTGCCCCGCGATCCAGACCATGAGCCGCTCTGGTATGAGATGACCCGGGCGCGTCCCGATCTGCGACGACTTCGATTTGGCCTGGTCGAAGACCCTGCGGCGATGATGCCAGGCGACTATGCAGGGGAGTGCCTGGCCGATCTGCGGGCTGCGGTTCCGTTGGCCTTCGGACTGCGGCTGATTCCGAACCATGATCGGGCGGCAGAAAACGACCCGGCCTTTGCCGCGCCTGCAGCAGGTGAGGTCTCGATTCTGGGTATCGGACGTCACCTCGCCCGTAATGCCTCGGGTGCCGCCGCCCTCGGGCTGGGGCTTGGCGTTTCTATGGAGGCTGTCGTTCGGGGGCTTAAGAGCTTTGTGCCGGTCTCCGGTCGTGGTCGTCTCATCTCTCTGGGGGCGCAACAGTGGCTTGTCGATGACAGCTACAACGCCAATCCGGACTCAGTGCTTGCCGCGATTGATGCCCTGGCGCTAGTCGAGGGACGCCGCGCACTCGTCCTTGGGGATATGGGGGAGGTCGGAGATCAGGGTCCAGCCTTTCATGCTGAGGTCTTGCGGGCCGCACAGGCGCAGCAGATCTCGCCTGTCTTTGTCTTTGGCCGGGCCTGCACGGAGGCCGCAGTGGAGACGGGCATCGGCCTGCCCTTTGAAGATATCGACGCCCTGAATGCTGCTCTTTGTGCGTGGCTTGAAGAGACCCCATCGGGGTTGTGTAGCCCAACGCGTCAGACCGTCTGGGTGAAGGGCTCTCGATTTATGCGAATGGAACGGGTGGTTCAGGCCCTTCTTCACCGAAAGGAACACTATGCTTCTGCTGGTCTTTCAGTCACTCGATGACCTGATCCGAGGGCTGGGGGTCTTCGGCTACATCACCCTAAGGGCGGTGATGGCCACACTCACGGCGCTTGCCATTGGACTGGTATTGGGTCCGGCGGTGATTCGCAAGCTCACCCACCTCAAGATTGGACAGTCCGTCCGTACCGATGGTCCACAGACCCATCTGGTGAAGGCAGGCACGCCAACCATGGGCGGTGCCTTAATCCTGCTGTCGGTGGGCGTGACCACGCTGCTCTGGGCAGACCTCTCCAACCGGTTTGTCTGGGTCGTGCTGCTTGTGACTCTGGGGCTCGGTGCGGTGGGGTGGGTTGATGACTATAAGAAGGTGGTCCATCGAGATCCGAAGGGCATGTCGGCGAAGGCCAAATTCTTCTGGCAGTCCTTGATTGGCCTGGCGGCGGCCTTCTATCTGGCCTTCGCCGTATCCGCACCCACGGGGCCTGCCGCCTGGGCGCTCTTCCAGGAGTGGCTCGGCAACGGGTTCATGTTTGCCTTGCCGACCCAGGCCGACCTGATTGTGCCCTTCTTTAAGAGTGTGGCCTATCCACTCGGGCTCTGGGGCTTTGTGGTGCTGTCCTACTTCGTGATCGTTGGCACCAGCAATGCGGTCAACCTCACCGATGGTCTCGATGGCCTCGCGATCATGCCTACAGTGCTGATCGCCGCAGCCCTGGGCATCTTTGCCTATGTTGCCGGTAATGCAGTCTTTTCCAAATACCTGCTGCTGCCGCTTATTCCGGGTGCCGGAGAACTCACCGTCTTCTGCGCTGCACTGGTGGGGGCGGGCCTGGCCTTTCTCTGGTTTAACGCCTATCCCGCCCAGGTCTTTATGGGTGACGTGGGGGCCTTAGCCCTCGGTGGCGCACTCGGTGTTATCGCGATTGTGGTCCGGCAAGAAATCGTGCTCTTTGTGATGGGTGGCGTCTTTGTGGTGGAGACCCTCTCGGTCATGTTGCAGGTGGCCTACTTCAAATACACCAAGCGGCGTTTTGGCGAGGGCAGACGAATCTTTCTCATGGCCCCTTTGCATCATCACTTTGAGCAGAGCGGCTGGAAGGAGACCCAGGTGGTCGTGCGCTTCTGGATCATCACCATGATGCTGGTGCTCGCCGGCCTGGCCACGCTCAAGATCCGTTAATTCCTCAAACGATCAGACCGCACCGACGCCCATCTTTTCATGACCGAAGAAGACCACTCCCCCGATTCAGGTACCGACGAGGCTCCCCTGCCGTTGACAGCTGCCCACGACTGGCCCTGTCCCCCCGAGGGCTGGCAGGGACTGCCTGCGCTTGTGGTTGGTGCCGGTGAGTCTGGTCTTGCCATGGCACGTTGGCTACAAAATCAGGGGGCTGCGGTGCGCATGATCGATAGCCGCCGCCAGGCCCAGGGCGCCGTGCCCCAGGGTATAGACCTTCGGCTGGGGGTTGCCGAGCCCTTTGCAGCCGATCACCTCCATGGCTGTCGTCTCCTGGCCCTCTCCCCTGGGCTGACACCCCATGCCGATCGGGGCAGCCCGATGACCGCGCTACTTCAAGAGGCTGAGAAATCCGCGGTTACGGTGGTCGGTGAACTTGACCTCTTTGACTGGTCTCTTGCCCATCTTGCGAAGACCGGCAGCGGTGGAGAACCCCCCATGTCTCTTGCCTTGCAGGGTCAGAAGGTGCTTGCGGTCACTGGTACGAATGGGAAGACCACCACGGCCCGACTGACAGCCCACCTGCTGCGCCACGCGGGTCTCGATGTACAGGAGGCCGGCAATCAGGGGCCTGCCTTGCTTGAGGGATTTCTGCAGCGCCAAGCTGCGGGCCGATGGCCGGATGTCTGGGTTGTCGAACTCTCCAGCTTTCAGCTCGCCCTCGCCCATCGCTTCTCCTGTACGGCAGCGACCGTCCTTAATCTGACCCAGGACCACCAAGACTGGCACCTGGACATGACCGACTACCAGGCGGCCAAGCTACGCATCTTCGGGCTGGCCCATGCCCATGCACTTGGCCTGCCTGTCATTGATCGCGATGGGGGCACCCTTGCCCAGGCCATCACGGCCCACATTGCGGCCGCCGCGTCAGAGCCGCCGGTGAAGGCGGGCAGTCGACGTCGGATGCGCGCAGACTCCGAGGCCCGCCGGCCGATCTCCTTCGGTCTGTCTGCGCCACCCCCGCAGGGCCCGGCCTTCGGCGTGGTCTATCAGGGCATTGACTGGCTTGCCTATCAGCCCGCCGCGGAAGGCGCCGGCCTGCAGCGGCTCATGCCTGTCGGGGCTTTGAAGATTCAAGGACGACACAACCTGCGCAATGCTATGGCCGCGCTCGGTCTGGCCCTCACGGTCTCTGATGACCTGGCGGGAATGCTGCATGCGCTGCGTCGTTATGCCGGTGAGCCACATCGGATGCAGTGGGTGACCGAGGTCGAGGGTGTGAGTTTTATTAATGACAGCAAGGCCACAAATGTCGGCGCCACGGTTGCAGCACTGGCCGGAACCGAGGGGTCGGTGATCGTGATTGTGGGTGGTCAGGGAAAGGGCCAAGACTTTACCGACCTGATCGAGGCGCTCCAGGCCCGCGGTGCATCGGTATTGGGCATTGGCACGGAGGGCCCGAATCTGGTGGAGTCTTCTCGCCAGGTAGGGCTCCGGGCCAGTCTCTGCACGGACCTCGGCGCGGCAGTGGAGCAGGCCTGGCAGTGGGCGCGCGCCGATCAGGCGGCCACGGGTCGCAGGGTCATGGTACTGCTCTCGCCGGCATGTGCGAGCTTTGACATGTTTAAAAACTATGCCGACCGTGGCGACAAGTTTATGGCCCTTGCCCAGACGCGGGCCCAGATGGAAGGGCAGTTGTGTTAGATCGGCTTCGGGAGACCCTTATGCCCGCCCCGGTTGATGGTCGGTTCGTGGCGGTCATGCTTGGTCTGCTGGCCGTCGGACTCATCATGGTCTACTCGGCCAATCTGCCGCTGCCCAGCGCCAATGCCCATGCGGTCTTCTGGACTCAGATGCGTGGGCATCCCATGCATATTCTCATCGGGCTTATTGCCCTGCTGGTTGTCTTGCGGATTCCATCAGACTGGCTGCAGAAGGCCTCTGCCCCCTTGTTTGTGTTGGGGGTCGCGCTCCTGCTCACTGTGGCCATGCTCAAGCTCTTCGGCGGCAGTCAGTTTGTGCGGGATGGCGCGGTACGGGCGATCCCCTTCGGACCGTTGACCCTTCAGCCCTCAGAGCTGATGAAGGTCTTTGTCATCCTTTTTGCCGCAGGCTATGCCGTCCGGCGCCATGACCGTATGCGGTTTGATCTGGTCCGTGGCCTGGCGCCCATTGGCGGGTTGATGGTCGTGGTCATGAGCCTGCTGCTCTATCAGCCCGATCTTGGCTCAACCATTGTTATTACGCTGACCGTAGCGGCTGTCTTGCTGCTTGGCGGTATGAGCCTTCGGGTGGTGATTCCGCTGGTGATTCTGCTTGGGCTCTTCTTCATATTAATGATCTGGCTAACCCCCTGGCGCCTTGAGCGACTGGTCTCCTATCTCACCCCCTGCGATCCAGGGCACGCTCAGAAGGCGGGATACCAGCTCTGTGGTGCGTTGATTGCCTTTGGCCACGGGGGCCTTACCGGCTCCGGTCTTGGGACGGGAATTGCAAAGCTCGGCTACCTGCCGCTGCCGCATACCGACTTTATCTTTGCGGTGATTGGTGAAGAGCTCGGCTTTGTGGGCGTGACGGTTATTCTGCTCGCCTTTGGTTATCTCATCCGCCGTTGCATCGAGATTGGCCGGGTCGCAATGTCCCAAGAGCGCATGTTTGCCGGCCTCGTCGCCCAGGGAATTGGAGTCTGGCTGGGGGTTCAGACGCTGATTCATGCCGGCGTGAATACGGGCCTCTTGCCCACCAAGGGCCTGACCCTGCCGCTGATTAGCCATGGTGGGAGCGCCATGCTGGCCATCTGTATTGCCTTGGGCATGGTCCTGCGCATTGATGCCGAGAATCGTGCAGGCGCCCGCGCACGGCCCGTGCAAGAGCCAATCCTGCGCCGCCGGTCGCGACCGGCGGCGGCAGCCCAGCCATCCCGAGCCGTGCGGGAGGGCCTTTTGTGACCTCTCCCACCATGCCACGACTCGTGATTGCTGCTGGGGGCACGGGGGGCCATATCTTCCCTGCCTTGGCGGTAGCCCAGGCCATGGCCCGTCAGGGCGTTGCCATTGAATGGGTGGGCAGTAATCGCGGCCTTGAGGCCCGTGTCGTCCGTGACCAGGCAGGCTTTGCGCTGACCGAACTCACGGTGCAGGGGCTGCGGGGTAGGGGGCTTGCGGGAATCATCAGCCTGCCCCTCGGACTTCTACGAAGCCTCGTGGATTGCTGGCGGCTTCTTGCCAGGGTTCGTCCCGGCATGGTCCTTGTCTTTGGGGGCTATGTTTCATTTCCGGTGGGGCTGGTGGCCCGTCTGCAGGGGCGTCTACTCGTCGTCCATGAGCAGAATGCGGTAATGGGTTCCGCGAACCGGTGGCTTGCCCGGATCGCTCACCGTGTATTTACGAGTTTTGCCCGCACGCGGTACGCACCTGCGTCATCGGTCTGTGTGGGTAATCCTGTGCGCGAGGCCCTCACCGCTGCGGCCGCTGCGGGACCCCGCGAGATGGGTCAGGGGTCACCCCTTCGCCTTCTTGTACTGGGGGGTAGTCTGGGGGCGCGTGCGCTTAATCAGGCGCTTCCTCCGGTCGTCTCTCAGGTGCAGTCGCGCTGGCCCGGAGGGCTCTCGGTCTGGCATCAGACCGGTACGTTGGCACAGCCTGAAGTGCAGGCGGCTTATGAGCAGCAGCCCGCCCAGCCCCATGATCTTCGGGTCGATGCCTTCATCGATGACATGGCCCAGGCCTATCGGTGGGCAGACCTCGTGGTCTGTCGTGCGGGTGCCTCGACGGTGGCCGAGTTGGCGGCTGTTGGCCTGCCGGCCATTTTTGTTCCGCTGCCCAATGCCATTGATGACCACCAGACCGCCAATGCCCAGGCCCTGGTGAGTCGAGGCGCTGCCGCCATTGTCCCCCAGACCCCCGCCCTCGTGGATGCCTTGTCTGCCACCCTGGCCGCTCTGGCGCCTGACCGACTCCGTGCTATGGCGCGTGCGACAGAGTCACTCGACGCTGGTAATGCGCTAGCCCGCATCCTGCAGGAGCTTCAGGCGATCTGGCCTGATCTCAATGAGGCTGCAGCTGTGACGACTGGCCCCATGGCCCGTGCGGATGCGCGAGGAGAGCCTTTATGAGACACAAGATCACGACGCTTCATTTTGTTGGAATGGGCGGGTCGGGCATGTCGGGTATCGCCGAGGTCCTACTCAACCAGGGTTATCGTGTCCAGGGGTCCGACCTTTCAGAAAATGCGGCCGTTCGCCGGCTGGTCGATCAAGGCGCGCGGTTCTTCCTCGGCCATGATGCAGCCTATGTTGAGGGCGCTGATGTGGTGGTGATCTCAAGCGCGGTGAAGGCCGACAACCCAGAGGTACGGGCGGCCCGCGCCACGAAGACCCCGGTGGTGCCGCGGGCACTCATGCTCGCCGAGCTGATGCGGATGAAGCAGGGAATTGCGGTTGCCGGCACCCATGGCAAGACCACGACCACCAGCCTCGTAGCCTCAGTTCTTGCCGAGGCGGGCATGGATCCAACCTTTGTTATTGGTGGGCGACTCAATAGTGCCGGGGCCAATGCCAAGCTCGGCCTAGGCGAGGCCTTTGTGGCCGAGGCCGACGAGTCTGATGGGTCCTTTTTGAATCTCATGCCGATGATGGCTGTGGTGACCAACATCGATGCAGACCATATGGACACCTATGACCATGACATGGCCAAACTCAAACAGGCTTTCATTCAGTTTGTCCAGCGCCTGCCTTTCTATGGCACAGCGGTAGTCTGCATCGACGACCCGCACGTCCGCGAAATTATTCCTTTTCTCTCGCGGCCGGTATTGACCTACGGGGTCACGCCAGAGGCCGACCTGCAGGCGGTCGATCTCCAGGCCGATGGCCTGGGCATGCGGTTTAGCCTGCGCCGGGTGGGCCATCCTGACTGGCCTGTACGACTGAATCTGCCTGGCCACCACAATGTGCTGAATGCCTTGGCGGCCATCGGTGTTGCCTTCGAACTTGGCGTTGCTCCTGAGGCGATTGGTCGCGCCTTGAGTCAGTTCACCGGTGTCGGGCGTCGACTACAGCACTGCGGCTCCATCGCCTTTTCGCGCGGTCAGGCCGACCTGGTGGACGACTACGGGCATCATCCGGCCGAGATTCGGGCCACCCTGCAGGCTGTCCGGGGCGCCTATCCCGATCGTCGCGTGGTCTTGGTCTTTCAGCCGCATCGATTCAGCCGGACGCGAGACCTCTTTGATGATTTCGTGAAGGTGTTGGCCTCAGCCGACGTGCTGGTTCTTGCGGAGGTCTACCCGGCGGGAGAACCCCCTATTCCCGCCGCCGATGGCCGGGCCCTGGCACGTGCCATTCGTCAACTTGGTCGGATCGAACCGGTGTTTGCTAGCGAAATCGCAGAGATCCCCGACCTGCTCGACTCGGTTATCCATGCCAGCGATCTCATATTGAGTATGGGCGCTGGATCAATTGGTGGACTCCCCGCATTGCTCAAGGCCCATAGACCCTCTTCGGTGCCTGCCTCCTCAGGGGCCACCCAATGACGCGCCGCATTGCTGTCTTGATGGGTGGACGATCCGCGGAGCGGGAGATTTCTCTGCGGTCGGGCACTGGGGTATTAGCCGCTTTGGCGCGGCTTGGGTACGATGCGCAAGCCTTCGACCCGGCCGAACGTCCCTTAGATGCGCTCCATGACCTGCGCATCGATGCGGTATTTATTGCGCTGCATGGCCGCTATGGGGAAGACGGTACCGTCCAGGGAGCACTTGAACTCCTGGAAATTCCGTATACCGGATCGGGTGTGCTCGCCTCGGCCCTGGCGATGGACAAATGCATGACAAAACGGGTCTGGCAGTCGCATGGAATCCCGACGCCACCCTTTGTCGCCCTGCGGTCTTCAGATTGGCAGTCTCCTGAGGCTGGGCTACAGGAACGACTTGCGAACGTACTAGCCCCCCTGGGCCTGCCGCTTGCCGTGAAGCCAGCCCATGAGGGGTCGTCTCTGGGCTTTACCCGCATTAATCAGATACAGGATGCGCTTGATGCCGTGCGTGCGGCCGGCCGTCACGATGAGGCGGTGGTTGTTGAGGCCTTTGTCCAAGGCCGCGAGTTCACCGTGGCTCTGTTGGGGGGGGGTCGCCTCGGCCCTGTCCGGGCCCTGCCGGTCATTGAGATCGTTGCCCCCCAGGGCAATTACGATTATCAGCACAAATACTTTGGGTCCGAGACGCGCTATCTCTGCCCGGCCCCACTGGATCGAGAGACCACCGAGGCTATGCAGCGACTGAGCGAACAGGCCTTCACCGCCCTCGACTGCGAGGGCTGGGCGCGGGTCGATATTCTCTGGAATGGCGTGGACAGCCCGACGCTCCTAGAGCTCAATACCTCCCCTGGCATGACCGACCATTCTCTCGTGCCGATGGCAGCCGCTGAGGCGGGCATGGACTATGCAAGCCTGGTCAACGAGATTCTCTCGGGGGCCCGGCTTAAGCTGCAGGGGACACCGTGAGCATGATCGCCCGATTCTGGCATTCGCCAGCCGCGATGCACTGGGCCAGCAGTGTTGCAATTCAGGTCTCTGTCTTAGCGAGTCTCCTGGTGGCTGCCGTCTGGCTTGCGGGTCAGCCGGTCTTCGCGTTGCGTTCAGTGCAGGTCCTGTCTACCAACGAACGGATCAGTTACCTCTCAGAGGATGAGATTCGCCAGTCGGTTCAGAGTACCAGTGTCGGTACGGCCCTGACGCGGCCATTGGCCGATCTGCAGGCGTCGCTGCAGGCCTACCCCTGGGTGCGTCAGGCCTCGGTCCGGCGCGTCTGGCCGAATCGTCTCATCATCTGGATCGAGGAGCATGACCCTGTGGCCATCTGGGCCGATGGTCGACTGATCAATCGACAGGGAGAACTCTTTCGCATAGACCAGTCTCCACGGCCGGTGGGCCTGGTGCCTGACTGCAGACTGCCCACCCTCTCGGGCCCAGTCGGAAGCCATGAACGGGTTCTTGAACGTGCCCGGGTTCTTGAGGAGATTTTTGCAGACAAGGGCCTGAGTCTTGATCGGCTCTCGCTGTCAGACCAGTTTTCCTGGAAGTTCGTATTGCATGAGGGGCCTGAGGTGGTACTTGGGCGTGACACGCTTCCGCGCAATCAGACAGAGCGCGTTCTGGCCTTTGTGGACCATCTTGCATGGCTTAACCAGACGGTTCAGTCCGGGCCGCCGGCCCGGCCCAGAGAGCAGGTGGTTGCCGCCGATCTGCGGTACGCCAATGGATTCTCGTTTCGAACCGCCTCGGTGCCGTCGGCGGCCAGGGCCAGAGGTGAGGAGGCCCGATCGTCTGCATCCCCACGCGAACTACCCAATTGCCTCATCTACAAACCAGAAGGACGACGTATCCATGACGCGTGATGCTAAGAATAATCTCCTGGTGGCCCTCGATATCGGCACCTCGAAGATTGTCGCTGTGGTGGCCCAGGTTGATGCCGAAGACCAGATTGACGTTATCGGTATTGGTCAGTCAGAGAGCCTGGGTCTCAAAAAGGGGGTCGTCGTCAACATCGATGCCACTGTCGACTCGATACAGCGGGCGCTAGAGGAAGCTGAGCTGATGGCCGACTGCAAGGTGGAGTCGGTCTGGACGGGCATTGCTGGCAGCCATATACGCAGCTTTAACTCCAGTGGCATGGTGGCGATTAAAGAAAAAGAGGTAACCCAGGGCGACGTGGAACGGGTCGTTGAGACGGCCACCGCGGTCAGTATTCCCGCCGATCAGCAGATGCTGCATGTCTTGCCTCAGGAGTTTGTGATCGACGGGCAGGAAGATGTCCGACAGCCCCTCGGGATGAGCGGTGTTCGGCTTGAGGTCCGTGTCCATATCGTGACCGGCGCGGTATCGGCTGCCCAGAACATTGTGAAGTGTGTTCGTCGGTGCGGGCTTGAGGTTAGTGAGCTCATGCTGCAGCCCCTAGCCTCGAGCCACACCACGCTTACCGATGACGAGAAAGAGCTGGGTGTGGCCCTGGTGGATATTGGCGGCGGCACCACCGACATCGCTATCTTTTCGGGTGGCGCGATTCGACACACGGCGGTGATCCCGATCGCGGGAGACCAGATCACCAACGACATTGCCATGGCCCTGCGCACCCCAACCAAAGAGGCCGAGGAGATTAAGCAGCGCTATGCCGTGGCCAAGCAGTCCCTGGCCAACCCCACCGCCAGCTTCGAGGTTCCGGGGCTGGGGGATCGGCCCCCTCGGCTGCTCTCTCATCAGTCACTCGCCGCTGTCGTTGAGCCCCGAGTTGAAGAGCTCTTCTCGCTGGTTGCCCAGGTGATCCGCGAGAGTGGCTACGAGGAACTCCTCTCCTCGGGCATCGTACTCACGGGAGGCAGTGCGTTACTGCCGGGCCTGATCGAGCTCGGTGAGGATGTCTTTTTAAAGCAGGTCCGTGTGGCCCGGCCGAGTTATTCGGGGGGGCTTGCAGACCTTGTGAGTAGCCCCCGATATGCCACTGCCATGGGGCTGCTTGAAGAGGCGCGCAGGCAGTGGCTTCGGGGCGGGCAGGTGATCAGGCAGACGGGTGGGTTCCGTGACACCTTCGCACGCATGAAGTCTTGGTTTATGGGCAACTTTTGATTTTCACGAGGAAAGAGAGGCAACAATGAGTTTCGAGATGCTGGAGACACAGACCCAGGGCACCGTGATCAAGGTGGTTGGGGTGGGGGGAGCCGGTGGCAATGCCGTATCCCATATGATTCACAAGGGGGTGCAGGGGGTTGAATTTATCTGCGCCAATACCGATGCCCAGTCGTTGGATCGGTCAAAGGCCCATCATGTACTTCAGCTCGGCAGTTCGGGCCTCGGCGCAGGCGCTCGCCCGGAGGCAGGCAAGGCGGCGGCCGAACAAGACCGCGCCCGTATTGCCGAGGCGCTGGCTGGCGCCCATATGGTCTTTATTACCGCTGGTATGGGCGGTGGCACGGGTACCGGTGCCGCTCCGGTTGTTGCTGAGATCGCCAAAGAGCAGGGCGCCCTTACTGTGGCCGTCGTCACCAAGCCCTTCTCCTTCGAAGGCCCGCGTCGTATGCAGGCCGCAGAGCAGGGCCTGGCAGAGCTGCAGGGTAAGGTCGACTCCTTGATTGTGATTCTCAATGAAAAGCTCGAGGAGGTCTTGGGCGATGACATCACCCAGCTTGAGGCCTTCTCTGCAGCAGACGATGTTCTAAACAATGCGGTGGCAGGCATAGCTGAGATCATCAATGTCGAGGGCCTGGTGAACGTCGACTTCGAAGACGTCAAGACCGTCATGGGCGAGCAGGGTAAGGCCATGATGGGTACTGCCTCTGCCAGTGGCCCAGACCGTGCCCGCATCGCGGCTGAGCAGGCAGTACGTAGCCCGTTACTCGAGGGCGTCGACCTCTCAGGCGCCCGTGGCATCCTGGTCAACATCACCGCCAATGCCTCGCTCAAGCTTAAAGAGACGAAGCTCGCCATGGAGACGATCCGCACCTTTGCTGCGGAGGATGCAACCATTATCTTCGGCACCGTCAATGACGATTCGATGAAGGAGGACATGCGGGTCACCGTGGTTGCTACGGGCCTGGGCCGCGCAGCACGCCGGCCCACGCTGGTTCCACCCATTTCCGTGCCGGTGGTCTCTCAGGTGGCAAGGACAGGTACTTATGATGGCCATTCGGCACCAGTTCAGGCCTTTGGGGGGGACGGTGCGAATGCCCCTGCGAATGGTCCAGCCACCGACTATGCCGGTTACGATCAGCCGGCCATCTGGCGGCAGCCGCCGCGTAGCGAGGCTGCCGCGCGTGTGCTGGCGCTTGAGGAAGGTGGCATGGATAAGCTCGATATCCCCGCGTTTCTACGGAAGCAGGCAGACTAGCGACTGGTTTACCCTTTATCCTCGTTCCTCGGTCACCTCCTGGGTCGCTGCCTGACCCCGGAGGTGTTTCTTTTGTTTTTTAAGGAGTTTCTATGGCGATTGCAATCGGACAGGCCCTGCCCAACGTTACCCTCTACGAATTTATTGAAGAAGAGACCCCCGGCTGCGCGGTGGGGCCCAATGCCTTTCAGGTAGCCGACATGGTGAAGGGAAAAAAGATCATCGTCTTCGGTCTGCCCGGTGCCTATACCCCCACCTGCTCGGCCAAGCACGTGCCAGGCTATGTGGCTCATGCGGCCGCGTTGAAAGCCAAGGGTATCGATGAGGTCTGGTGTATTTCGGTAAATGACGCCTTCGTCATGGGCTCTTGGGGCCGCGAGTTACAGACTCAGGGTAAGGTGCGGATGTTTGGCGATGGTAATGCCGAATTTTCCAAGGCGGTTGATCTGACCCTTGACCTCACTGCCCGTGGCATGGGCCTGCGGTCGAATCGCTATGCCATGTTGGTCGACAACGGTATTGTCAAGGCGCTTCACGTAGAAGAGCCCGGCAAGTTTGAGGTTAGCAGCGCCGAGGCCATGCTGGCAGTGCTGTAACACCATGCTTCGACAGCGCACGCTTGGCCAGTCTGTCAGTGCCCAAGGCATTGGCCTTCACGGTGGCCAACGCGTGCGGCTTGGGCTGAAGCCGGCCCCGGCCGACAGCGGCATCGTCTTCTGTCGTACCGACCTACCCCCACCCAATACCGTCACCTCACAGGCCGCCGCTGTAGGAGACACCCGTATGGCCTCAACCCTCTCCGCCGGTGCAGTCCGGGTGGCAACGGTAGAGCACCTCATGTCGGCCCTCTCTGGGCTTGGTATTGACAATGCCCTTGTGGAGATTGATGGCCCCGAGATTCCGATTATGGATGGTAGCGCGGCGAGTTTTGCCTACCTGATTCGGTCGGCAGGCATTGCCGAACAGAATGCGCCCAAGCGGTTTGTTGAGGTCCTCGCGCCGATCGAAGTCCGAGACGGAGAGAAATTTGCCCGACTCGACCCGTATTTCGGCTTCTGCCTGACATTTTCGATCGACTTCCAGCATCCGGCGATCGATCAGACCGGTCAAGAGGTCACGGTCGATTTCGCCCAGACTTCTTTTACCGAGGCGATTGCCCGGGCGCGTACCTTCGGCTTTATGAAAGACGTGGATACTCTGCGTTCCAGGGGCCTCGCCCTCGGCGGCAGCCTGAATAATGCGATCGTGATGGATGAGACCCGAGTACTCAACGAGGGCGGGCTGCGGCGCCCCGATGAGTTCGCTATGCATAAGGCCCTCGATGCCTTGGGCGATCTCTATCTGCTCGGTCGGCCTCTGCTGGCCCGCTACAGCGCCTATAAGTCGGGCCATGGCCTCAATAACCTCCTGCTGCGCGCCTTGCTCGATGCCCCGCATTCCTGGCGTGAGCGGGTATTTAATACCCTCTCAGACGCTCCCGAGGCCTGGGCGCGTCAGTGGTCCTGGGAATAAAACGCCCGTAGCCTCGCCAAAGCCTCGGCAGGCGCAGCAGGGCGGGCCGCCGCTACCGGCCCGGGGCTGGCGGCAACCGCGCGTTGGGCCACGACCTTAACTGTCTCAATCTCGGGTGTCTCTGCCCGTATCAAGGCGAGGAGTCGGGGCTCTAAGAGGCGTAGCTTGGCCATCGCTGCATGGCTCGAGACGGTTACCACCAGAGTCTCGCCGCCGGCCCGCGGCTGGGTGAGCATGCGGCGGGCACCGACGACCAACGGTGCAAGCCGCGACTGTCCCTCTTGGCGAAGGATGGCCTGAACCTGGTGCAAAAACGCCTGCCGTTCGGCAACCGCAGCCTGGGGTCCCAGGGCGCGCGCAAGGGCGGTCTCAAGCAGGGTCAGGCCTAGATGCATGGCGCCCATGCTACCCTAGAAAGATTATGTTCAATCGCCTCCTGTCTTCGCTTTTTGGTAGTCGAAACGACCGCCTCCTCAAGAAATATCAGGCCCGCGTAGCGGCTATCAATGCGCTGGAGCCAGACCTGCAACAACTCTCCGACGCGCAACTTATCGACAAGACGTCGGCTCTGCGCGACCGGTGTATCGCCGGCAGTCCGGTGGATGCGATTCTGGTCGAGGCCTTTGCCGTCTGCCGTGAGGCCAGTCGCCGGGTCCTGGGCATGCGTCACTTCGATGTCCAGTTGGTGGGTGGCATGGTTCTACACGAGGGCAAGATCTCGGAGATGCGTACCGGCGAGGGCAAGACCCTTGTGGCCACCCTGCCAGCCTACCTCAACGCCCTGACCGGCCAGGGGGTGCATGTTGTCACGGTCAATGAGTATCTCGCCCAGCGTGATGCCCAATGGATGGGGCGGCTCTATGGCTTTCTGGGGCTTACCACCGGCATTAACCTCTCAGGGCTCAGCCACGAGGAGAAACAGCAGGCCTACCGTTGTGACATCACCTATGGCACCAACAATGAGTTTGGCTTCGATTATCTGCGCGACAATATGGTCTCTGAGAAGACTAACCGCGTGCAGCGGGTCTTGTCCTATGCGATTGTCGATGAAGTCGATTCGATTCTCATCGATGAGGCCCGCACCCCACTCATTATTTCCGGCCAGGCCGAAGACTCCACCCATCTCTATCAGGCCCTCAATGGCCTGCCCAGCCTACTGACCCGCCAGCCCCTAGAAGACGGTCCCGGAGATTACTTTCTCGACGAAAAGGGCAGGCAGGTGTATCTGTCTGATGCCGGCTTTGAGAAGGCTGAACAACTGCTTGCAGATATGGATCTGCTGCCAGAGGGGGCAAGCCTCTACGACCCTGCGCATATTAGCCTTTTGCATCACCTCATGGCAGCCCTGCGGGCCCACACGCTCTACTTCCGTGACCAGCACTATGTGGTTCAGGGCGGGCAGGTGGTCATCGTGGATGAGTTCACCGGCCGACTCATGCCCGGCCGTCGGTGGTCCGATGGCCTGCACCAGGCCGTAGAGGCGAAGGAAGGCGTGGAGATTGAGCCTGAGAACCAGACGCTCGCCTCCATCACCTTCCAGAATTATTTCCGCATGTATCAGAAGCTTGCCGGCATGACGGGTACCGCCGACACCGAGGCCTTTGAGTTCCAGCAGATCTATGGCCTGGAGACGGTGATCGTCCCGACCCATCGGCCCATGGTGCGTAAAGACCTGCAAGACCAGATCTTCCGTACGGTAGAAGAAAAATTTGAGGCCATCCTCGCCGACATCAAAACGCGGCATGCCGCGGGCCAACCGATCTTGGTGGGTACCACCTCTATCGAGAATTCCGAGTTGCTCTCCTCAGAACTCACCAAGGCGGGCCTTGACCATCAGGTGCTCAATGCGAAACAGCATGCCCGTGAGGCGGAGATCGTGGCCCAGGCGGGCCGTCCCGGCATGATTACGATTGCCACCAATATGGCGGGCCGCGGTACCGACATCGTGCTTGGGGGCAACATCGAGAAACGCATCGAGGCCCTGCGGGAAGGGGCGGGGCTCGATCCCTCTGCGCTCGAGGCGCAGTCTGCAACGTTGCGGGCGGAGTGGCAGCCGCTGCACGATCAGGTCTTGGCGGCTGGCGGTCTACACATTATTGGCACCGAGCGCCATGAGTCTCGGCGCATTGATAACCAGCTGCGTGGTCGGGCAGGCCGGCAGGGCGATCCAGGCTCGTCTCGCTTCTATCTGGCCATGGACGACCCCCTGCTGCGCATCTTTGCCGGTGATCGCATGAAGGCGATCATGGACAAGCTCGGTGTTCCGCGTGGTGAGCCGATCGAGGCGGGTATGGTCTCGCGATCGATCGAGAGTGCCCAGCGTAAGGTGGAGAACCGTAACTTTGAGATTCGTAAGCAGCTCTTGGATTACGACAATGTAGCCAATGAGCAGCGCAAGATTATCTACGCCCAGCGCAACGAGATCCTGGAGGCCGATGACCCGATTGAGCTGGTGACCCGGCTGCGTGATGGTGCGATCGATGCCCTCGTGCGCAGCTATGTGCCCCAGGAGAGTATCGAGGAGCAGTGGGATCTGCCGGGATTGCAGGCGGAGCTTCAGAAGGTCTATGGGGTCGTGATTGACCTGCAGGCGGTTGTGGAGTCGCAAGAAGAGCTCGACGATGCGGGCGTCGCTACCTTGGTCGCTAAGGCTGCCACCGACCTGTACACGGCAAAATGGCAGAGCGTGGGCCGCACCGCCTTTTCGGGCTTTGAGCGCTCGGTGCTCATCCAGCACCTAGACCACGCCTGGCGTGAACACCTCGCCGCCCTTGATCTTCTCCGTCAGGGCATTCATCTGCGCGGGTATGCCCAGAAGGATCCGAAGCAGGAATACAAGCGGGAGGCCTTCAGTCTCTTTGAGCAACTCCTGGAGCGGGTCCGAGATTCTGTTACCAGACTGCTCATGAATGTCGAAGTCCAGACCCAGGAGGAGGCTGAGGCCGCTGCCCGTGAAGCCCAGGAGAGAGCCGCTGCCCTGAGCGCCTCCCAGATGCAGTTCACCCATGCAGACTTTAGTCCCCAGGCCTCTTTCTCCGGGGAAGATCCCGAGGCACTTGCCCTAGCTGCCCAGGCTGCTGCCACGCCTGCGGCCTCATCGGGCACAGCCTCGGCGGTCCCTACTGACGCGTCCGGCACATCTGGGTCTGTCATGGGGTCTGCCGTGGGGGCTACCGTGGGGGCTACCTTCCCCAAGGTTGGCCGTAACGACCCCTGCCCCTGCGGATCTGGCAAGAAATACAAGCACTGCCACGGACTCATTCAGTAGGGGGGCCTACTGCCCGTTGTTGAGCAAGTATTCACTAAGTCGCGGGTGATCCCCGTGATTGCCCCAATGGGTAGGGGCGTGGCTTTCGTGCACAGTAGGCGAAGGTCTAGTCCTCAGGAGTACCCATGAAGTCTCGAGATTTTCATTACGAGCGTCCCAGTTCCCTCTCCGGGGTGTTGCAGATGCTTGCCCACCATGGCGCGGCGGCCCAGGTTCTCGCCGGCGGCCAGAGTCTGGTGCCTGCCTTAAACCTTCGCCTTGCTGCTCCCGAGGTCTTGGTCGATATCCAAGACTGTGATGAACTGCGCGGCCTGCAAGACGTGGGCAGTGCTATTCGTCTGGGCGCCTTAACCACCCACGCCCAGATTCAGTCCTCTGCATTGGTGGCCCAGCACATCCCTCTTCTTGCCCAGGCTGTGCCCTATGTGGCCCACGTGGCGATTCGTAATCGCGGCACGATCGGGGGCAGCCTTTCTCTGGCTGATCCCGCAGCGGAATATCCCGCGGTCGCGCTTGCCCTCAATGCTACGGTGGTCCTTCGTAGCCAGTCTGGGGAGCGGCGCATTCCCGCCGAGGGCTTCTTCAAGGGCCTCTACAGCACCGACCTACAGCCAGGCGAAATCCTTGTTGCGGTTGAATTTCCGAAGGCGGGCAGTACTGACCGCGTGGGCTTTTATGAACTCGCCCGACGGCGGGGTGACTATGCCATGGTGGGCCTGGCGGCCCATGTTCGTGTGGCGGCCGGAAAGACAACCGCTGCGCGGCTTGCCTATTTTGCGGTTGCCGACCGGCCGGTATTGGCCACGGCAGCGGCGGCACAACTCGTTGGCGCCGCGCTGGGCGATGCGGCTGCCTCGGCGGCTGCCGTCGAGGCCTTGGCCAAAGACCTCGACCCAATGCCCGATCTCCAGGCCGAGACCCAGACCAAGGCCTATCTGGCTGGCGTGGTGCTTCGGCGTGTCATTCAACAAC
>JBJOHS010000107.1:0-6826 GCA_046047535.1 Pseudomonadota bacterium
GGAGATGTCATGCAGGTGGTCCTTGCCCAGTTTCTGGCACGCGAATACAAGGGCTCACCGCTTACGCTCTACCGTGCCCTGCGGGCCTTGAATCCTTCGCCCTACATGTACTTTTACGACATGGGCGATTTTCAGATCGTGGGCGCCTCACCCGAAATTCTCGTACGGCAAGACCGGCTCTCGCCGCCCGGTGCGTCGAAGCAGACGCGCGTCACGATTCGCCCGATCGCCGGCACGCGGCCCCGAGGCGAGACCCGTGAGGAGGATCTCAGGCTAGAGGAAGAGCTCAAGGCCGACCCCAAGGAGCGGGCCGAGCACGTGATGCTCATCGATCTCGCCCGCAACGACGTCGGCCGTATCGCCCAGATTGGTTCGGTGAAGGTCAATGAGCAGATGGTGGTGGAGCGGTACTCCCATGTCATGCATCTGGTCAGTGATGTCGAGGGCATGCTGAAACCCGAACTCACCGCCATGGATGTTCTGCGGGCGAGCTTTCCTGCTGGAACCTTGAGCGGCGCGCCAAAGATCCGCGCCATGGAAATCATCGACGAACTCGAACCTGTGCGCCGTGGCCTCTATGGCGGGGCCTGTGGCTACCTTTCGTTTAGTGGCGAAATGGACCTAGCCATCGCGATTCGTACGGGGGTGCTTAAAGACCAGATGCTCTATGTAGCCGCAGGGGCGGGCGTCGTGGCTGATTCGGTACCCGAGAGCGAATGGCAAGAGACCGAGAATAAGGCCCGTGCGGTGATTCGGGCCGCCGAGATTGCCGAGCGGGGGCTGGAGCCATGACCGTGCGCTTGCTCATGATCGACAACTACGACTCCTTCACCTACAACCTAGTGCAGTACTTTGGAGAGCTCGGCGCAGACGTTGTCACACTGCGTAATGACGAGATCTCTGTAGAAGAGGCGTTGGGGCTTCAACCGCAGGCCATCGTTATTTCCCCAGGGCCGTGCAGCCCCGCAGAGGCAGGAATATCCGTGCCGCTGATTCAGGCGGTTGCCGCCATGGCTCAGCCGGTACCTCTCTTAGGGGTCTGTCTGGGTCATCAGTCGATAGGTGCCGCCTTTGGTGGGCAGGTGGTACGGGCCAAGACGCTGATGCATGGCAAGACATCGATGGTCGTGCACCAGGGTACAAGTGTCTTTGCGGGCTTGAATAATCCGCTGACGGTCACGCGGTACCATTCGCTCGCGGTGTCTCGCGAGGGGTTGCCTGAAGACTTGGCGGTGACGGCCTGGACCGAGGACGGCGAGATTATGGGTCTTGCCCATAAGCACCTGCCGGTGCATGGGGTGCAGTTTCATCCAGAGTCGGTGTTATCAGAGCAAGGCCACGCCTTATTGCAGAACTTTTTGGATCAGGTGAGGGCGACGGCGTCTGCAGAGGCTCGTTAGCTGAGTAAGCGCCGAGCACAGGCCAAACGCAGTTGGTGTGTGTTTTAGAGGAGTTTGGAGGAGCTATGGGGTTTTCTATTCCGCAGGCCTTAAACCGGTGTGTCGACCGGCAAGACCTTACCCACGAAGAGATGCTCGACATCATGCGGCAGATGATGTCGGGATCGGTATCTACGGTGCAGATGGCCGCCCTCTTAGCCGCGCTGCGGGTGAAGGTCGAGACCACCACCGAGCTTGCCGCCGCCGCCCAGGTGATGCGTGAATTCGCTACGCAGGTGAAGACCAATATTCCCAACCTGGTGGATATGTGTGGCACGGGGGGAGATAACGCCCACAGCTTTAACATCTCCACCACGGCCATGTTTGTGGCGGCCGCCGCAGGCGCCCCGGTGGCCAAGCATGGGGGTCGTTCGGTATCGTCGAAGTCGGGCAGTGCAGATCTTCTCGAGCATCTCGGCGTAAATATTCATCTGCCGCCTGAGAAGGTGGCCGAATCAATTCGCCAGTGTGGTATCGGCTTTATGTTTGCGCCTGATCACCACACAGCCATGAAGCATATTGCGCCGGTACGTAAAGAGTTGGGTGTACGCACCATGTTCAATATTCTGGGGCCGCTCACCAACCCCGCTAACGCACCCTGCCAACTCATGGGGGTCTTTCATGCGGATCTCGTGGCGATTCAAGCCGAGGTCTTGCGCAAGCTGGGCTCCGACCATGTGATCATCGTGCACGCCGATATGGGCCTAGATGAATTGAGCATCGTGGGTGATACCCGGGTGGCAGAATTGCAGTTCGCCCACATCCAGCAGTATTCCGTCACAGCCCAGCAGTTTGGCTTTCCCAGCTATACCCTGCACGAGGTGCGCGATGCCTTGCATTCCGATGGCCTGACCCAGTCGGCTGAAAAAATGAAGATTGCCTTGTCTAACGAAATGGGCCCCATTCGCGACATCGTGGCCTTTAATGCGGCCGGGGCCTTACTTGCCTCAAACGTGGTGAAGACCTGGCAGGAGGCGGTCGACAAGGCCATGGCCACCATTGCCAGTGGGGCGGCGCAGGCTAAGTTTGACGCGTTTGTACAGACGACCCGGGCGTTAGATGCCGCCTAGTGATTGCGTCAAGCGCCTTGGTCTTTCGTGGCCCTTACACCGCCGTTTAAAAGAGAGCCCTCGTAGACATGTCTGACATTCTCCAACGTATCCTGCAGGTGAAGGCCCAAGAGGTGGCCGCCGCTCGTGCCACGGTCTCAGAGTCTGCGCTGCTTGCGCAGATTCGGGCGCAGTCTGGCGACCAGGCCCCGCGAGGCTTTGTACAGGCCATTCGCGGTAAGCGCGCTGCCCAGAAGCCCGCGGTGATTTCGGAGGTCAAGCGCGCCAGCCCGAGCAAGGGATTATTGCGCGATCCGTTTGTGCCGGCCGATATCGCCAAAGACTATGCGGCCCATGGCGCCGCCTGCCTCTCGGTACTTACTGACAAGGAGTTCTTCCAGGGCGACCCGCAGCATCTGGTCCAGGCCCGCGCCGCCTGCAGCCTTCCGGTGCTGCGCAAAGACTTCATGATCGACCCCTATCAAGTCTTAGAGGCCCGTGCCTGGGGCGCCGACTGCATTCTGCTCATCGTCGCAGCGCTCTCTAATGATCAACTGCGAACGCTCGAGTCAGCGGCGGTAGAGGCGGGTATGGACGTTCTTGTGGAGGTCCATGATGCAGAAGAGTTTGACCGTGCCGTGGCCCATTGCCGCTCACCACTGCTGGGCATCAATAATCGCAACCTGCGTACTTTTGAAACCCGACTGGAGACCACGCTTGATCTGCTGCCACGGCTGCCCTCCGACCGTATTCTGGTAACCGAAAGCGGCATCTTGTCGCGGGCCGATGTTTCGCGCATGCGCGAGGCGGGGGTAGACGCGTTTCTAGTGGGCGAGGCGTTTATGCGGGCAGATGCGCCGGGTAAGGCCTTGTCCGCGCTCTTCTTCTAGGGGCTGGCGGGCCCCCCCTGGCTTTGTGTACGAACGCGATCGCTCTCTTAGTTCTACGCGTGTTCCCCCTCCTGCGCTGTCTAGCCATCTACCGCGAGTAACCGCTTGATCGTCTGAAATACCTGTGACTCGGGCTCTACCAGGGTATCGACGATACTGAAGTGGTGTATGCCTGCAAGGGCTTGGGTCACAGCCCGCCCCTCTAAGTTCCAGGCCTTAATCAATGCGGCATGTTGTTCGTGAAAGCCCGCGATTTCCTCTTGGCCAAAAAACAGGGCGAGCCTGAGGTCTTCAAGCATTCTGGGATAGGGCTTGCGGTAGATGGGTGATGCCCGGGCAATGACCGCGTCGGTGAGCTTTAGACCTTCCTGCATCGAGGTCTCTACGAGGGGGGCGAGGTTAAAGACGCCCGAGAGGCATACACAGCCCGCGAGCCACGAGAGCGGTGTTAATGGCGCTTTGATGCCTATCGATGCGCTCGTCTCAAGAGGCTTGGACCCTGCAGAGTTGCTAGCGCCGCCGGTGGCCCTCCCTTGTGACCTCTCTTCGGAGGCCGCCATGGCCGCCAGATGCCCGCCTGCGGAATGGCCAGAGACCACGATATGTGCGGGGTCGACGCCCAGATCCGAAGCGTGTCGGTAGAGCCACCGCAGTCCGGCCCGACACTGCGCGGCAATCTGGTCAACGCCCACACCGACGTCAATGTCGTACCCAATCACGGCCACGTCTACCCCCTGCGCATTCCAGACGGGGGCCAGAAAATAAAAGTAATCAGGGCTCATGGCCCGCCAATACCCGCCATGAATGTAGACAAGCATGGGCCGTGGCCTAACGGTTGCCGGGGCAGGCAGATGTACCAGATGGCATCGGTCAGTGCCCCACTGCCCCGGGGCGAGGGGGGTCGATACCTCGTCGGGATCAAAGGTCTCTGCAGACAGATACGGCCGTGGCACGATCTGCGGTGCCCGCTCTCGGGCGACCGCCTGGCTCGCCTTCTGCCATCGGGCGAGAAAGTCTACGTAACTGGGTACTGCGAGGCGGTTGTTGTAGGCCGATTCAAGTCTCATGGTGATTCGATGTCCTGATAAAGAAAAAAAGAGATGGGGCGACAGACCCCTTTTCCCTGACTGCGGGTGGACTACAGATTGTTTCTACGAAAACTCCAAGAATAGTGCGGTGCGGCGCCGAGGGCGCCTAGGGTAAATCAGGATAGGTTTAAATACTTCAAGCTTAAAGAATCGATGCCATGACTGATATGTCTGCTACCACGGTGCACACTGCCGCTTTGGCCAACCAGGCCGGGCATGCAGGCGCCGTTGATCCTTGTGGGCACCGTGCGATTCGTGCGATTCGTGCGATTTCCCGCGTACTCTCCATTGGCGGTGGCCCGGCAGGCCTCTACGCCGCTTTGTTACTTAAGAAACGTAACCCAGCCCTCTCGGTTACGGTGCTTGAACGCAACCAGCCCAACGACACCTTTGGCTGGGGCGTGGTCTTCTCAGACCAGACGCTACAAAACCTAAGGGCAGCCGATGCGGCCTCCGCCGAAGAAATTCTGCAGTCGTTTAACCACTGGGACGATATCGAGGTCTTCTTCAAGGGCCGCTCGGTCCGCTCCACGGGCCATGGCTTCTGCGGCATTGGGCGCAAGCGACTGCTCAATATTCTGCAAGACCACTGTCGTGTTGCTGGCGTTGATCTTGTCTTCGGTAGTGAGGTCGATGACGACCATGCAGCGATTGCCCAGTACCAGCCTGACCTCGTGATTGCCAGCGATGGCCTCAACAGCCGTATTCGCAGTCGCTACAGCGATGTCTTTCAGCCCGACATTGACACCCGAAAATGCCGCTTTGTCTGGCTTGGTACCACAAAGACCTTTGAGGCCTTTACCTTTGCTTTTGAGAAGACCGAGCACGGCTGGTTTCAGGCCCATGCCTATCGGTTCGAGCCGGGGCTTTCTACCTTTATTGTGGAGACGCCCGAGTCCGTCTGGCGGGCCCATGGGCTAGACCAGATAGATCAAGAGGGGTCGATTGCCTTTTGCGAGAAACTCTTCGCAAAGTATCTCGATGGCCATGCCCTTCTGTCTAATGCCCGCCATCTGCGCGGCTCTGCCTTCTGGATTCAGTTTCCGCGCGTCATCTGCAAGACCTGGCTGCATACCGTTGGGGTGGGTTCGCGGCAGGTGCCGCTCGTGCTCATGGGCGATGCCGCCCATACCGCCCACTTTTCGATTGGTTCGGGCACCAAGCTCGCCTTAGAAGATGCCATTGAATTGAACCGCGCTTTGATCGACACCCACAGTCTGTCTGAGGCGCTTACGCGTTACCAGGCCACCCGCTCAGTCGAGGTCTTAAAGATTCAGAATGCGGCCCGCAATTCCACCGAGTGGTTTGAAAATGTCTCGCGGTACACGGGCATGGAGATTGAGCAGTTTGCCTACTCTCTCATGACCCGATCGCAGCGCATCAGTCACGAGAATCTTAGGCTGCGTGATGCCTCGTGGCTTACCGGCTATGAAGCATGGCTTGCCAAGCGGGCTCAACCACCTGAGGCGCAATCACCTGAGCCCCAACCTGCCTCGGGCCCCGCCGCTGTTACTGCGAGGGGTGCTGCTGCGACTGCTCCCCCACCGCCCATGCTGCTGCCCCTGCAGGTACGCGGCTGCGACCTGCCTGCGCGCACGGTGGTCTCGCCGATGGCTACCTACATGGCGATTGAGGGTATCCCGCAAGACTTTCATCTCGTGCATCTCGGGGCACGCGCCCTCGGGGGGGCGGGCCTGGTGTTTGTGGAAATGACCGCCCCCACGCCCGAGGGGCGTATTACGCCGGGCTGTACCGGGCTCTGGAACGACGCCCAGGAGGCAGCCTTTGCCCGTATTGTGCAGTTCGTGCATCAGCAGACACCTGCCAAGATCGGTATTCAGCTTGGCCATAGTGGCCCGAAGGGTTCTACCCAACTGGGCTGGCAGGAGGTCGATGCGCCGTTATCAGATGGCAACTGGCCGCTCCTGTCGGCCAGTGCGATTGCCTATGGGCCAGAGAATCAGGTGCCCAAGGCCATGACCCGCGCAGACATGGATGCCCTACGCGATGCCTTTGTGGCCGGTGCCCATCGCGCCGTGCGCGCGGGCTTTGACTGGATCGAACTGCATTGCGCCCACGGTTATCTACTCTCCTCGTTCATTTGCCCGCTGACCAACCAGCGCACCGATGACTATGGCGGAAGCCTTGAGAATCGTTGCCGCTACCCCCTGGAGGTCTTTCGGGCGATCCGTGCAGTCATCCCCGACAGCATGCCCATGAGTGTCCGCATCTCGGCCCATGACTGGGCTCCGGGGGGCAATACCGATGACGATGCCGTGGTGATCGCCAGACTCTTTAAAGAGTCTGGTGCCGACTTCATCGATGTCTCATCTGGGCAGACCACGCGTCGGGCAAGACCT
>JBJOHS010000108.1:0-27101 GCA_046047535.1 Pseudomonadota bacterium
TGCGTCCTTGTTTCCATGTTCTTGCTGAAGCAAGACTTCAAGCTCTTCTACATCACCCTCTCGGGCAGGCCACTTACCCTCACGCATACAAATGATGCATCGCATGACCTCGGCGATACCACCGAGCGCAAGGGTGATGCCCGCAATAAAGATCACCATTTTGAGCGGCCAGACAGGAACTCCAGCCGGGCTGTTTACGCTCGACTCTAAAATGCTCGCAGACTGAAAGCCGTATTGGCTCCCGGTGTATACCATGGCAAAAATTCCAGGAAAGAAAAAGAAGATGTAGAGCACCAGGTCGAGGCGGGCCTGGGTGGCGGGCTTCCACTTCCGGTAGATAAAGTCTCCACGCACATGGGAGCCACGGGAAAGCGCGTAGGCGCCAGACATCATGAAGAGCGCCCCGTAGAGCATATAGCTCATGTCGAACGCCCAGACAGTGGGTGAATGCAGCACATAGCGCATAAACACTTCAAAACAAGTACTGGCGGTAAGCACAAGGACACACCAAGAAAAGGCGTGGCCGATTGACTTGTTAAGAGAATCTATTCCGCGAATCCAGGAGATCATCGGTAACTATTCCCATAAATAATCCGTGAAACATATAAAAAGAGCTGCTGGGAAGCAACCGCAGCAGCTCTCTGGAGGACACAACTAAATTAACGCGGAAGCTTAACCTTCTGTACGTGCTCGTAGGCCATCTTGTAGTCCGCTTCGTTGGTGAAGTGGTAGAAGCCTACGCGACGTGACCAGGCCTTGAAAGAGTCGTTTATCTCTTTAAACATATCAACTTCTTTTTCGAGCTTGGGCACAACCTTGTCCCATGCAGCCAACTGGCCTTTGTAGATATCGGCCGTGGTACGGGACACCTGCACCTTGTGCTTGGTGATCAACTCCTGCAGGTCCTTGGAGTACTGGTCGTGGGCCAGGGCCGTTGAGGCCAGTGAGGCAGCTTCTGCAGCGTACTTCAGAATGGCCTTCAGATCGGCGGGCAGGGCGTTGTATTTGTCTTTGTTAAAGATAATTTCAAAGAACTCTTGGGCCTGATGGAACGACCCCATGGAGTAGTACTTCGCCACGTCTTGCGCACCGAACCGCGAATCTTCGGTGGGGTTGTTGTACTCAAAGGCGTCGATCACGCCGCGCTGCATGGCGGGAATGATTTCGCCACCAGGCAACTGCGCAACGGCCATGCCCATTTCCTGGAGCATGTCTGCCGCCAGGCCGATGGTGCGATACTTAAAGCCCTTGAGGTCAGCAGCCTTCTTCGGTGGCGTCTTTTTGAACCAGCCCAGGGGCTGCGAGGGCATGGGGAATGAGAAGAAGCCAACCACGTTCAGGCCGAGCTTGGCCACGAGCTTGTCCCAGAGTTGCTGACCACCGCCGGCATAAATCCAGGTGAGACCAATCTCGGGGGTCGCACCGCTGACGGGGCCCGTACCAAAGAGAGAGGCGCTCTTGTTCTTACCGTACCAGTAGCCCGAGACATGGTGACCACCATCCAGAACGCCCTTGCTCACGGCATCCATAATTTCGAAGGTCTTCACAACTGCGTTTGTGGGCAGATACTCAAGTCGCAGACGGCCACCGGCCATCTCGTTGACGCGTTTCACATACTGCTGTGCCATTTCAGAGAAGATCTGGTTAGGGCCCCAGGAACCCTGCACTTTCATAACGATAGGCGCCTGGGCCACAGAGACCATAGGGAACCCGGCAATCGGCGCAGCCACTGCCGCCGTAGCCGCCTTACCAAAAAACTTGCGACGGCCGGAGACCGACGCATCGGCAGCATCGGCTGCCTTTGTTACTTCTGTAACTTCTTTTGTAGAGTGGTTCATGGAGTCTCCTAGTTAAACTCAGTAAGAGCAATCGCGCGCAAAGGAATACCCGGTGCGAAGAGCGATTCGCCTAAGTCAGTGTACCAAACCCTCCACTTGCGGGGCGCCGAAAACCTCGGTACTTTCCCGAGATGATTCGAGGTTTGGTCACACTTCTTCTCTTCCAGAGTCTTGGGGAACTGATCGCAAAGGGCCTTTCTCTCCCCGTACCCGGGCCCGTGGCCGGCCTGGTTTTCCTTCTTGTGTTTATTCTCATCCGCAAGCGGATAGACCCCGACCTTGAGATGGTCTGTCAGGGACTCAGCCAGCATCTCGGTCTTCTTTTTGTTCCCGCAGCGGTTGGTGTCGTGCTCTTCATACCCCAACTCCGAGACCATGCCCTGTCGATTGGCGTGGCCCTGATCGTAAGCGTGGCCTTGGCGATTGGCGTCACCGCCGGCGTTGTCCACTGGCTAGAACGGGGGCGTCGTGACTAATTTGCAGGAAATCTGGGTCTACCTCTCGGGAAGCCCACTCTTTAGCCTTGTGCTTACCCTAGTGGCCTATCAGCTCGGTCTCTCCGCCTACGAGCGGACAGGCAAGTCACCGCTGGCAAACCCTGTAGCGATCGCCATCTTAATCGTTGTGGCAACGCTTGTTCTCGTAGATCTTCCGTACGAAAAATACTTCGAAGGCGCCCAATTCATTCACTTTCTGCTGGGTACGGCTACAGTGTCGCTTGCCGTGCCCATCGCCAAAGGACTCTCGATGCTGCGAGGCCGCGTTCTGGCGCTTTTATGTGCACTCACCCTGGGCGGAACCGTATCAATTGTCTCCGCAGTGGGTATCGGTTTAATCCTCGATGTGCCCTCGGCACTGCTACTTCCCATGTTTGCAAAATCGGTGACTGCGCCAATCGCCATGGGAATTGTTGATGGCAGTGGAATTTCACCAACGCTTACCGCGATCTATGCGGTCTCTACAGGTATCTTGGGCGCAATCCTTGCGCGATACGTGCTTGATAGCCTACGAATCCGCGACTGGACGGTTCGCGGGTTTGCGATCGGAGTAGCTGCCCACGGCATCGGAACCTCTCGGGCCTTCTCTGTACACCCCCAGGCAGGCGCTTTCTCCAGCCTAGGCATGGGTATTCACGGCATTCTCGGCGCTGTGTTGTTACCGCCGCTTCTGCCGTGGCTAGCCGGCTGGCTGAGGGGTGTCTCGTAAGATTTCCGGTACCCGATCGGCCTGTGCCGCCTCCGCAGCCACCTGCTGCCGCTCCTCTGGAAAGGCGGCATCTAGTAACTGCTGGGTATACGGATGGCGGGGGGCCCGCAGAATATGATGGGTTGGGCCAAACTCCACGATTTTGCCCTTTTGCATAACCAGGCATCGATGGGCAATAGCCCGAATGACCGCGAGGTCATGGGAGATAAAAACATAAGTGAGCCTTTTACGCTCCTGCAGACGTACCAGTAGCTCAAGAATCTGCTGCTGAATCGATACGTCTAGGGCACTTGTGGGCTCATCTAAGACAATAAGCTCGGGTTCAACAATCACCGCCCGGGCAATCGCAATGCGCTGGCGCTGCCCACCCGAAAACTCATGGGGATAACGACCTAGGCTCTCAGGCGGCAGACCAACCTCCTCTAGTATCTGCCGGCACCGATCAAGCCGCTCGGGTCGGCTCATCTGAGGGTGGTGCAGCGCAAGGCCCTCTTCAAGAATCTGCCGAATTGTCAGCCGGGGCGAAAGAGCACTGTAGGGATCTTGGAAGACTGGCTGAAAACGCCTACGGGTAGACCGCAGAGCCTTGCCCGAGAGACCAAGAATATCGATCTCGCCGAGCTTTACATGGCCTGTAACCCGGGCCGTTCCCAGCCGAAGAATCGACATTCCAAGGGTGGTCTTACCCGACCCAGACTCCCCGACCACACCAAGCGTCTCCCCGCGGGAAACGACAAAACTCTCCTTATGCACCGCGGTAAACGAACGTTGATAGAACCACCCGGTAGGCAGAAGAAACGCACTGTGCAGTTGCCGCACATCAAGAATTACATCTCGCTTTCCCGGCAGGCCGACCATCAACTTGGGTTGACTCTGAATCAGACGCTGAGTGTAGGGGTGGGTGGGCTTACGGAAGACCTCCTCGACCGCCCCTTGCTCGACTACCCTACCGGACTGCATGACGCATACGCGCTGGGCAAACCGCCGCACCAGAGGAAGATCATGGGTAATCAAGAGAACCGCCATCCCCTCCTCTCGCTGAAGATCCGACAGCAGATCGAGAACCTGCTGTCGAAGGCTCACGTCCAAAGCTGTCGTGGGCTCATCGGCGATCAGTAAGGCAGGCCGACAGGCTAGCGCCATGGCGATCAAGACCCTCTGGCGCTGCCCGCCCGAAAGCTGATGGGGATAGGCTCGCGCTCGACGCTCCGGATCGTCAAGCCCAACACGATCGAGAAGTTCTACCGCCCGGTCGTGGGCCTGGACCACCGTGAGTCCCTCATGGGTCTCAAGTACCTCACCCACCTGGCGTCCGACGGTCAGCAAAGGATTCAGCGCAGTCATCGGCTCCTGGAAGACCATCGCAATCTCTCGACCTCGAATCTGGCGAAGTCGAGAGGCAGAAGCCTGCAAGAGGTTTTCACCCTTCCAGAGAATCTCCCCCTTCTGAGTAACGTCAGTCAGTAGCCTCAAGATTGAGAGCGCGGAAATGGTCTTGCCTGAGCCAGACTCCCCCACCAAGGCAAGCCGTTCGCCAGGCATAAGGGATAGATGCAGCCCATCGACCACCCAGGGCCCATCTTCACCGGCCGTCGAAAATCGCAGACCAAACGAACGAATATCGAGAAGGGGGGCAGACATGTCAGCCGCGGCGTGTGTCGAGGGCATCACGAAGGGCCTCCCCGATGAAGATCAGCAAAAGGAGCGTACCCACCAACACGCCGAAGGTCGTTACGGTGATCCACCAGGCATCGAGGTTGTCCTTGCCTTGGGCAAGTAGCTCTCCAAGACTCGGGGTTGATGTCGGTACGCCAAGCCCAAGAAAATCAAGGCTCGTCAGCGCCAAGATTGACGCTGTGACCCGAAATGGCAGAAAGGCAATCACAGGGGTGAGGCTATTTGGAAGGACATGCCGCCAGATGATCTGCAGGTTTGAAAGGCCAAGGGCTCGGGCCGCCATCACATAGTCCAGAGTGCGGTTACGCAGAAACTCGGCCCGCACATAGTCCGAAAGCCCCATCCAGCCAAAAAGCGAAAGAATAACCAGCAAGATCAGCAGCCCTGGCTCGAAGATCGAGGCCAGAATAATCAGTAGGTAGAGTTCAGGAACGGATCCCCAGACCTCAATAAATCGCTGAAAAAAGAGATCAATCCGACCGGCAAAGTAGCCCTGTAGCGCACCGAAAAATATCCCTAGAACAACACCAATCGCAGTTAGGGTGATACCAAAGAGGACCGAGACACGAAAGCCATACAGGAGTCGGGCCGCCACATCACGACCCCGATCATCGGTACCGAACCAATTCTCGAGCGACGGAGCCGCAGGGTTTGGCGCCAGAGAAAAATAGTTCAGCGTGTTGAAGCTATAGCGGTTCAACGGATAGAGCGCCCAATTCTCACCCTCACGGAGCCGACCCTCAATATAGGGATCAAGATAGTCTGTAGGCGTCGCGAAGTCTCCCCCGAAGGTGGCCTCAGGATAATCGGCAACCAGAGGAAAATAAAACTGCTTCTCGTAATAGACGATCAACGGCCGATCATTGGAGAGAATCTCGGCAAATAGACTCACCACAAAGAGCGAGACGAAGATCCAGAGACTAATCCGTCCCCGGCGGTTGGCACGAAAGCGCATCCAGGCCCGTTGCCCTGGGGAGAGGCCCTCGAGCGGCTGGGCAGGGCTATGCACGGGAGGCCTCAAACTGAACGCGAGGGTCTACAAAGACATACAGTACGTCGTTAATCAGCTTTGCAAGCAGGCCCAGAACAGAGAAGAAAAAGAGCGTGCCCATGACCACGGGGTAGTCTCGCTTGATTACCGCCTCATAAGAGAGAAGACCCAGACCATCGAGAGAGAAGAGGGTCTCTATGAGTAATGCCCCAGTAAAAAATGCGGCAACAAAAGCTGCTGGAAAGCCTGTCACGATTGGAATCATGGCGTTACGCAAGACATGCCGCCAAAGCACCGCACGTTCCTCGAGGCCCTTGGCACGGGCGGTAAGAACATACTGACGCCGGATCTCTTCGAGCATAGTGTTCTTGGTCAGCATAGTGATCACGGCAAAGCTGCCAAGCACAAGACAGGTAAGCGGCAAGACCAGATGCCAGAAATAATCCAGCACCTTGCCGACAAGGCTGAGTTGGTCGAAGTCATCGCTGGTCAGGCCGCGAAGCGGGAAGAGTTGCAAGAAACTCCCGCCCCCGAAAAAGACCAGCATGATGACCCCTAGGACGAATCCCGGTATGGCATAGCCGACAAGAATGGCAAGGCTCGACATCAGATCGAACTGGGACCCGTGCCTAACTGCCTTGGCAATGCCCAGTGGAATTGACACCATGTAGGTAATCAAAAAACTCCAGAGACCAAGGCTAGCAGATACAGGGAGCTTATCTACGATTAATTCCCAGACACTGCGGCTATGAAAAAAACTCGTACCTAAGTCGAGCCTTAGAAAGCCCCAGACCATATCGATAAATCGCTCGTGTACGGGCTTGTCAAATCCGTAGAGCGCCTTGATCTCCTCAATCTTTTGTGGGTCAACCCCCACCCTGCCCCGATAGACCCCCGCCGCCTGCCCAACATCTCCAGCAGCGGAACCTCCCGGTACTGCAATACCCGAGCCCATGCCTAAGCCAGACTGGTCACCCTTGAGTATTTGAACCATCTGCTCAACTGGACCACCCGGCACGAATTGAATCAGGGTAAAAGTAACCAGGAGGATACCCAGAAGGGTGGGCACCATAAAGAGCAGTCGCTTTGCGATGTAACGAAACAGGGCTGGAGACATAGAGAATTTTTAGCGATTCCACCACCAGGCAGCCATGGCCCAGTCTTCGGAATGATAATAAAGTGGAAGGGTGCTTGGTCCTTCTAGCCCCCGGCGATAGGCTACCCGATGCACGCGGTTATGCCAGTGAGGAATCGCGTAATGGCCATGACGTAGAAATCGGTCGAGCACCCTGGCAGCGGTGATAAGTTCAGTACGGCTCGAGACGCCAAGCAGATGAGATATCGCCGCATCTACTAGCCCACTCTGAAGGCCTACATAGTTGTCTGCACCGGGTTCACGGGCAGACTGCGACGTGAATCTAAATAACAACTCGTTACCAGGGTTCTGACTTGACAGATACCAGTGGACCATCATGTCGTAATCGTAGTCATCGAGCCGCTTCTTGTATAACGAATTATCAGTCACGCGGGTCTCAGCAACGATGCCGAGCTTCGTAAGATTACGGGCGAAAGGCGCAATCACTCGCTCCCAGTTGCGCTGATTGATCAGAATTTCAAACCGAAAGGGCTCACCCTTCTGGTTACGCAGAACACCGTCCTGGATTGTCCAGCCTGCATCTGACAACAACTGCCGGGCACGACGCAGGTTCTCTCGGAGACCATTAGGACCCTCAACGGAGGCTGGCAGCGGTACCGGCCTCAAAAACGACTCGGGCAGTGGTTGCCCCAGTCGCTGGGCAAGACGCTGCATGAGGGCCCTCTCCTCTTCCCCAGGAAGGCCCTGGGCGGCCATCTCCGTATTTGTGAAGTAAGAGTCTGACCGCTGATACTGGCCATAGAAGAGTTGTCGGTTCATCCATTCAAAGTCCATGGCCAGACCGATTGCCTCTCGTACGCGAACATCTTGAAAAATAGGACGACGAATATTGAAGTAGTAAGCCTGCAGACCAGCCGCATTGGCCGTCGCCAACTCTTTAATCTGTAGTTCCCCACGATCAAAGGGGCGCCCCTTGTAGGACCGGGCCCAATTCTTCGCCACATTCTCATGAATGAAGTCAAATTCACCCGCCTTTAGGGCCTCTAGCCGAGCAAAGACATCCTTGTAGTACCGAAAACTAATGCGGTCAAAATTGAACTGCCCCTTCCGCGTGGGATGTTCGCTGGCCCAGTAATCGGCCCGTCGCTCGTAGGTGATTGAACGGCCAAGGTCAACACGCCCGACCGAATAGGGCCCAGAGCCGATAGGTGTCTGAAGAATCCACTGGTCAAAGGCAAGCCCCCCTCCCCAATCCCGCGAGAATACAGGCAGGCTCGCAACCGTCATGTGGAGTTCGCGATTCCGCCGCAGGAAGTCAAAGCGAATGGTCCGCTCATCTACAACAACCGCCTCACGAACATCGGCCCAGTAGTTTCTCCAGATCGGGCTTGCCTGCGGGCTTCTTAGGGTATCGAAACTAAACTTCACATCCTCAGCGAGGACAGGAGCTCCATTAGAGAAGCGAGCCTTCGGGTTGAGGCGAAAAGAGATAGACAGCCCATTAGGTGCCAGCCGCATCTGCTCGGCCAGCAGTCCATACATGGACATAGGTTCATCCAGACTCCCGATCGCCAGTGGCTCGAAAACCAGATCTGTGATTCCACGAGCCGGCAGTCCCCGCAAGGTAAAAGGATTAAGCTTGTCAAAGCCCCCCATGGCCGCAAGACGCAACTCTCCTCCCCGCGGCGCATCGCGTCGGACATAATCAAAATGGGTGAAGCCCGGGCCGTATTTCGGCTGCGCACCAAGCGCCATTGCGGAGACATAGCCCTGGGACTCTGGGGTCGACTGCGCCAGCAGCCCGCCCCATGGGGCGACCACGCACCCCAGGAAAAGCCCGAAATACAGAAGCAGAGACCGCAGAGAGAGACGGGAACCAGAGATTTTCATGCTGCGGTAGTGTACCCAACCCCAGGCCTTAGAATAGGGGCATCTGCGGATCATCTGCTGTTTACCCTCTAAAGTAAGGAACCGACGCCGATGGGCTTTCTCGCCAACAAAAAAATCCTCATCACAGGGCTGCTCTCCAACCGATCAATTGCCTATGGCGTTGCCCAAGCCTGCCACGCACAAGGCGCGGAACTGGCGTTTACCTACCAGAACGAACGTTTTGAGGGTCGCGTACGCGAGATGGCCGCGGAGTTCGGCAGCCAGATATGCCTAGCCTGCGATGTGGCCGAGGATGGGCAGATAGACGCCGCCCTAAACGCACTCGGGCAGGCCTGGGGAGGACTCGATGGCCTCGTACACGCCATAGCCTATGCCCCCCGCGAGGCGATTGCAGGCGACTTTCTCGAAGGCCTGAGCAGAGAAGGGTTTCGTACAGCCCACGAGATCTCGAGCTACAGCTTTCCTGCCCTGGCCAAGGCCGCAATGCCCCTGATGCAAGGACGGCAGGCGGCCCTTGTTTCGCTTACCTATCTTGGGGCCATGCGGGTAGTCCCCGCCTACAACACCATGGGGCTTGCCAAAGCCAGTCTTGAAGCCGCAGTCCGTTACATGGCCGCGAGCCTAGGGCCACGTGGCATCCGGGTCAACGGCGTCTCTGCCGGGCCAATTAAAACGCTGGCAGCCAGCGGCATTAAGGGCTTTGGTCAGATCCTTTCCGTAGTAGAGAAGAATGCGCCCCTAAGGCGAAACGTCACGATTCAAGACGTTGGTAATACCTGCGCCTTTCTCCTCTCAGACCTGGCCGCGGGTATCACCGGTGAGATTACTTATGTAGATGCCGGCTTCAATACCGTTGCCTCTGGCCTTGAATCCGACTGACCGATGAAGGCCTATCTAGACCTCATGCGCCATGTGTTAGACCATGGTGTAGAAAAAGCCGACCGAACCGGCACAGGTACACGGTCTGTTTTTGGGTGGCAGATGCGTTTCCCCCTCGAAGCGGGATTTCCCCTTGTCACCACAAAGAAGGTTCATACAAAGAGCATCATCCATGAGTTGCTCTGGTTCTTGCGGGGAGAGACCAATGTACGATCGCTACAGGCCGCGGGGGTGACAATCTGGGACGAATGGGCCGATGCCGATGGGGAACTCGGTCCCGTCTATGGCCGACAGTGGCGGGCCTGGCCAGCCCCCAGGCCAGAGACACCAGAGCAGACCATTGATCAGATCGCTGACGTGATCGCTGAGATTCGACGAAATCCAGATTCACGGCGACTCATCGTCAGTGCATGGAATGTTGGGCAGATTCCAGACATGGCACTTGCACCCTGTCATGCCCTCTTTCAGTTCTATGTGGCCCGAGGCCGCCTCTCCTGTCAGCTCTATCAGCGCAGCGCCGATATTTTCCTGGGCGTACCGTTCAATATTGCAAGCTATGCCTTACTGACGCACCTGATCGCCGCCCAGACAGACCTTGCGGTGGGCGACTTCGTCTGGACGGGCGGCGACTGTCACCTCTACAGCAACCATTTTGCCCAGGCCCGAGAACAACTCTCTCGCAGCCCACTACCTCTGCCGCGCCTACACCTAACGCGTCGGCCTGCATCAATCTTTGAGTATGCCTTCGACGACATCGTGATCGAGGGCTATCAGAGCCACCCTGCTATTACGGCGCCTGTCGCGATCTAGACTAGGGCCCCATGTCCGAAGAGCGCAGCACAGCAGATTCAGTAGCCATCAGCCTAATTGCAGCGGTTGCCCGTAACGGCTGTATCGGTAAAGACAACGACCTGCCCTGGTACATCCCGGAGGACCTTCAGCGATTTAAGGCACTCACCCAAGGGCAGACCCTGGTGATGGGGCGCAAGACCTATGGCTCCATCCTGGACCGACTCGGAAAGCCCTTGCCTGGGCGCATGCATTGGGTGCTTACCCGCCAAAAAGACTGGATGCCCGCCCCTGCGCATCAACATCAGGTGCGACCCGTCGCAAGCCTGAGCGAGGCTCTTACCCTCGCCAGTGTGGCGGGTCTACGGACCCTCTGGGTCATCGGAGGCGCTGAGGTCTATGGACAGGCTCTACCCTATGCACAGACCCTAGAGATCACAGAGGTGGGTCTTGAGGCCCAGGGGGATGCATTCTTCCCTGACTGGGGAACCACCGCCTTTAAGAAAGCCTTCAAGACCAAGGAAGAAGGGCCCTGGCAGCAATCCGCTCAGGGCAACGGCGTGGGCTATCGATTTCTACGATTTAAACGCAAATCCTCGAAGATTCGAATTGGTGCAATTGTTCTGGCAGCAGGCCAGGGTAGCCGCATGGGTAACCAGCCAAAGCCCTTGATTTCGGTCGATGGCCAGCCACTGATTACCAGAATTCTCGACCAGCTACGGGCCGCAGGCGTGGATCACATCGGTGTGGTTCTCGGCCATTATGCCGACCAGATTATGCCGATCGTCGCCGCCAGCGATGTGCAGCTGCTGCATAATCCAGCGCCTGGACAGGGGCAGGCCTCCTCTCAGAAGATTGGGCTGTCATGGCTGCCCGCCGACTGCGACGCAGCTATGGTGGTGCTCGCAGACCAGCCAAGCCTCACCAAAGACGATCTTCGCGACCTCATCTGTCGATTCAAAAAACGTGCAGCTGGTGTCGATATGGTCTATCCGGTTGTAGACGGATCACCGGGTAATCCGGTGATGCTCTCCGCTGTATTGGCCAAATTTCTTGCAGGCCAAGACCCACCCATCGAGGGCCGCGCGTGGCGTGCTGCCCATCAGGCTGCCTGCCTCGCCTTTGAGACCAAAAATCGTCATTACATTGAGGATCTCGACACCGACGACGACCTCACAGCCTTTCAGGCCGCCTCTGGTATCGCGTTAACGCGGCCGTAATGCCTGGGCGCAGGCATACCCACTAGCCCAGGCCCACTGGAAGTTATGACCCCCGAGGTGTCCAGTAACGTCGACACATTCGCCAATAAAGAAGAGGCCAGCATGTGCCCGGGCCTCGAACGTGCCAGGGTCTATGTCGCGGGTAGAGACACCGCCGCGCATGACCTCTGCCTTCTTCCAGCCAAGGCTGCCGGCAGGCTTGACCCGAAAAGTCTTCAAGAGCCCAAAGAGCGCCTGGCGTTGTCGCCTGCCCTGCTCTGCCCAGCGGCCTTGAGAGAGACCAGCACGGGCGGTAAGAGCCTGGGCGAGTCGGTCGGGCAGTCGCTCAGCAAGCATTGAGGCTACGGTCTTGCCACCGTAACGACGCTCATCGAAGGCCTGCAGCGGATCATCGCCGGGAAGAAAATCGATAGAAATCTCTTCCCCCGGCTGCCAATAACTACTCGCCTGCAACACTGCTGGCCCCGAAATACCCTTATGGGTGATCAGCAGGTCTTCATCAAAGCAGGCAGCACCATACCCACCCGTATCAAGGGCACCACCGGCGCCACCCGCGCTAATGCCAACCGGAAGACTCACGCCCGCCAGCGCTGTCAGAAAGCCTGCCTCCTGATCTGTCAGCGCTAGCGGTACGAGGGCTGGCTGAATCGGCGTGACCGACAGCCCAAGGTGTCGCGCTGTATCCAAGGATAGGCCTGTCGCCCCGATGGCTGGTACGGGTAGGCCACCCGTGGCCATTACTAGCTGTGGCGCATCTATGGCCCCCTGATCGGTCTGGATAGACCAGTGATTGCCCGTCCGTCCGATACCGAGAACGCGTATAGGATGCGCCAGCCTGACGCCACCTCGTTCTGCCTCAGTCCGCAGCATCCCGATGATGTCGAGTGAAGAACGGTCGCAGAACAACTGGCCCCTATGCTTCTCATGAAAGCCTATTCGGTGTGTCCGCACGAGTCGGATGAAATCGTGCGGGGTATATCCACGCAGTGCCGTCTTCGGAAAGTCTGGCATCAGGCAGAGGAAATTCTCTGGCGTCGAATGAAGATTGGTGAAATTACAACGTCCTCCGCCACTGATGCGGATTTTTTCCCCAATTACTGGCGCATGATCCAGCAGCAGCACCCGCAGACCCCGCTGCCCAGCCACCCCCGCACAAAATAATCCCGCGGCACCCGCGCCGACCACAACAACATCGAAACGACCTCCAGAGCTCAGGCTCACGAACTCAGCCGTCGAAAGGCGGTAATGCGGGGGCCCCAATAGGCAGAGAGGAGACTGTCGATTCGGACGGTTCCTCCCTCGTTGGCTGCATGTACAAACCGGTTCTGGCCGACATAGATACCCACATGCGAGAACGGGTGGCCCGAGGTATTAAAGAAGACAAGATCTCCGGGCAGTCGATCCTCAGGAAGTATCTCCTCTCCTGCCCGACTCATCTCTGCCACCGTCCGAGGGAGCGTCAGCCCCTCAGCCCGCCGAGCGACATAAACAACGAGCCCACTGCAATCAAATCCACCCTGAGGTGTATTACCTCCCCAGCGATACGGCACACCAACCAGACCAATCGCATGGATGGCCAGTTCAGACAGGCTAGGGGCAGTTGCGGCACGCGCTGGTGGGAGGCCCACCGATGCCCCGGTAAGGCGATCAGCACCCAAGCGTGCGGCGGAACGGGGTTCCGGCGATGTCGTCGTGCACCCGGCCAGCAGGAGGGGCAACACCAAAAGGCCCACAACGCCCCCCCGGCTCATTGCAGACTATTCTTGGTCGAGAGGCAGATGCGAGAGGGCGTCGAGATCCGCCTGAAGATCCTTCAGCGACTCAAGGCCAACGGCAAGGCGAATAAGCCCCTGGCTAATACCGGCCCGCTGGCGCGCCTCTTCAGAAATTCGACCATGGGTCGTCGAGCCCGGATGGGTAATGATGCTGCGCGTGTCTCCGAGATTGCCGGTGCGAGAGAAAATCTTCACGCGATCGACGAGCTGCCAGGCACGGGCACGGGCCTGCTCAGGGCTGCTGGCCTTCAGCTCAAACGACACGATTGCCCCTCCAAGGGTCTGCTGCCGCATTGCCAGCGCATGCTGGGGATGCGAGGAGAGTCCCGGATAGTAGACCCTTGCCACCCCAGGCTGCTGGGATAGCCACTGGGCCAGACCCAAGGCGTTCTCTGAATGGGCGCGCATGCGAACCGCCAACGTCTCCAAAGATTTGTGTAAGACCCAGGCATTAAATGGGGACATTGATGGCCCACAGGTTCTCACCACCTGACGAATGGGGTCGACCAGAGCCTTTGGACCTGCTACCGCCCCACCCAAGACCCGACCCTGGCCATCGATGTACTTGGTAGCTGAATGGAGCACCAGATCTATCGGAAACTGCAGCGGACGTTGCAGTGCGGGGGTGCAAAAGCAATTATCGACGACAGTCATAACGCCAGCCTGCCGAGCGATCTCACCAATCGCCTGCATATCAGCGATCTCGGTCAAGGGGTTAGACGGGGTTTCGAGGTAGAAGATCTTGGTCTTTGGTCCGACTGCATCTTTCCATGCCTGCGGGTCGGTCAGCGGAACATACTTAAATCCGACCCCAAACTTCGCCATAAAGTTGTCGAAGAGTTGAATGGTGGCCCCGAAGAGACTGCCGGTGGTAACAATCTCATCGCCCGTCTTCAAGTGCCCAAGGCATAGGGCAAGAATGGCCGACATCCCTGAGGCAGTCGCCACGCAGTCCTCCGCGCCCTCGAGCGCAGCCAGACGTGCCTCAAACATCTGTACAGAGGGATTCGTGAATCGCGAGTAGACCATCCCCGGCTCGAGATTCTGAAACCGACGCGCTGCCTCCGCAGCGTCTTCGAAAACAAAGCTGGAACTGAGAAACAGGGCCTCGGAATGCTCCCCGAACTCCGAGCGTTCAGTTCCTGCGCGTACCGCGAGGGTATCAAACCCCCAATCGGCCGCGGACTCCGGCAAAGAAAAAGCCATACCGCTCCCTTCTTTCTGGGTGGATCTCATGGTCTCGATGGCATGGGCTAGGCCACCTGCCGCGATCGCTCAAGGCGATCGAGAAGTGCATCATCAATATCACCCGTGATGTACTGGCCATCAAAACAAGAAGCCTCAAGGCCGGTGAGCCTGGCATTAAAGCTACGTACATCCGCCTTCATCGCAGCAATATCCTGATAGACCAGATCGTCTGCGCCAATCGCATGACAGATCTCCGAATCGCTACGTCCATGGGCGATAAGCTCGTGGCGGCTAGGCATATCGATTCCATAGACATTTGGAAAGCGAACGGGAGGCGCGGCCGAGGCAAAGACGACTCCTCGGGCACCAGACTCACGGGCCATCTGCACAATCTCGCGGCTCGTGGTTCCTCGGACAATCGAGTCATCGACAATAAGAACCCGCTTCCCCTTGAACTCCGACCCAATCGCGTTGAGCTTCTGACGCACTGACTTTCGACGTACCTCTTGGCCCGGCATGATGAAGGTGCGACCAACATAGCGATTCTTAATAAACCCCTCTCGATAGGAGAGCCCTAGACGCATAGCCAGTTGCATGGCGGCTGGGCGGCTCGAGTCTGGGATAGGCATAACGACGTCGATATCTCCCTTGGAGAATCGTTGCTCAACCAAGGCTGCCAATGTCTCCCCCATCCGCAGACGGGCATCATAGACGGCAACACCATCAATGAGTGAATCAGGCCGGGCAAAATAGACGTACTCAAAAACGCAAGGACAGCGCATCGTGTGATGGGCACAGGTCTTTGAAAATACCTCTCCCTCGTGGGTGATCACTAGACACTCCCCGGGCGCAATATCGCGGACCAGCCGATAGCCAAGTCCCTCAAGGGCTACCGACTCCGAGGCGAGCATATACTCCTTCTTCCCCTTGGGACCGTCGAGTTCCCCCAAGACCAAGGGCCGTATACCGAAAGGGTCGCGAAAACCTATGACGCCAAACCCAGGAATCATGGCAACACAAGCATAGGCACCCCGAACCCGCTGATGTAGCATCGTGACCGCATCGAAGACCGCCTCTGGGTCGAGGGTAAGGCCACTTACTGCCTTTTGTAACTCATGGGCGAAGACGTTAAGGAGCACCTCAGAGTCTGACTCCGTATTGATATGCCTACGATCTCTACGATACATATCGTCTTGGAGCTCGGCGGCATTTGTCAGGTTGCCGTTATGGCCCAGCACAATCCCAAAAGGTGCATTGACATAAAACGGCTGCGACTCCTCGGCACTCATTGCACTACCTGCGGTCGGGTAACGGACATGCCCGACCCCCATTTCCCCCTGCAAATTTCTCATGTCGCGGGTTCGGAAGACATCACGAACCAGTCCGTTGCCTCTGGCAATACTGATGCGCTTACCCTGCGAGGTGGCTATGCCCGCTGCATCCTGACCACGATGCTGCAGAAGCAGCAATGCGTCATAGAGCATCTGATTGACAGGGCCCGTCGAGACAATTCCAACTACTCCACACATGATGAGAGACCCCTTTTATCCAGACGAGGAGGACAGCCGAACCCTATCTGCTAGGAACTCGGGCGCCCACGGTACAAGAAAAGCAATCGTCTCGTTAAGCAGTGGCCGTACCAAAGCGCGCTCCCATGCGGGATCCGATGGCAAGGAGGTGGCTGCCCCCAAGAGGCCAAGGACTCCCGCAATCAATAGCCCACGCATAAGACCGAACCCGGCACCTAGCAGACGGTTCAGCCAGGAGAAGCCCACAGACTGCGTTAGGAGCGAAAGCGTCTGACCCACCCAGTGGCCGAGAACCAATACCAGCACGAATACCGCCCCGAAACCTAGCCCGCGCCGTAGACTCATTCCCCAGGCCTCGGGAATGAGCTCGGCGGCATAAATGCCTAGGCTGCTCGCGGAAAAAAAAGCGACCGCCCAGAGTGCAAGTGCATAGAACTCTTGCACCAGGCCGCGGAAGACCGCCAACAAGGTTGATGCGCCCACGAGCACCAGAAAGACCGTATCTACCCAGGTAAGAGAGAGGGCAGACATACGTTAATACTTACGGACGCACCAGGAAAGAAGCATAGCCCTGGGCGCGCGCTCTCTGTAGGTACGCATTCGCCTGAGCCTCATTAAAAGGGCCCACACGTACCCGGTAGAGCCTTCCGCCCCCCTGCGTCGAGGGCACCCCCTGAACAGTCGCCGAATATCCGAGCCCTCGTACCTTTGTCGCCATTGCCGCAGCGGCCTCCTGAGAGTCATAGGCGCCAAGTTGCACAAACCATGCCCGAGAGCCGCCTGCCCCTGAGGCCGATCCAGTCGATAGGGAGGGAGGATTCGGGTCAGCGCCAGCGGCCGAGGCCTTCGAAGACGGCGTTACCGCCACCACCACCGGTGCCTCAACACGCTCCGCTGCGAGACCCGAGGCTCCCGTAGCCGCCGATGGTTGGTCATCATCGGGTGTCGTTGTGAGCGGTATCGGCCCCCGAACGGCCCGCCTGGAACCGTCTGCCTCACCAACCGGCATGAGAACTACAAAATCGTGGGCAAGTGGCCGAGGCTCTTGCAACATGAGCTGATAGGCGGCTGTGGCCACACCCAGCGAGAAGACCGTGGCCCCCAGAAGACGCCACCGCGCACGCCGCTTTTGGTCTGCGCCCGGATCGGCCCCTTCGAGATCGGTGGACCGATAGGCAGAGGACGAAGAACCGAGGTCAGTGGGCATAGGGAGAATGGGGCGCCTTACCGATCGCCTGGGCCAATGGCCAGACGGCTGAGACGGTCATAAACGATCCAAAGACCACAATTCTATCACTGGGCTGCGCCCGCCCCCTCGCAAATGCGAGTGCCTCCTCAGGGGTTGAAAATGCCAAAACCTCTGGCGGGTCTACTGGCAACTGATTAGCAGGAAGTCGAGAAATAGCCCGCTCCGCAGCTATCGCCAGATCTTTCCCCGATCGGCTCCGTATCCCTAGGCTCTTGTCTTCAAGGCCCGCGAGACACCAGACATCTACCCGCCCAGCCAGCCGCGCGAAAATGGCCTCCGCATCTTTATCCGCGAGTATGCCGACGACCGCATAGGTTCTTGGAAAAAAACCCATCTGGTCCAGATTAGTCGCGAGCACTCCTGCTGCATGGGGATTGTGAGCAACATCGAGGATGACCGCAGGTTGTCCCGGCAGCACTTGAAACCGTCCTGGCAGATGCACCATCGCGAGCCCCTGACGCACCGCCCCCTGAGAAATCGGCAATCTGTCTTGAAGGGCCTGCAAGGCCGCCAAGGCTGCGGAGGCATTAAGTAGCTGATTCGCGCCACGAAGGGCTGGATAGGCCATGGCATTGCGTCGACTGCCTCGGCCCGTCCAGCTCCACTGCTGGCGGTCTCCTTGATAGTTGAAGTCACGGCCCATCTGCCAGAGATCTGCCCCAACCGCTCGGGCCACCTCGGCCACCGTCTCAGGCGGCAAAGGATCTCCAACCACCAATGGCCTTCCTGGTCGACAAATATGGGCCTTCTCCCAGCCAATCTTCTCTCGTGTATCGCCGAGAAACTCCTGGTGATCCACGTCGATTGAGGTAAGAACGGCAGCATCGCTTGCAAGACTATTGACCGCATCAAGCCGGCCACCGAGTCCAATCTCAAAAATCGCAACATCCGCCTGCTGATGGGCCACCATTACGATTGCCGCTAACGTCGTTACCTCGAAATAGGTGAGCGGCTGCATAGGCAACTGCTGCGCAATACTGTCGACCTTCCGAAGCGCTCGAGACCAATCTGCAGCGTCGACCGCCTCGCCATGGCGACGCAGGCGCTCTTCAAACCGCAGCAGGTGTGGTGAGGTATAGCAGACGACGTGGTACCCAGCTTGAATGAGGATACTCTCTAGAAAGGCACAGGTTGATCCCTTTCCGTTGGTCCCCCCCACCACAATCACTGGGCAGGAGAGACGAATGCCCTCAGGACCATGAGTCAAGCCCATGCGGCGGGCGACCTCGTAGACGCGATCAAGCCCCAGGTCGATGGTCTGACCACGACGGGACAAAAAACTCTCTAGCCACTGCGCGAGCTCGGAAGAAGACGGACTCTCTGACAACCGTGGTGCCCCTGTATTAACAAGCGACGACTACAAAACGACGATTGACTATCCCGTGAGGGCCCCTTCGGGATGACGCTGGAGTAATGCGAGAAGCGCGGCCAGTTCCTGGCGCATCTGTCGGCGATCCACAATACGATCAACGGCTCCCTTTTGTAAGAGGAACTCTGCCCGCTGAAATCCCTCGGGCAACTTTTCACGCACCGTCTGCTCAATGACCCGCGGTCCAGCAAACCCAATCAAGGCCTTCGGTTCAGCGATGACGAGATCTGCCACAAAAGCAAAACTCGCTGAGACGCCGCCCATTGTAGGATCGGTAAGCACCGAAATATACGGAAGCCGTGCGCGGGCAAGCTGCTCGACCGCTGCGGTGGTTTTTGCCATCTGCATGAGAGAAAAAAGACCCTCCTGCATACGGGCACCCCCGCTCGCGGCAAAAGAAACAAACGGCAGCTTGGCCTCGATTGCAGCCTCTACCCCACGGGCAAACCGCTCTCCGACAACTGACCCCATCGAGCCGCCCATAAACTCAAACTCGAAACAGGCCACGACGACCGGAAGCCCCCTGATCGCTCCCTGCATCACCACTAAGGCGTCGGACTCGTTGGTATCGGCCTGCGCCTCCGTGAGCCGCTCGGGATACCGTCGACTATCTTTAAACTTTAGCGTATCGACGGGCGTAATCTCTTGGCCGATCTCATGGCGGCCCTCGGCATCAAGCAGGTGATCAAGCCGACTCCTGGCCCGAAAACGCAGATGATGGCTGCAGGTCGGGCAGACTTGTAGGTTCTTCTCCAGGTCTGTCTTGTAGAGAACGGAGTCGCAGGCAGGGCACTTGAGCCAGAGCCCCTCTGGTACGCCACGCCGACGAACCTCATTGTGCTGAATACGCGGGGGTAAGAGTTTCTCAATCCAGCTCATGCTACCTGCCCTTCATGTCCTACGCATTCGGTATCGAGGGCCTGACGTATCCCCTGAATAAACTGGCCGGCTGCAGAGACTGGATCTTCATGGTTCTGTACCGCCGTCTCCATCAGTCGGATCAAGGCACTGCCAATAACTACCGCATCGGCATGGCTGCCCACCGCTACGGCGGCCTTCGCGTCGGAGATTCCAAAACCAACGCCCACCGGCATACGGGTATGGGAACGAATCTGAGCCACCCGGCTGCGGACATCGGCAGTGTCGAGATGTCCGGCACCGGTTACCCCCTTTAAGGAGACGTAGTAGAGATACCCCGATCCAAGCCGAGCGACCTGGGCCATGCGCGCCTCCGAGGAAGTCGGTGCTAACAGAAAAATTGGGTCCAGTCCCGCCGCACGCAGCTGCGCACTAAAGGCCGCCGACTCCTCCGGCGGATAGTCCACGACCAGAACGCCATCCACACCCGCCTCTCTAGCCGCACCGACAAAGGCCTCGCTGCCGAAGCGTTCGATTGGATTGGCATAGCCCATCAAGACAACGGGGGTCAGCGCATCCTGTTCACGAAATTGAGAAACCCACTCTAAGCAATCCTGCAGGCTTACCCCTCTGGCAAGCGCACGCTCGCTTGCACGCTGGATCACCGGGCCGTCAGCCATCGGGTCAGAGAAAGGCACCCCAAGCTCTATGACATCGGCACCAGCCTTTGCGAGCTGATGCATCAAGGCTACCACCGTCTCTCGATTCGGGTCTCCCGCTGTAACATACGGAATCAGCGCACGCCGCCCTTCTGCCCGAAGCATCGAAAATCGCGAAGCAAGTCGCTCTGAGGCGGCCTGTGGGTGGTCGGCATGCACAGACATAGAAAACGCCCCTCTTACCAGAGTCTATAGAGAGAGCCCGCCCGCCTGTGCGACGGTGTGCATGTCTTTATCCCCCCGACCCGACAGATTGACGAGGATGATCTGGTCGCTCTCAAGCTGAGGCGCCAGTTTGGCCGCATAGGCTAAGGCATGGCTCGTCTCTAAGGCAGGAATAATTCCTTCAATCCGACAACAGGTATGAAATGCTGCAAGTGCCTCGTCATCATTCACTGGCACGTAGCATGCTCTGCCCGAATCCTTTAACCAGGCATGCTCCGGCCCGACCCCAGGATAGTCCAGCCCCGCAGAGATCGAATGGGTCTCAATGATCTGTCCATTCTTGTCTTGCAAAAGATAGGTTCGATTTCCGTGAAGCACGCCCGGCGAGCCGGCAGATAGAGAGGCCGCATGATGGCCCGAGGCCAGCCCCTCTCCGCCCGCCTCGACGCCGACGAGGCTGACACCCGGCTTATCGATGTAGTCATAAAAGATTCCCATGGCATTGCTGCCACCGCCCACACAGGCAAGGACAAAGTCGGGCTGACGACCAGCAACCTCTGGCATCTGCCAGAGACACTCTTTACCCACCACAGAATTAAAATCGCGCACCATGGCCGGGTAAGGGTGCGGCCCAGCGACCGTACCGATGATGTAGAAGGTGTCCTCAACATTGGTCACCCAGTCACGCATCGCCTCATTCAGCGCGTCTTTCAAGGTCTTCGAACCGCTCTCCACAGGCACCACTTCGGCCCCAAGCAGTTTCATGCGGTAGACATTGGCTGCCTGACGGGCCACATCGGTGGCCCCCATATAGACCACACACTTCATGCCGAACCGGGCGGCAACCGTTGCGGTCGCCACTCCATGCTGCCCCGCACCCGTCTCTGCGATCACACGGGGCTTGCCCATACGCTTTGCCAGAAGCGCCTGACCGATTGTGTTGTTTACCTTATGTGCACCAGTATGGTTAAGGTCTTCGCGCTTGAAATAGATCTGAGCACCCCCAAGCTGCTCAGACCAGCGCTTGGCATGGTAGATCGGGCTCGGACGCCCGACGAAGTGTTTGAGTTCTGCATGGAATTCTTGCTGAAACTCTGGATCGATCTTGCTCTTCTCATAGGCGTCCTTCAGCGCATCGAGCGCGAAGACTAGCGTCTCTGAAACAAAACTACCGCCATAGGGGCCGAAGTGGCCGGCAGCATCGGGATAGTTATAGGGCAGGTCGTTAGGCTTCATATACGCAGTCTCAGGGCCTAGCAGAAGGCGAAGGGTTGTGGGTTAGTCTTGCGAGGTCAAAAGCCCGAACGGCCTTTATAAATGCATACATACGGTCTGAATCTTTGGTTCCTTTTTGGACACAGCCATCGATCAACTGCTCAACACCACTGGAGACATCCACTGCGGGCGGATTAAGGCGATGTAGCGCCTCATCGATATTGTCAGGGCTCAGCCCACCGCTCAAAACCCAATGGCGACCCAAGGTCTGTGTTCCTTGAGACAAAACTCCCCAATCAAACAACTGCCCACTGCCGCCGAATCCCGCCGAGTCAGCATCAAAAAGCACCGCCTGGGCCAGATGCCGCCATTCATGCGATTCTAGCAGGTGGGCCTGCCCCCGGGCGATGGGCGTATCTGCCTCTTTCGACACCTCCGCGGCAGCGGCTGGAAGTCGTATGGCCTTGACCAGCGGACGACCGATATCGCGATACTGGTCGGGCCGCTCGTCGCCGTGCAGCTGGATATGGCTCAATCCGACCCGATCTGCCACCCCACGAATTTCATCGGCTGGGGTATTTACAAAAAGGCCTACCAACGAGACCCAGGCCGGAACCACCTTGGCGAGCTCTGCAGCCCTATCCACCGTCACGTAACGGGGGCTTGGCGGATAAAAAACCAGGCCAACCGCATCGGCTCCAGCATCCACCGCGGCCTCTAGGTCGCCTATGCGGGTGAGGCCACAGATCTTGATACGGGTTCTTTGGTGTTGCGGGGACATTGCCGGCGGTAACCTCAGCAAGCGATTGGAAAACACTGATCGTACGTGACATGCCGCAGACACAGCCCTTGGGGAGGGAATGTGCGCCCCGCCAGCGTGCGGTCTCGGGATAACAGCAATTCTGTCATCCAGGAGACGGGACGGCCCCCTCGGCCGACCTCAAAAAGGCTGCCTACGATGTTCCGCACCATATGATGCAGAAATGCATTTGCACGAATTTCCAGACAAAGAAGGTCTCCCGTACGTGTCCAGTGCGCCTTCTGCAGATTACGTACCGGCGAGGCGGCCTGACACTCGGCTGACCGAAAGGCCGAAAAATCATGTTCACCGATGAGACAATCCGATCCCGCCTGTAATGCTGCAAGATCGAGGGGCTGAAAGACCCAGGTTGCAAACCGCGCCCGAACTGGCGAGTCTACGGGATGGTTATAGATACTGTAGGTATACGTACGCGCATGGGCAGAAAACCGGGCATGAAAGGAATCTGAAACCGGCTCTGCCCAGCGCACCCGAATCGCTGAGGGCAGAAAGCTATTCAGTCCGCGAATCCAGTTCCAGAGGGGGCGAGCAACCGAAGTCTCGAAATGCACCACCTGACCAATGGCATGCACCCCGGCATCGGTCCGACCGGCACTCACTGTATCGATAGGGGAACCTACAAAGGACGCCAGCGCCCTCTCAAGATGGTCCTGAATGGTGTTGCCGCTCGGCTGAGTCTGCCAGCCATGAAACGCCGTGCCGTCGTACTCCAGACCGAGGGCGATCTTCATTCACAACAATATGCGAAGCATGCGACGCAAAGGCTCAGCCGCACCCCAAAGGAGCTGGTCACCGATCGTAAATGCGCCGAGATACTCTGGGCCCATGGCCAGTTTGCGCATCCGGCCCACAGGAATGGTCAACGTACCTGTTACCTGCACGGGCGTCAGGCCATGGATACTGGCCTCTTTGGTGTTGGGAATCAGCTTGACCCAGTCATTGTCGCTGGCAATCATCTGCTCAATATCTGTAAGCGGCACATCCTTTTTCAGCTTGATCAATAATGATTGGCTGTGGCAACGCATGGCCCCAATCCGTATACAGGTGGAGTCGATCGGAACCGGCGTGGCCGAAAAACCGGGCCCGCGGCCAAGAATCTTGTTCGTCTCTGCCCCTCCCTTCCACTCCTCTAGACTCGTACCGTCCCCGCGGTCGGCATCAATCCAGGGAATCAGACTGCCGGCCAGCGGCACGAGGAAATTCTTGGTCTCCTCTTCGGTGAGCCCCTGCTGGGTAGACAAGACTGCACGGTCTATATCGAGAATGGCGCTTGCCGGGTCATCGAGCAGGGCACGTACCGAGCTGTTGAGCCTGCCCATCTGGGTCAGAAGCTCCCGCATATGTTGGGCACCGCCACCAGAGGCCGCCTGATAGGTGGTCGCCGACATAAACTCCACGAGGTCGGCTTTAAACAACGCCCCAAGCCCCATCAACATACAGCTCACAGTGCAGTTACCGCCGATGAAATCCTTCACGCCTCGGTTTAACGCTGTATCGATTACGTTGCGATTGACGGGGTCGAGAACGATCACCGCGTCCTCGTTCATGCGCAGCGTCTTTGCGGCGTCAATCCAGAAACCCGACCAGCCCGCTGACCGCAGAGGCCCATAGACCTCCTTGGTGTATTCGCTTCCTTGGCAGGTAAGCACCGCATCACAGTCTGCCAAGGCCGACAGGTCGCGGGCATCGTAGAGCCGGTCCTCAGTCTTCGGGAGGCCAGAAAGCTCCTTCGGCAGCATACCGCCAGCATTTGAGGTCGAGAAGAAGCGCGCCTCAAAGCGTCCAAAGTCTTGCTCTTCACGCATCCGGTGCATCAGCACTGACCCGACCATCCCTCGCCAGCCTACAAAACCAACCTTCATTGCTTTCTCTTTCTACAGAATTGAAGTCATTTTTCCCGAAGCACGCCCTCTGCGCCAGTCTGTCGTGGCCCTCTAGCCCAGAGCTGCGACCACAGCGGCCCCCATCTCGCGGGTACCCACCCGCCGAGCGCCGACACGGTCAATGTCTCCTGTAGCAAGGCCATCGGACAAGACTTTGCGGACTGCCTTCTCAATCGCTGCGGCCGGCGATTCGAGACCAAAGGTGTAACGAAGCATCATAGCTACCGAAAGGATCATGGCTAAAGGATTGGCCTTATCCTGACCCGCAATATCGGGCGCCGATCCATGGATAGGCTCATAAAGACCCTTGTTATTGGCATCCAGAGACGCTGAAGGCAGCATGCCGATAGATCCGGTGAGCATCGAGGCCTCATCCGACAGAATGTCGCCGAACATGTTGCCTGTCACCATGACATCAAACTGCTTCGGGTTCTTGAGCAGCTGCATGGCGGCGTTATCGACGTACATATGACTCAGCACAACATCGGGATACTCCTTCCCAAGGGCCGTCATGACATCGCGCCAGAACTGGGTGGTCTCAAGCACGTTGGCTTTATCAACAGATACCAGCCTGCGATCGCGTTTTCGCGCAGCCTCAAAGGCGACACGCCCGATTCGGACAATCTCGCTCTCTCTATAAACCATCGTATCAAAGCCCTCTCGCTCACCCGTTGGCAGTGTGCGTACGCCGCGCGGCTGACCAAAATAGATATCACCGGTGAGCTCACGCAGGATCAAAATATCCATACCCGAGACCACCTCGGGCTTGAGAGTTGATGCGCTGGCGAGCTCCGGGAAGATCATGGCTGGCCGAAGGTTGGCAAAGAGCTCTAATGACTTTCGCAACCCAAGAATCGCCTGCTCGGGCCGCAACTCACGCGGTAGCGTGTCTAAGGAAAAATCACCGACCGCGCCAAAGAGCACCGCCTGAGACTGCTTCGCCAGGCGAAGCGTCGCCTCTGGAAGAGGATGCCCACTGGCGCGATAGCCCGCCCCTCCAACCTCGGCAGCCTCAAGGTTTAGACCAAAATGCCCCTGGGTAGAGAGCCGCTCAAGCACGGAGACTGCCTCTCGCGTAATTTCGGGGCCGATTCCGTCGCCCGCGAGGACGGCAATGTTCAATGTCTGGGTCATGCGAGTGCCTTATGTAGATCAGTTCCGAGCCATGGCTTTTCGGCCAGTCGCTTGGCCTCAAAGGACTTTATTTTCTCTGCCTTCTGGAGGGTCAAGCCAATGTCGTCGAGACCATGCACTAAGCAGTGCTTGCGAAAAGCATCCACCTCAAAGGACCGCTCGAAGACGCCCCCTGCCGCAGTCTCGCCACGCAGTTTCTGGGCGGGCAGGTCAACCATGAGACGAAACCCTGGGGTCTGCGTCGTCATCTGGAAGAGCTGCTCGACGTCCGCCTCAGACAAGACCACTGGAAGAATGCCATTCTTGAAACAATTGTTAAAAAAGATATCTGCGTACGAGGGCGCAATTAGGACCCGAAAGCCGAAATCTTCAAGGGCCCAGGGGGCATGCTCACGAGAGGACCCACAGCCAAAGTTACGGCGTGCCAACAAAATGCTGGCACCCCGATACCGCGACTGATTGAGCACGAACTCCTCACGCAAAGGCCGCTTGGCGCAGTCCATACCGGGCTCACCCTCATCTGCGTATCGCCAAGCATCGAAGAGATTAGGGCCAAAACCAGATCGCTTGATCGACTTCAGAAACTGTTTAGGAATAATCGCATCGGTATCGACATTGGCCCGATCTAGTGGTGCGACTAGCCCCTCGTGAAGCGTTAACGGATTCATTAGAAGTTCCTTATGCGATCAAAAATTCCGGACATCAACAAAGTGCCCAGCCACGCCGGCGGCCGCCGCCATAGCAGGCGAGACGAGGTGGGTCCGGCCCCCTGCCCCCTGACGTCCCTCGAAGTTTCGGTTACTGGTCGAGGCGCAACGCTCTCCAGACTCGAGGCGATCGGCGTTCATCGCCAGACACATGGAGCAGCCCGGCTCTCGCCATTCAAATCCTGCCTCACGAAAGACTTTATCGAGCCCCTCGGCCTCGGCCTGGGCCTTTACCAGGCCGGAGCCTGGTACCACCAGTGCCAGCTTGACAGAGTCGGCCTTCTTCCGGCCCTTAACCACCGCCGCAGCCGCACGGAGGTCCTCAATACGAGAGTTTGTGCAGGATCCAATAAAGACCTTGTCAATACGAATCTGCGACATCGGCATATTCGCCACAAGGCCCATATAGTCGAGCGCTCGGGCCATGCCCTCTCTGCGTGCGGCATCGGTCTCAGCGGCAGGGTCAGGCACACGCGCCCCAACGGGCACCACCATCTCAGGAGACGTCCCCCAGGTCACCTGGGGCTCAATAGAATCAGCCGCAATCTCCACAATCCGATCAAAGGAAGCCCCTTCGTCTGAATGCAGTGTCTTCCAATACGCCAGGGCCTGGTCCCAGGCTGCACCAGAGGGCGCCAGGGGCTTACCACGGACATAGGCCTCGGTCGTGGCATCGAAGGCCACCATACCCGCCCGTGCGCCCGCCTCAATTGCCATATTGCAGAGGGTCATACGGCCCTCCATCGACAGGCCACGAATGGCACTGCCCGCAAATTCAATGGCATAGCCCGTACCACCGGCCGTTCCGATCGCACCAATAATCGCAAGGACGACATCCTTCGCCGTAACCCCTGGCCCCAGACTGCCCTCGACCCGAACCTGAAGGTTCTTCGCCTTCTTCATG
>JBJOHS010000109.1:0-3562 GCA_046047535.1 Pseudomonadota bacterium
GTCATGAGACCCGATTCGATGCCGAGGGCCTCGTGCAAGACCTTGGCCACCGGGGCCAGGCAGTTGGTCGTGCAGGAGGCATTAGAGATCACCGTGTGGCTGGCCTTCAAGACCCCCTGGTTCACCCCAAAGACCACCGTGGCATCGACATCTTTGCCGCCCGGAGCAGAGATCACGACCTTCTTCGCACCGCCGGCCAGGTGGGCGCTGGCCTTTTCTTTACTCGTAAAAAAACCGGTGCACTCCAGCACAACATCTACGCCGAGATCCTTCCAAGGCAGTTCGGCCGGATTGCGATTGGCCAGTACCCGAATGCGGTCGCCATTGACCACCATGCTGTCCCCATCGACCGAAACCGTACCCGGAAATTTGCCGTGGGCCGTGTCGTACTGGGTGAGGTGGGCGTTGGTCTCTGGGTTACCAAGGTCATTGATGGCCACGATCTGAATATCGTGTTTCTTGCCACCCTCGTAATGGGCGCGCAGCACGTTTCTGCCGATGCGGCCATAGCCATTGATCGCAACTTTGATGGTCATACAGGGTTCTCCTCAAAAATAAAAACGGAACAACGTCATTCTGTCGGATGGCACGAAAGACGCGCCAGGGACGAGCCAACGGCTGGCCTAAGACCAGCCCCCGCTCCTAGCGGCCAAGCACCACCCGCGCGGTTTCAGCCAGGGCCTCCGCCGTAATGCCAAAGAATTTAAACAAGTCGCCTGCCGGTGCCGACTCGCCGAAACGGTCCAGGCCAATCACGGCCGCGGGCTGATACTTCCACCAGAAGTCGGTCACGCCAGCTTCCATCGCCACACGCGGCACACCCTCGGGCAAGACCGACTGCTTATAGGCCACGGTCTGCTGATCGAACACGGTAGTCGAGGGCAGCGAGACCACACGTACCCTGCGCTTCTCAGCCCGTAGCATGCCAGCCGCCTGCATGGCGAGCGAGACCTCGGAGCCTGTGGCCATCAGCACGATCTGCGGGTTGGCATCGGTGGATAAGACATAGGCACCCTTGGCCACGTCGCGGGCCATGGCGGGGTCCTTCACCTGAGGCGGCAGACCCTGCCGGGAGAGTAAGAGCGCCGTAGGGCCGTCTTTGCGCTCCAAGGCAGACTGCCAGGCCACCGCGGTCTCCACCGCATCGGCCGGGCGCCAGACATGCAAAAAAGGAATAAGGCGCAGCGAGGCCGGGTGCTCCACTGGCTGGTGGGTGGGGCCGTCTTCCCCCAGCCCAATCGAGTCGTGGGTAAAGACATGGATCACCCGCTGGCGCATCAGCGCCGCCATACGAATCGCATTGCGACTGTAATCGGCGAAGGTGAGGAAGGTGCCGCAGTAGGGAATGAATCCACCATGCAGGGCCACGCCATTACAGATGGCCGCCATGCCAAACTCACGTACCCCGTAGCTGATGTGTTGGCCCGGCGAGAGCGCACCCCCGGCATCCACCGTGAGTGTGGCCACGCCCTTCCAGTTGGTCAGGTTACTGCCCGTGAGATCAGCCGATCCGCCCAAGAGGCCCGGCAGCCTCGGGCCGATGTCATCCAAGGCCATCTGCGAGGCCTTGCGACTCGCCACATTCGGCGCATCTTTACAGAGCTGGGCAATATAGGCCTGGGTCATACTGGCAAAGTTTTTGGGCAGGTCGCCCGCCATGCGGCGCGAAAACTCGCGGGCCTTTTCAGGGAAGGCCGCCGCATAGGCCTGCATCAACCGATTCCAGGCCTGCTCGTGGTTGGCACCTGCGGCCTTTGCATCCCAGGCGGCATAGATCTCTGCGGGTATCTCAAAGGGCGCATGTGGCCAGCCAATGGCCTTACGCGTCAGCGCAATCTCTTCGTCTCCCAAGGCCTCACCGTGGGCCTTAGCCGTACCAGCCCGGTTGGGGGAACCCTTTCCAATCGTGGTCTTACAGATGATGAGGGTCGGCGCCAACCGCCCCTCATTGCCCGCACGGGCCCAGAGTCGGGCCTGAGTAATCGCGGCCGAGACCACGACAGGGTCGTGGCCATCGACAGGTCCAATGACATTCCAGCCATAGGCTGCAAACCGCTTGGCCGTGTCATCTCGAAACCAGCCATCGACCTTGCCATCAATCGAGATGCTGTTGTCATCGTAGAGGGCAATCAGCTTCGAGAGCCCCCAGACCCCAGCCAGGGCGCAGGCCTCGTGGCTGATGCCTTCCATGAGGCAGCCATCGCCGAGAAAGACATAGGTGTTGTGGTCTACCAGCGGGAAGCCTGGCTGGTTAAATTCTGCGGCCAGAAGACGCTCGGCGAGGGCCAGCCCCACCGCATTGGTAATGCCCTGGCCCAACGGGCCCGTGGTGGTCTCCACGCCCGGGGTCATGCCCACCTCGGGATGGCCGGGGGTCTTCGAATGCAGCTGCCGGAAATTCTTAATCTCGTCGATTGGCAGGTCATAGCCGGTGAGATGCAACAGGGCATAGATCAGCATGGAGCCGTGGCCATTGCTCACCACAAACCGGTCGCGGTCTGGCCAGGCCGGGTTGCTGGGGTTGTGCTTGAGGTGGCCATGCCAGAGTGCGACCGCCATATCAGCCATGCCCATCGGCATGCCCGGATGGCCCGAGTTGGCCTTCTGCACGGCGTCCATCGCCAGGGCACGAATGGCGTTGGCCATCTGGGTCGGGGGGGTGGGGGTGGCAGATGCGTAAACCAATGGAGTCTCCCTAAGGGCGCTGGACTGTCCCAGACCAGCTTCGTTTTTTGAGTAATTTTCTGGGGGTTAACCCGAAAACACGCCTGAAATCTTCTGGATTTCCCCAATTCTAACCGGGTCTATTCCCTAGCCCAGGAAAGAGTTTCTTATGGGTTTTGTTTGGAAAGGCTGACCGATTACCCTGTAGTCATGCGCGCCCGACTCTATCTGCCCGACTGCCCAACAGGAATCGTGACACTCTCCGACGACCAGGGGCACTACCTCAGCCGCGTATTGCGCCTAAGGCCGGGCGACCCGCTGGTGGTCTTTGATGGAAGGGGGCAGGAGGCCTCCGCAACCGTCTCCCAGACCACCCCGGCCGTCACGCTCTCGGTCGGTGCCTTCATGGCTATCGACCGGGAGTCGCCTCAGTACATTGTCGTGTTACAGGCTCTCTGCACCGGAGACAAGATGGACTGGGTCGTACAGAAGTCCACCGAACTGGGTGCGGCAGAGGTCTGGCCGATACAGACCCAACGCAGTCTCGTGCGCCTCGACGGCCCACGTGCAGAAAAACGCCGCGACCACTGGCAGAAGGTGGCAGAAGCCGCTGCAGCACAGTGTGGCCGCAATCGGGTTCCCGCCATTGCTCCGGTGCTTGCGTTTTACGAGGCCATGACGAAGGCGGCAGGACAGCTCCAACAGTCGACCGCGCCAAGCGCCACGACAAGCCCCACGACGAGCTCCGCAACCACCGGGACCACCGGGAATACGGCGACCACCGCCTGGCTGCTAGACCCATTCGCGGCAGAATCGCTGTCAGAGGCACCGCTCAATGGGCGTCTTCTCATTGCGATTGGTCCAGAAGCGGGATTCACTGACACCGAAGAATCCGAGG
>JBJOHS010000110.1:0-9432 GCA_046047535.1 Pseudomonadota bacterium
GGTACGGGCGTGGCGATTACCGGCAGCCATAATCCGCCGCAGTACAACGGCCTGAAGATGATGGTGGGCGGCGCGACGCTCGCAGGGGAAGAGATACAGGCGCTCTACCAGATGATTGTTCGTGGTGAAGACCAGCCCTCGACTTCTGGGCCTGTCGGCCCACGCGGTGAAATGACAGAGCGGGCGGTTATAGACGAGTATCTGCAACGAATCGAATCAGATATTCGACTCGCGCGCCCGCTGCGAATCGGGGTTGACTCCGGCAATGGGGTTGCAGGTGGTGTTGCCCCTCGACTCTTCTCCGAGCTTGGCTGCACGGTGGTTCCTCTTTTTTGTGAGGTCGATGGCACCTTCCCGAATCACCACCCCGACCCCGCCGATCCACACAACCTAGAGGACCTGATTCGGGCTGTTAAGGACCATGACCTCGATCTTGGTCTGGCCTTCGATGGCGATGGGGATCGGCTTGGGGTGGTCACGCGATCGGGCGCAATTATCTGGCCCGATCGTCAACTCATGCTCTATGCTGCCGATGTCTTAGCACACCGGCCCGGCGCCTCTGTGATCTACGATGTGAAATGCACCCGTCATCTCGCTCGATGGATTCGCGACCATGGCGGCAAGCCTCTCATGTGGCGCACCGGACACTCGCTGATCAAAGCAAAGCTGAAGGAGACCGGCGCACCCCTGGCAGGCGAAATGAGCGGCCATATCTTTTTTAACGACCGGTGGTACGGATTTGATGATGGCCTTTATACGGCCGCGCGGCTCCTTGAGATTCTTTCGCGTGTTGAGAATCCGAGCGCTGTCTTAGAGGCACTTCCCAATGCCTCAAGCACGCCGGAGTTACAGATCAAGACAGCCGAGGGTGAAAATTATCGGTTGGTCGATCTACTCAAAGAGAAGGCGGAGTTCCCCTCAGCCCGGGAAAAGATTCTTATCGATGGTATTCGCGTGGAGTACGACGATGGGTTTGGTCTTGCCCGTCCGTCAAATACTACTCCGGTGGTTGTTCTGCGTTTTGAAGCCGATAACACCGAGGCGCTAGCCCGAATCCAGGCGGAGTTTCGTGCGGTGTTGATGCGTCTTGCGCCTGAGCTTGGCCTTCCTTTTTAACCGGCGCAGGCATCTCGATTGATAGAAGACGCTAACCGGGCGCTTTTGTCGCGGGTAACGATTCTTGTGGTGACGTACGAGAGCCGTCACTGCCTCGACGACCTCTCAGCACTCTTATCGATCTGCCCACACGTTATAGTGGTGGATAATGCCAGTCGGGATGGCACGGCACATCGGGTTAAGGAACTCTGGCCGCATGCGCAGCTCTTATCGATGCCGCAGAACCGAGGGTTTGGCGCCGCCAATAACGCCGGTCTTGCCGAAATTACCACGCCTCTGGCGCTTCTACTGAACCCAGATTGCCTGCTCGACATATCAGCGCTTATCACACTGATTCAGACCGCTGAACAATTCCCTGAGGCGGCCATTTTTGCTCCGCAACTTACAGACAGCAAGGGCCGAAAAGACCAGAGTTATCGATGGCCTCGCTGGACATGGTCATCGCGGGGGGCATCTGCCGATGGACCTCTGTGTGTTGGCTTTGTCTGTGGTGCGGCGATGCTATGGCGCCTTGAGGCCTTTGAGGGCGTCGGGTATTTCGATGAGGGATTTTTTCTCTATTACGAAGACGATGACCTCTGCCTGCGGCTTTTTCAGGCAAGGCGCCCCATCATGGTTGTTCCGGAGGCGATTGCAGTCCATGAGGGGCGACGATCGGTATCTGGGTCTCTGCGCCTAAAGAGCGAACATCTTAGGGGGTATTGGCACGTGCGATCTAAGCTCAGGTTTTTAGAAAAGCATCGTTCGGTGGCACAGGCCCGGAGAGAACGGTGGCGCCTGCTGGTGCTCACGTCACTGGCCTTCCCCCTACGACTGGTCTTTTTCTCTCCTCGGCTGATTGCCCGGATGATGGGACGTTGGCAGGGTCTAGCAACCTGGGCACCTGGGGAGGTGGTCTATGGATAGCGTGCTGCGAGTGCCTAGACTTACCGTGGGTATTCTTGCCATGAATGAGTCGGCACGTATTGCCCGTTGCATACAGAGCGCTGCGTTTGCCGAGAGCGTGATTGTTATTGATAGTGGTAGCGCTGACGATACCGTTGCGCGCGCAAGGGCGGCGGGGGCCCAGGTTCACATCTACAGCGACTGGCAGGGCTTTGCAGTTCAGCGCAATCGTCTTTTGAACCATGTGACGACCGACTACCTCTTTTTTCTAGACGCAGATGAGATTATTCCACCGGCCCTCGCTAATGAAATCGCTGCCGTCATCGACTCTGGCCGTGATGAAGTCTGGGAGATTCTCTGGACACAAGTTGCGTATGGACGTCCGCTCACCGCGATGCGGTCGACAGGGGGAATCAAGCGATTCTTCAAGAGAGCGTCTTTGCTTCGCTACGAGGGGGTGGTGCACGAGGCAGCAGTTATGCGAAGCGCAGACATTCCTGTTAAGCGCTTTCGCACCCCGGTACTGCACTATTCACGAGAGACCGTCTATGACAGTCTTAAGAAGCTTGCACAGTATGTTCAGCTCGGTGCGCTGAAGCGAGCAGAGATGGGAAAACGGGGCGGGATTCTCCGAGGCGCAGCCTCTGCAGTAGCTATTTTTGTCAAGCTCTATATCTTTCGACGCGCCTTTCTCTGTGGCCCGGAGGGATTTCTATTCTGCTTTTTTATCGCGCTCGAGTGTTTCTTTCGTTATGTCGCTTTGCGATATGACGCGCCGAACCTGAAATCAACCGCAGCCCTTCGATAACGTTCTCCCCAGAAAACTATTATGAAAATTCTGATTGTTCACCAGACTGTGATTCCTGTCTTTGCCTATGGGGGCACCGAGCGGGTCGTCTGGGATCTCGCAAAGGCCTTGATTACTCTTGGCCATGAGGTCTCTTTTCTGGTACCTCAGGGGTCTCGGTGTGATTTTGCTCCGCTACGGTTCATTGATCCGTCTGTACCCCTGATGCATCAAATCCCTGCCCGGGAGTTTGATGTGGTGCATTTTCAGCACAACACTTTCGAGGAACCCGACTATCCTTATGTGGTTACTGAGCATGGCAACTCCAAGAATGAGAAGCCGTTTCCAAGAAATACCGTCTTTGTCTCAAGGAATCATGCCCAGCGGTATGGTTCTGATATCTATGCGCTCAATGGACTCGATTGGTCAGCCTATCCCGCTGTAGACTTCAGCCGTCCGCGTACCCATTATCATTTTCTAGGGAAGGGGTCCTGGCCGGTAAAGAATCTCCGCGGGGCTATTCAAGTGGCGCGGGCTGCAGGCGTGACTTTTGAAGTCCTTGGCGGGAAACGACTCAACTTGTCGCGAACACTCCGATTCACGCCCTGGCCATCCGTTCATTTTCATGGGATGGTGGGTGGCCAGAAAAAGTTTGACCTGCTCAATGGGTCTCGCGGTCTCATTTTCCCAGTGCGTTGGCACGAACCCTTTGGGCTCGCCGTAATAGAAAGCCTCTATTTTGGATGCCCCGTTTTTTCTACACCGTATGGCGCCCTGCCTGAAATCGTCGATAGTGATTCGGGCGCCCTCTCGGAGCGAGGAGAAGACTTGGCCCACGCGATACAGCAGAAATCGTTCGATGCGCAGGCCTGCCATAACCGTGCCTTAACCATGTTTGATCATCTGCAGATGGGAAGAAAGTATGTGGAACTTTTTGAGCGCGTTGCCGCGGGGGAGGTGCTAAACCCCCGTGCTCCCTGCCTCATCGGTAATGGGCATTCGCTTATTGCCTGGCGGATGTAGGCTGCCTTGCCCACGACATCGATACGAGCAGGGCTGCCATAAACATGAAGAACTGACTCTCGATAGAGCTCCATAGCGGGCTGTTGATCATACTGTTCATGGTTAGAATGCTCGCGAGGCAGGCCAGCACGACACGCGGGGTGCGGCAGACCGACTGCAGTGCCGCCCGAAATAGGCTGGTGATAAGGGTCAGGTAGAGCAGTACGCCAATCAGGCCATGGTCTATACCAATAAACAAAAACTGATTGTGCGGGTGCCAATTGAATCGTCCGCATTCAGACTCTGGAGTAACAAATCGGCAAATTTCCGTATGAAACGCACCTGTGCCGTGTCCCCACCAGGGCTTCTCGAGCATTAATGCCAGCGCTGTCTCGTAGTTAAACAATCGATGCCCAATAGAACTTGCGGTGTTCTCTCGCCAGTTGTCTAACTCTTGAAGGGCGAGAGCCCAACGACTGACCATGGTCTCTGAGCTCAGAAGAATTAGCCCGAGGGCAGCTACCCCGCCGAGCACTGCCAAGAAAGCCCAGCGACGAGGAACTAGAAGGAGTCCTGCTGTTCCGAGCGACACCATCAGGGTGAGTACGCCCGTTCTGCCCAGCGACAGGTGGGTGATGCTGACGCTGGCAAGAATCACTATTGCAACCCAGAGAAGAGTTTGCCCTCTATGTTGACTCTCGATTGCAAACATAAGCGCTATAGCAACAAACAGCGACATCATAATGCTCTGGGTAATGTAGTCCCCAAAGACATGGTGGGAGTGCCCCCAACCGGTGACCTGCGTTGCTGACCAGGGCAAAACAAACCATAGGTTAAGCCATGTCGATACCAGCACAAAGAGCATCGCGGCGACAAATCCCATCATGGCTGAACGTTGCCAGTCTGGGCGTGGGATCAGCAGCATAATCAGGAGCACCGCGTACAGCAGGCGCGCATATTTCCGTAGATGATGGGCGATCCATTCGGGTGTCCCGGCCGACCCCCAGGTATGCACCACGATCATGACTGTAAGGGCAAGGAGGAACCAGACCACCGGGCTCTCTTTGAGTGCAACCCAATAGCCCTGCCTGAAGTCTGCTTTAAACCAGCCGATAAGCCATATCCCTACCAATATTAAAAGTAGAAGGTTGGACAATGCCTTTACGGTGACGAAGCTAAAAAAGAACAGGAAGAAAAATGCCTCTAATCCCGATGGGGCTCTAAAGCGCAGGACGCCAAGGCGAAGGGTAGTCATAAGGTATTGGGTCTTGCGTGGTAGGCCAGAAATAGCACCACCCAGTCATCATCGCAAAAATAAAAATGCTCTGACCGGGAGGCTTCTTTTTTGAGTGATCGATACAGGCGGGCAAGATTTTTTGCTTTCCATGTATTTCCAGGCAAAACGTATGACTTATCGAAGTCGATGATCCAAATGGTCTCTTGTCGATCAATCAAAAGGTTATGGCAGTTGAGATCTGCGTGATAAATCTGGTGGCTGTGCAGTCTCGTGAGGAGTACACCAACCCTTTTCCATAGGTCGGGACCAAGCGGATGCCTTGTAAGACACGTAGATAGAGGTTCCGCATCGACAATTTCCTCGGTAATCAAGTTGGCCTTGTATCGGAGAAGGCCGTGCTTTTCAATATTGGCGGCAAGCGGGCGGGGCACAGGTAGCCCAGAGAGCTTCGCCCATCGAAGAAGACTAAATTCGCGCATGGCTCTAGAGCCATCCGGTTGACTACCAATATAGGTATCGTCAATCACACGCCCCAGCAGGCCACCACGCCGATAGTGGCGAAAAAGGCCTCGCCTGCCATTGATGTCTACAAAAAATGCCCGCCCTCTGCCTCCCGCAGACAGAGGCCTTGCGAAAAAGGGATTTCGAAGCCAGGAAAAAGCGGCAGCATCGCGGAATTCTTGCATTGATGCGATCTCCGGGTCTAACCAGACGACACCGGAGGCCTGGGTCCGGCGCACGACCGCAGGCGCGCTATTACCCAACCTTGTGGGCCAAATATTCTCTAGCGCCTGCAATGTCCTCTGACTCGCCCCCTTTTTTTGGGAAATCAATGACCGGCCTTGCAGCACTGCTGCCTCGTATCGCGTGCGATCGGAAAGCAGCCCCTCTATGGCCCGCCACAGAGGGACGCCGCCTGCCACCTCTGAACCTGCACCAACACGTTGTATGTCATGAAAAAGCGACTCTGCACTGTGCTGCGATGGCCCAAAAAAAATAGGAATGCCCGCCTGAACGGGCTCTAAAGGGCTGTGTCCGCCTGCGTTACCAAAGGTTCCCCCCACGATGCCAATCGCAGCCTGTCGATACCAGTCTATAAGTTTCCCCATCTGATCTACGACTACAACATCCACCTGGGACCAATCGGGTATTGCTTTAGAGGCTGTCCGGTATACCCGCAGGCCTATGGATGCGAGTGACTGGACCACCGTATCGAATCGTGCGGGATGTCTCGGCGCTACCACCAAATATATGTCTGGCCTTAGGCCACGGAACTCCTTGTAGCCTTCTAGGACCGCGGCTTCGTCTTCGCTATGGCTACTGCCGAGCACGATGAAGGTTGTTGGCACTGCGGCTGTTGCCTCAGGGCTAGGGATAAAAGGTCCCCTATTTGTGGCGGTTGGGGGGGGGATATCAAACTTAAGGTTTCCGGTGACTGCAACGCGTTCGGCAGGCAGACCAAGCTGCCTAAATGCTTCCGCATTCTCAGGGTCTGGCGTTGTTACGAGGCTGACCGAGCCCCAAATTCTGCGAAAAAAGGATCGCAACCTTCGGTATTGACTTGCAGATCTGGCGCTGAGCCGACCGTTGATGACCACAGTAGGAATACCCCAGTCTTGGCACCTGAGAAATCGCTCAGGCCAGATCTCCCGTTCTACGGTCAGCAGGAGCGTTGGCTGTAGCCGCCTTACCAGTCGATCTATCGCGCCTGGAGTATCTAGGGGGGCATAGAAGCAAAGAATGCGCTCTCCCCAGAGGGCCTGCGCTCGGCTTCGGCCGGTTGGTGTGTTCGTCGATACAGCGATGTTCCAGTGGGGGCCTATGGTGAGTAATGCGTCGATGAGGGGTGAGACGGCCATCACTTCGCCAACAGAGGCAGCATGTATCCAGATTGCGCCTGAATGGTCGGGGTCGATGTCTACCCAGCCCAGCCTTTCTTTAAGGTGCCGCCGATAGGATGGCTCTCGGTGGCTACGCCAGAGGAGCCAGAGAAGAGAAGGAAGAAGCAGCGAATAACTAACGAGGCGATAGACCGTTCGGAAAAAAAATTCGTAGGTCATCGCCAGTGCAGGTCTACCCAAGGCGTTGGCAGAACGCGTCGATACCACTTTCCGCTAATACCCCGAATTGCATCTGGCGGGTTGGGCTTACCGTGAAAGATGATAATGCGCGCACCTGCAGGAATTTCCGGCGCCTTAAACCAGGAGGAAAGCCCTGACTGCATACAGTGGCGCTTGAAACTCCTACACCATTCGTCAGGCCAGTAACCGAGCTTGCCTTGGTCGCGAATAAAGCCGGTCATGAATTCTTGCTCATTTCGTACCCGCTTAATTACCGCGGGATAACCGTCTCTTAAATAGTCCAGTGCATCGGCGTGGGCCCCCGCCTCAAACAAGAATACGGAGGTGTTGCCCGTGCCATCTTTTTTGTCCCACTCTTTGATGACTGTAAATGGCGATGACCGATCAAAGAAGGGATCGAGGGAATCGACAATGACGATATCGAGATCAAGAAAAAGCGTCTTACCCACTACGTCGTGGAGAGGCGCTGCGAGGCAGGTCAGCTTCAACCACCCATGTTGGAAAACCCAGGGATCTCTCTGGTCAAATGGTGCAAAGCCAATTTTGGGGATCGGTCGGGTCTCAATGGCTGAGTCTATATCGTGGGGTTCATCGGTGAGGCATACAAACCGAAAGGGGCGGCTTAGGTGCCTTGAGACCATTCGGTAGAGCCTATTGACATAGTCGCTGCCGTATTTGGTCCCCCACTTGATACAGAGAACGTTCACGGTCGGCTGTTCCTGGTTGGGTTGCCGAGGATTAGCCTCGGGCTGATCGATCATTACGGCTTCCGTCCAGCATCCAAGGTCTTGCTAATTGTTAGTACGTCGTCGGCAGCAAGGCTCCCCGCCGCTGCCTTCAGCCGCAGGCTTGCCAGGAGCGTGTCATAACGGGCCTTTGAGAGGTCACGCTGTGCCGCAAAGACCTGCTGTTGGGCATTAAGGACATCGATATTAATACGTACCCCTACCTCGTAGCCGAGCTTATTGGATGCCAGGGCAAGCTGGCTCGACTGCTCTGCAGCCTCAAGCGCGCGGACCTGTGCGAGCCCCGCCATTACGCTGAGGTAGGCCGAGCGGGTTGCCTGCTCCGCAGAGAGTAAGACGCCCTGGGCCTTAAACCCCTCCTCTTCAGACAGGGCCACGGCCTCTCGAACCTCAGCGGGCACCGGCCCCCCAAGGAGAGGAACGGTTAGGGTGACGCCCACAACGTTGCGCCTTGATTCATCTGTTGGGCTGGTCGACTCCCAAATGCCGGAGTGCGATGCACTAAAAACCAGACTGGGCAGATCGCCTCCTCGCCGTCGCCCAACCTCTGTGCGGGCTGCCTCCGCAAGCATCCTCGCCCGGACAACGTTAGGGTTCTGAGCTCGGGCTGCTGCTACCCAGGATTCAATATCCTGTGGCTCTGGTGATGGAATACGAGGCCCCAAGCCCCCCAAGCGACCGATGCCTCCCAGTACCTCGGGAGTCGGCTGGCGCGTCAGCAGAGCGAGTCCGTTACGCGCAATGTCAAGCTGGTTCTGGGCTGAGATCTCCCGGGCCGAGGCCAGGTCAAACCGCGCCTTAGCCTCCTGCTGGTCGGTAATGGTGGCCGTTCCCACTTCAAAGCTACGTTGTGCCTGGGCGAGTTGTTCGGCAATAGCCACCTTCTCGGCCTGCACTGTCGCGAGGGAGTCTTGGGCTACGAGAATATCGAAATAGGCCGAAACGACCCGGAGCATGGCATCTTGACGGGCCTGGGCGAGGATCGCCCGACTTGCTTCTAGTCTCTGTTCGGCTTGGGTGAACCCTCTGCTGAGCGCCAGATTAAAGAGGGGCTGCCGAATGGTCACGGCATAGCTCTTCTGGTTGAGCGTGAGATCTGAACCCAGATCTACCCGCTCCGCATCGATCCGGCGAGTGTCAAGCTCGGCAGAAAGGCTTGGCCAGAGACGCGCACGTGATTGCCGTAACCGTTCCTCGCTCGCGATCAGAGCCTTCTGTGCCGCCAGAAATTCCGCATCGTGGCCGAGCGAGAATTCTAGAGCCTGGGCCAGGCTCATGGCCTGGCCTGAAACTGGGACGAGAATGGCCAGAGTCAGCGCGACGACGAATGCGTGGTACCAACGGCTGGCAGGTCGACTGACCCAGTCAGACCGCAACGATTCTGAAAAGAGGGGAATCAAAATACAAACTCCTGATGGAGAGGTTGGTCTTCAAGGGGGAGCGTAAGGGTGTCAAAGAGGGCTGTACTGCGAAACGATTCGCCTGCCCGTTCGATTAGGGTTGCCTGCATTACCGGGGCATGGCCCACAAGGGCGACTAACCTTCCGCCTGGCTTCAGCTGGGACAACAGGGCTTCGG
>JBJOHS010000111.1:0-7149 GCA_046047535.1 Pseudomonadota bacterium
TGCTACAAGAAGAGAATGTTTTTATCGTAGGCACCGGTGCGGGTATGCGGCTTGAGATCGACAACGATATCGGCGCAATATTCATTCGCGCGCTCTATATGCTTAACCCCCAGGCGGCCGATTCCGCCATTGCCGCCCTCTGCGGCAAACTCAACGAGCGGCTACTGGTGTCAAAGTTCGTCTTTCATCGTTGGGACGATGGCGACGTAGGTCTCTTTATCTCGTGCGCGGTGCACTACAACTTTGGGCTTCAGGTGCCCAATTTTCTCTTCGTCTTGCGGCGGTTTATCGAGTCGTGCCAAACCGTCTACAGACATGAAATTCTCGACACGCGCTTTGATCCAAATTTTAAGCCGCCAGAACTCGCGCTGGTTGCAGAAGCACCATCATCGCACCCGGCTCAGCCCGCTCCAGACGCCGAGCTATCCGAGCGCTCAGAATCTGGCGATTTCGCCGATTCCTCTGTCTCAGCGGGTGCCGACGCTGCCGAACCCCTTTGCGACCGTAATGCCTGCGGAGCGGTCACCCCAAGCGACACATAAATACTGGTGAGCGCCTCCATACCTATTTCGGCATTTGTCACCCACTCAGTGGGAACAAAGAGCAGACCCCCACCAATGGGAACAGGCGCGGTAGGAACCACAACCGCATAGCAGAGCCGATCTTTTACATAGACGGGCTCAGAGGAAGAGAGTAGCGCCAGTACCGTCACACCGCCTTCACCCCCAAACTGACACCAGACAGGCTGCATCGAGTTAAGGCGACTCTCGTCTCTATGCGAAATAAGCTGCACAAACTGGCGAATAGTCTCGTAGACGGTTCTCACTACAGGAATACGACCCATGAGCCCATCAATAAGGCCGTGAACCCACTTCTGTAGACCTCTCTCTACGATAAGTCCGAGCCCGAAAATAAATAGGCCCACAAGCATGAGGCCCAGGGTGTACCCCACCCATTCCGAACCAGAAAGTCCAAGGCCCATCTGGGTGAGAACCTGACCAAACCGGCTGTTTGGTCCAAACCACTCGATGACCAGTCGGCCCGCGAATACGAGTAGTAACGCAGTGGCGACAAAAGGAAAAATCGCGAGCAGGCCGGCAAGAAAGGTTCGTGAGACGTGTGAACCGAGAGAGGTCTTGGCCTGTGAGAGCGAGGGTCTGGAGGGCGGAGGCGTCATGGCCTTGGACTATAAGACAAGACGCACCTGTAACGCAGCATTTCTCCCTGAGACGTAAATAATCGCAACAAAGTCGGGAGGGTCTTGAAACTTATTGAGCCCTCCTTCATCTAAGCGCCTGTGACACGCATCTCGCGTCTTATTTCCATTCCCATAAAAACTCTTCTCTACAAGAATCTCTCATGAAACGTATCTTTCTTTTTGTACTGACCAACCTGGCAGTGATGCTGGTCTTGGGTGTCATCATCTCTGTCTTTGGGCTGGGCAATGTGCTCGATCAGGCAGGCGTTGGGCTTGATCTCGGTGCCTTGTTGCTGCTGTCGGCGGTGGTCGGTATGACGGGGTCATTGATATCGCTTGCGATGTCGAAGTTTATGGCCAAGCAAATGACGAGTGCCCAGGTGATTACCCAGCCGAGAACTGAGCTTGAGCAGTGGTTGGTGCGTACCGTTGAGCGGCAGGCGCAGAAGGCGGGTATCGGTATGCCAGAGGTGGCCATCTATGAATCGCCAGACCTCAACGCCTTTGCCACCGGTATGTTTCGCAACGATGCGCTCGTTGCGGTGAGCACTGGTCTTCTGCAGAGCATGACCCGCGATGAGGTTGAGGCGGTGCTCGCCCACGAGGTGAGCCATGTGGCCAATGGCGACATGATCACCTTGGCCCTGATTCAAGGGGTGGTCAATACCTTTGTCTTCTTCTTGTCACGTGTCTTGGGCCACATTATCGATCGTGTGGTGTTCAAGACCGAACGCGGCCACGGCCCTGCCTACTGGATCACCGCAATCGTGGCCCAGATTATTTTGGGAATTCTTGCCAGCGCGATTGTGATGTGGTTTAGCCGTATGCGCGAGTACCGGGCCGATGCTGGGGGGGCAGACCTGGCAAGCCGCCAGAAGATGATCGCTGCCCTTGAGCGCCTACAGATGTCGGTCAAGCAGCCCCATCTGCCGGAGCAGCTTGAGGCATTTGGTATTAGTGGCGGTATGGGCAGTGGTCTGAAGCGGCTTTTTATGAGCCACCCGCCGCTTGACGAGCGTATTGAGGCCCTAAAGCGCGCCGCCTAACCGGCGCCTAGAAGCTACTTTACGTCGAGTAGTTCAACATCAAATATAAGGGTGGCGTTGGGGGGAATAACGCCACCCGCGCCCCGAGCGCCATAGCCCATCTGCGGCGGTATAACCAGTGTGCGCTTACCACCTACCTTCATGCCTGCGACGCCCTGGTCCCATCCCGCAATAACGCGACCTGCCCCCAGGGGGAAGTTAAAGGGGCGGCCTCTGTCGACAGAGCTGTCGAATTTCTTGCCCTTACCGTCGGCGGCTTGGGTCGTATAGAGCCAACCAGAGTAGTGCACGAAGACATTCTTGCCGGCAACGGCCTCGGCCCCGCTGCCCATGGCACGATCGATCTTGACCAGCTCTTGCACGGGTTCCTTGGGCAGGTCTGCGGCCAAGGGCCCAGGAACGAGCACCGTGCTGGCCCCGAGGCCAAAGACAGAGAAGAGTAGTTGCAGCAGACGATTTTTCATTTAGTGGTCCTTAATAGCGTGCATGATTTTTTCAAGAAAGCCCATGAGCAGGGCGGAGATGACAAAGGTGACGTGCAGGATGGTAAGCCACATCACCTTCTCGGAGCTGTACTGATCAATATTGAGAAAGACCTGTAGCAGGTGAATAGAGGAGATGGCCACGATGGAGGCGGCCACCTTGATCTTGAGGCTGCCCGAATTGAGTTTGCCGAGCCAGGCCACCTCGTTGTCGGTCTGGTCGAATCGGCTGACAAAGTTTTCGTAACTCGAAAGCATGACCATGACCAGAAGGCTTGCAACCAGGGCGGCATCAATAAGGGCGAGCATGGAGAGAATCATGTCGGCATCGGTCATGCTCGGCATGTTGATGGCCACCTTGTAGAACTTCATGCCAAACGAAATGGCATAGACAAAAAGGGCAGCGCCAAGCCCGGCATAAAACACCACCAGAATCCAGCGGCTGGCAAAGATAACGCGTTCGACAAAGACTTCGAGGGATTTCATGGGCGGGGGATGACCGTGCAGGGGGTGGGGGGAAGTGGTTCTGATATCGCTAGACTAACAAATCTTTTTACTCTTTTTGATGGTGTGCCGAATCATGACTATCACCTCTCTGCGTCGACGGGCTCTGGGTCTGCTCTTATTGGGGAGCTGCGTGGGAATGACCATCATTACGTCAGGCGCGAAGGCTGCCAATCCGGGAAGCTTAGCACCTGCTTTTTCTCTCACGGACACCTCTGGCAAAGCGTTCTCACTGAGGGATTTTTCGGGCCGCTGGGTGGCGCTGGAGTGGGTGAACCCTGAGTGCCCCTTTGTAAAGAAGCATTACCAGTCAGGCAATATGCAGTCGACGCAGAAACAGGCGGCAGACGGCAAAGTGGTCTGGGTCCAGATTAATTCCACCAATGCAAGCCACTCTGAATACAAGACACCGAAAGAGATGGCTGCTTGGAATTCAGAGATGAAGGCGGTGGGGGTCATTGCGGCACTCGATAGTGACGGCAAGGTGGGGCGCGCCTATGGGGCGAAGACCACGCCACAGATGGTGCTCATTAATCCACAGGGTATGGTTGTCTATCACGGGGCGATTGACAGCATTCGGTCGGCGAACCCGGCGGATATCGCTCGGGCGACCAACTATATGAAGCAGGCCATGGCCGAGGCGCTCAATGGCAAACCGGTGTCGGTGGCGGAGTCGGTTCCCTATGGCTGCACGGTGAAGTACTGACTAGTGGTCGGGTCCTTGACTCCGCGGGTCGCCCTTCCTAACCCTGAGGTGCTTTAGCTTTTTCGGCCCACCGCGCCGAGCAGCGCTGACATGCCGCTGTGGCCTAACCCTTCTGAGAGTTCGGCCTCGTAGCAGCGCAGATCAAGCCAGGTAAACCCCGGGAATCCCTCACGAATCATTTGTTCGTCGTAGAGGTGGTCAAGCTTGTTGGGCCCCCCAGTCTTGTACTCCAATTGCTTGGCGGTGTAGCCCTGTATCACCACAAGGCCGCCTGGCTTGAGGCTTGTTGCCATCTTCTCGAAGAGTTCGGCCCGCATAGCCGGGGTGGCAAACTGAAAGAAGATTCCGACCACCAGGTCGTAATGGCCTGACTTCCAGGCAAAATCTTCGTAGCCGCAGCACTGGAAATTGACTGCTACCCCGCGGTCGGCGGCAAACCGCCTAGCCTTCTCAATGGCCACATCGGAGATGTCAAACGCATCGACCGTACACCCCTGCTCTGCCAGCCATACGCTGTTGCGGCCCTCGCCATCGGCAATGGCCAACGCACGGCCAGGCCGCAATAAATGCCGCTGGCTGACCAGGTAGGCGTTGGGCGCCTGGCCAAAGAGAAATTCTGGTGTGTCGAAGCGACTGTTCCAGACCTCGCGGGGCTGATCAAAGCCGCCTTTGGGTTTGTCTGGTCTGTCTGCTTTATCCGGCTTATCCGAAGAAGTACGCATGGTGAAAGTTCCGCCCTAGACGTTGAATCGGAAGTGCATGACATCGCCGTCTTTGACGATGTACTCCTTACCTTCTAACCGCATTTTGCCGGCCTCTTTGGCCCCATGCTCCCCTTTATGGGTAATGTAGTCTTGAAAGCCAATGACCTCGGCACGAATAAAGCCGCGTTCAAAGTCGGTATGAATCACGCCCGCAGCCTGTGGGGCGGTGGCGCCGATGCGTACCGTCCAGGCCCGAACCTCTTTAGGACCGGCAGTGAAATAGGTTTGTAGCCCCAGCAGACCGAAGGCCGCCCGAATGAGGCGGTTGAGCCCCGGCTCTTCCATGCCCATATCTGCAAGAAAGACCGCCTTGTCTTCATCGGGCATGTCGGCAATCTCAGACTCGACCGAAGCGCAGATCGCCACCACGGGCATACCCAGTCCGCCTGCATAGGCCTTGAGTTTTTCCAGATGCGGGTTGTTCTCAAACCCGTCTTCAGCCACATTGGCTACGATCATGCCGGGCTTGGCAGTGATGAAAAAGAAGGGCCGAATCAGCAGCCTTTCTTCGTCAGACAAATCAAGCGCGCGAATGGGCTTGGCCTGATCGAGCTGGGTCTGACACTTTTCTAATACCGAGACGAGTCGGGCTGCCTCTTTGTCGCCCGCCCGGGCGGGTTTTACGGCCTTGGCGAGTTGCTTTTCTACGCCAGAGAGGTCTGCCAGTGCGAGCTCGGTTGCAATGGTCTCGAGGTCGGCAATGGGGTCCACTCGGCCATTCACGTGGACCACGTTTTCGTCTTCAAAGCACCGCACGACATTCACGATGGCATCGGTCTCACGAATGTTGGCAAGAAACTGATTGCCCAGACCCTCGCCCTTGCTGGCGCCTGCGACCAGCCCCGCAATATCGACAAACTCAACGGTGGCGGGCAGCACCCGCTCGGGTGTGACGATGGCGGCGAGTTGTGTGAGGCGCGGGTCGGGCAGTTCGACGATGCCGGTATTGGGCTCGATAGTGCAGAAGGGATAGTTCTCTGCCGCGATGCCGGCCTTGGTAAGCGCATTAAAGAGTGTGCTCTTGCCTACATTGGGCAGGCCGACGATTCCACATTGCAATGCCATGGCTAGGTCTTTCCTTCTGGAGTGGGGCTGTGCAGCAGCCGCTGCGCGGGCCCGAAGCCGCCTGAAACAATCTGGGGCAGCACGTTCAAGCACCGGCCTATGGCCTCGTCGATCTGCTGTTGTTCTTCGGCACGGGGCCGATGCAATACAAAGTCTGCGACTTCCTGAGAAAGCCCGAGCGTGCGCGGATGTCCAATACCCAGCCGTAGCCGCCAGAAGCTGGGGCTTGCGAGTTGGGTGGCGATATCGCGCACCCCGTTGTGGCCCCCGTGGCCGCCGCCTTGTTTAAGCCGAATATCGCCCGGGGCGATGTCGAGTTCGTCGTGGACCACGAGAATTTCTTCTGGGGCGATTTGATGAAAGCGCGCAACTGCTGAGACTGCCGCGCCTGATCGGTTCATGAAGGTCTGCGGGCAGACGAGCCATACAGCGTGGTGGCCTGAAGGCGTATCCATAGAAACCTTACAGACGCGTGACTGGAACTTGGATTCGAGAGGCCAGTTGTCGATGCCTGCGGTCGATGTGCCTTGGCCCCAGCGCCGGGCAGCCTGCTCAATGAACCAAAAGCCCACATTGTGCCGGTGCAGCGCATAGGCTGCACCGGGATTACCAAGCCCGGCAACCAGTCGAATAGGCCCCAAGAATCGGCCTCAGTTACGCAGGTGCCGCGCTACGACTTGGCAGGGGCAGCGGCTGCGGTGGTCTGGCTGTTGGTGTCGGCGACAGGCTCGGCATTAGCCGCCTTGGAGGCTGTGGCAATGACCGGGTCGCCCTGGCCATGCATAACCAGGCTGACACCTGCGGGCAGCTTGATGTTACTTACGTGCACGGGGTGGGCCAGGCTCAGACCAGAGAGATCAACCTCGAGGAAGCTGGGGAGATCTTTGGGCAGGCAGCTGACCTCGAGTTCGTTAAGGATGTGGCTAACGATGGCGCCCTCAAGCTTGACCGCCGGAGAGTTTTCTTGGCCAACGAAGTGCAGGGGCACTTTGGTATGCAGCTTGGCATTGGCATCGACCCGTTGAAAATCAACGTGAAGAACCTGGGCCTTGTAGGGGTGCATCTGAAAGTCTCTAAGGAGAACCTGTTCGGCTGTGCCATCGAGTTCGAGCGAGAGAATCGAGGAGTGAAAAGCCTCGGCCTTCAGTGACAGGAAAATAGGGTTGTGGTCCATCTCGATAGAGACAGGGGCGGAGGTTCCGCCATAAATAATGCCCGGAACCTTACCGCTACGGCGAAGACGGCGGCTCGCACCCGATCCTTGCACCGAACGGCGGCTTGCAACCACTTTAGAGGTGGAAACTTTCATTGACGCACTCCGCAAAATTTGAGGGTTATTAACGCCCGATGCACCGCGACCAGCGCAAAGGGAAAGCCCTCGATT
>JBJOHS010000112.1:0-38655 GCA_046047535.1 Pseudomonadota bacterium
ATGCTCCAGGTGGTAGTTACCCGACGCGAAGGCCCCCAGGCCCCCTGGGTGCCGATCTTCCAGGCCCCAGCGCTCAACGATGCGGTAATCAGCCGAGGCGCAGTGAGCAGAATGGTTGAGGTCGATGTCTTTGTGGAAGGAAACTATCTCCAGAGTCTGCGGGCCGATGGCCTGATCTTCGCAACGCCCACGGGTTCTACGGCCTATGCCCTATCAGCCAATGGGTCCATCCTTCATCCAAGGCTGCAGGGCGCCATTCTTGTGCCCGTAGCACCCCAGGCCCTCTCAAGCCGGCCCATTGTGCTGCCCTGGGAGGCCCAGGTAACGGTAGTGGTCAACGATGGGGCAGGTACGGAACTGCACTGCGATATGCAGGCGCTCACCGCGCTTCAAGACGGAGACAAGATTCAGATTCAGGCAGCCCCCTACCCTGTACGGCTTCTTCACCCGAAGGGGTATGACTACTACGCCATGCTGCGACATAAACTGCACTGGAGCGCCAACCCGGTGCTTGCGGGTCGGCCTGATCCCGCCCCGCCCACCGAACATGTCTGAATCGATACGCCACTATGCTGCGCACCCTGACGCTTCGCGACTTTGTGATTGTCTCGGCCCTCGAGGTCGACCTCTCTGAAGGCCTCACCGTACTCACGGGGGAGACCGGTGCCGGAAAATCCATCCTCCTTGATGCCCTGGGTCTTCTCCTCGGAGACCGGGCTGACCCCGCCCAGATTCGGCCAGGCGCCGCACGCGCCGATCTCACCGCCGAATTTCTTCCGCCAGAGCGGCTGCAACCCACCATCTTCGCCTGGCTACAGACCGCGGGGCTAGAGGGGGTAGACGACAGCCTGCTGCTTCGGCGCACCCTTGAGTCTGCCGGTCGATCACGGGCCTGGATCAACGGCCAGCCGGTCACCCTAAACCAGTTACGCGAACTCGGCGAGATGCTGGTAGAGATTCACGGGCAGCATGCCCATCAGGCGCTGCAAAAGGCTGGGGCCCAGCGCGCCCTTTTCGACCGTCATGCGGGTCTGGCGGAGCTTGCGGTGCAGGTGGCTCAGGCCTTTAGCCACTGGCAGGCACGACAGGCCCAGCTCGACGAGGCACAGACAGAGGCCACCCTGATCGAAGAGCGGGCTGGCCAGTTACGGTGGAAGAGTGAGACCCTAAAGTCACTGGCCCTGGGCCCAAACGACTGGGAAGAACTCAGCGAGGAGCAACGCAGGCTCTCGCATGGGGCAGAACTGATGACAGAGGCCCAGGCAGCACTCGAGGAGATCGAAGAGGCCGAAGACCAGAGCCTCGTGGCCCGTACAAGTCGCCTGTCTGACCGGCTCCGTGGTCTCACCGCCAAAGACAGTCGACTCTCTGAGATTGCTGACCTGCTCGAGGGTGCCACGATCGGACTGCAGGAAGCAGGCTCTGCGCTGAGCCGATACCTTGCCCGTACTGATCTCGACCCAGCAAGGCTTGAAGAGGTCGAAGGCCGTGTAAGCCAGATCTTTGAGGCCGCGCGAAAACTGAGGGTGCGCCCCGAGGACCTCTACAACCTGCAATCCGAGGTGGACGCGGCGCTTGCTGAGGCCGAAGACGCGCTGGATATCGCAGCCCTGAAGGCCCAGGTCGATAAGGCATACGGCGCCTACACCATGCAAGCCGAGACTCTTAGCAAGGCGCGAAAGAAGGCCGCACCGGCCTTCAGCGCGCAGGTAACCACGTGGCTAAGAGAACTGGCGATGGGAGGCATGCAGTTTCAGGTACGTCTGCAGCCACGGGAGGCCCCCGCCAGTCACGGCCTAGAAGACCTGGTCTTTGAATTACAGCATCAGGCTCAGGGGCCCGCCTTTCCCCTGGCCAAGGTGGCGTCCGGCGGCGAACTCTCCCGGGTGAGTCTTGCAATTGCCGCTGTGGCAGCCCAGGCCACAGACACGCCAACCCTTATTTTTGATGAAGTCGACGTCGGCATTGGCGGTAATACAGGCCATGTTGTTGGTCGACTCTTGCGTGAACTCGGCGCCGCCCGGCAGGTGCTCGCCGTTACCCACCTGCCACAGGTTGCCGCCCGCGGCCACCATCACCTCCAGGTGAGCAAGTCAGTAAACGATCAGGGTCAAATAGAAAGCCAGTTGCAGCAGCTCGTAGGAGAGGGTCGCACCGAGGAGATCGCACGCATGCTCGGCGACGAGGGGCTCAAGAGCGGCTCACGCGCACTTGCACGCGAGCTCTTATCGCTCTAGCCCCAGAACATCCTGCATATCAAAGAGGCCAGCCTCCTGGCCCATTAAGAAACGGGCGGCACGCAAGGCGCCCTCGACATAGGTGGAGCGCGACGACGATCGATGGGTAATCTCGATGCGCTCTCCGGCTCCGGCAAACAGTACGGTATGGTCGCCAACAATATCGCCCCCCCGAATTACGGAAAATCCAATCTCGCGGTCGGAGCGGGGGCCGGTATGGCCCTGTCGCCCAAAGACGGCATCCCGCGAGAAATCGCGACCTGCCGCTCGGGCCACCACCTCGCCCATTTTTAAGGCGGTACCTGACGGGGCATCGACCTTCTGACGATGGTGGGCCTCTATCACCTCAATATCAAACCCTTCCGCAAGATACCGGGCGGCGTGTTCTAGTATCTTCAGGGTGACATTGACCCCAATACTCATGTTGGGTGCAAAGACCACGGGTACGGCTGCCGCCAAGGACCGAATCTGGGAAAGCCCAGCGGCATCAAACCCGGTGGTGCCAAGCACCAGACGGGTACGGTGGGTCTGACAGGCGTCGAGGTATGCGAGGCTTGCCTGTGGTCGGGTGAAGTCGATAAGGACATCAGCATGCGCAAGTACCGCGGGGTTGTCGGTCACCATCACGCCGGTCGACTGGCCTAAGGCCTGCCCTGCATCTTTCCCCATCAGGGGGCTCTCGGCCCGGTCGAGGGCGGCCACGAGGGTCGTCTCAGACTGGGCCAACGCCCCGGCGATCAGCCCCTGGCCCATACGTCCGGAGGCGCCTGCCACTGCGATTTTAATTGCCATACGGTCTGAGTCCTTGGTCTGTCGGGAATGGATAGAACAGCGTTATTAAAGTAAAAGCGATGGATCTAGCGCGCAGGGCGCAGAGGCAAGAGTGCATCTGCAGAGGCCCGGGGCAGAGTATCGCCACCCCACTCGGCCAGCCGATCCCCCTCGAAACGCACGAAAAACCGCCTGCGTTCGCGCTGGCCATCACCGCGACGAATATCAAAAACGTATTCCCAACGGTTATCCCGAAATGGATCAACCAGCAGAGGAGTACCAAGAATCGCGCGGACCTGATCGCGGCCCATGCCCTGAGAGAGTCGCTCCGCCATGTCCTGAGAAATGAAGTTCCCCTGGCCGATGTCGGGACGATAGGGGGTAAGCCAGTTCGGAGGGTTCTCCCGAAACTGATCCACCGCGGTGCAGCCAGAGGTCAGGGCTGCCGCAGTGGCTAGGCTGAAGGCGCCGAGCAGTCGGCCTCGTAAGAAAAATGAATAAAGAGTCATACGCATACCCCCGATTGCACCACGAATCCAAAGGAAAGGCCTAGGTTGGGCAATCAAACCCATTATCATAAGCCGCATGACGCCCGCTGATCAGCTTGCTGCCGACCTAAAAAATACTGGCTTGAAGGTAACCGTGCCCCGCCTCAAGGTACTGGCGATTTTCGAGCAGTCAAAGACCCGCCATCTGAGCGCAGAGGATGTCTATCGGGTCATGTTGGCAGAGAATGTCGATATCGGGCTTGCAACCGTCTATCGGGTGCTGACCCAGTTTGAACAGGCCGGCATCTTGCTGCGCTCAAATTTTGAGTCAGGTAAGGCGGTCTTTGAGCTCAACCAGGGCAGCCACCATGATCACCTCGTATGCCTCGACTGCGGGCGGGTCGAAGAGTTTTTCGACGCCAAGATCGAAGATCGCCAACATAAGATTGCCGAAGAAAAAGGGTTCGAACTCCAAGACCACTCCCTGGCCCTCTACGGGCACTGTCAGAGGAGAGCCTGTCCGCATAAGCGCATCAAATGACGGCACCTATCGACGCCGTAATCGGTGGAGTCGCGGTGGTGCTGCTTGTAATGTCTGTCTGGTCCTGGTCAGTCATCTTCAGTAGGGTGCATCACGCCCGAAAAGCGCAGCGGTCTGTCCGAGCGCTTATCGGCCTCTACTGGTCGGCATCGTCCCCCGACGAGGGAAGGCGGCGACTCGTCGACGCAGACCAGACCGGACTGCTAGAGGCGATCGCGGCCGCGGCTCTAACGCCAGTAGGTTCTCACGGAACCCTAGCTGCCTCGGTACCCGAAGAGGATCGGGTAACCCGCAGCCTGCGCGCCGCCCTACTCGATGCAAAAGCCGCGCTCGAATCAGGTCTAACCGCCCTGGCTACGATCGGCAGTACCGCGCCCTTTGTGGGGCTCTTCGGTACCGTCTGGTCGATATTCAATGCCCTCATGGCGATAGAAGGCGAAGGCCCCGTTCTCATCAATCAGGTGGCGGGTCCTGTCGGCGAGGCGCTCATCATGACTGCGGCTGGCCTCTTTGTCGCAATTCCGGCAGTCATCGCCTACAACGCCTTGGTCCGCACTAATCGACTGATCATGGCCGAGCTCGATGGGTTTGCCCGCGACCTGCAGGCCAGTCTGCGCTAGAGGCAGCGGGGCCCCAATCACATGGGCATAGGTCAGTTTTCTTCGCAGGCGGAGCAGGCGGAGGCCGAGCCAATCTCGGAGATCAACATGACCCCGTTTGTTGATGTCATGCTGGTACTGCTAATTATCTTTATCGTCACTGCCCCCCTCATGACACAGGGGCTCGCACTCGCCCTGCCTAAGGCCGATGCCCCGCCTCTTCCCGCAAGCGCACCGGTGATTCGGATTGATGTTGCGGCAGACGGCACGGTCTTGATCGACAGCCTGGCCGCCGATGGCGGTCCGGAAGGGATACAGGCCCAGCTTGCCGAGAAGGCCCGCAATGACCCATCGGCTCAGGTACAGATACGTGCCGATGGATCAACCCCCTATGCCCGCATCGCTGAGATCATTTCGCGCGCCCAGGCGGCGGGGCTCACGCAGATTGCATTTGTCACCGCGTTGACGGCGGCAGCCAGATCGCCACCCGCCAGAGCGAGACCCGCTTCGGCGCCTACGACGCCGACCCCGACGCCGGCCGACGCGCAGCCCGATCCAGGGCGGCCATCACGTCCGACTCCGTAAGCCACTCGCTTAAGATCTCGGGCTGCGAGAGCCCCGGCCCAAACACGAGATAGAGCGGTACCCCGTTGCGACCATGGCGGTTGAGCTCTTTAGTAATCCGGGGATCCTGTCGGGTCCAGTCTGCAATCACCAGCTGGTGCCCCGGCTGCGATAGGCGATCGGCGACGGCACCGCGTTCAATGACACGCGCCTTGTTGGCCTGGCAGCTGATACACCAGGCGGCAGTGAAATCTACGAAGACCACCTTTCCATCGGCCGCGAGCTGTTCTGGCAGGCCAGGCTCCCATGCCAGACCCTTTGGACGAACAGCGGCCGGGCCCGATACAGATGCAGAGGGAGACCCAGAAGACAACGAAGAACCGGAAGGCATGGAAGACGACGTCGCCAAGCCAGATCCATGCGAGGCTTCGGTGGCCTGCCAGAGCAGTGCCAGCGAGGCAGCCGCCGCACAGGCCATAACCGTCAGCTTGCCCCACTGAGAACCCTCTGCAGAGGCCATACGTCGACGTTGCCAGGCCCCATAGACCCAGAACAGTACCGCGGCAGAGATACTGGCGAGCATAAGGGCCAGGATGGCAGCAGGGCCGTTCTGTTCGGCCAAGACCCAGCCTAGCCAGGCGGCCGTGGCGAGCATCGGGAACCCTAGCGCCTGACGAAATGTCTCCATCCAAGCCCCGGGGCGCGGCAGTAGGGCCAGTGCCCGTGGCCAGACCGCAAGGATGAGATAGGGAAGAGCGAGTCCAAATCCAAGGCTGGCAAAGACCGACAGGGCGGCCGGCACCGAGGCAGTGGCGGTGTAGCCCAGAGCACTACCCATAAAGGGGGCCGTGCAGGGCGAGGCCACAACCACGGCCAGCACACCGGATCCAAAGGCACTGCCGCCCGAGTCCATCCCTCCCCCAGCCCGGGCAAGCCCCAGACCAATCTCAAAGACGCCAAAGAGATTCAGGGCGATAACCACAAAAAGCAGCGCAAGAAGGCTCACGACCCAGGGGTTCTGCAGCTGAAAGCCCCAGCCCACTGCCTCACCGGCCGCACGTAACGCCAGAAAGACCGACGCCAAGACAAGCATCGAGACAACCACGCCCGCTGTAAATACCAGTCCGTGTCGCCAGGCCTCCGTGGGCGAATGCGCCTGCTGGCTAAAGGCCAGCACCTTGAGCCCGAGCACCGGAAAGACACAGGGCATTAGGTTCAACAACATGCCGCCGATCAAGGCCAGCCCAAGAGCGAGCAGAAAACCGCGAGCCCCGGCATTGCCCTCTCCGCCGCCCCCTATCCCGCCGATGCCGTATATCCCATGACCCGATCGGGCATAGGCCTGCGCTGCGGTCTCTCCTTCACTCACGAGCCGGCCCCGCGCCGCAAGCGCTGAGGCCGAGGCCACAGGAGCGAGCGACCACAGCACCGCAGGCTCGTCTGGATACTGAGCAGGACGAAAGACCCCACGAAGTTCTGTTGGGGCCTGCGCCAATTCCCGTACCGCCCGGTTTGCCGTGGCCGATAAGGGAATCTCCAACCGCCACCCCCTGTCGGTTTGGTAGAGCGCCTGTGCGGCAGCCGGGACCACGAGGCCCTCGACTTCCACAAAGAAATACCCGTCGCGTACCGCCTCAGGGGGATCGGTTCCCTCAAGGACCAGCCTCTGCCCTTCGGTGTCAAGGCCATATCGGGGTGAGACCGACGCCACCACCGGCTGGCGGCGATCCGCCTGGCTAAATCGCTCGGCGGAGGCCAACAATGAATCACGCGTACCCAGGGAATCTGTGGTCCCTGCAGCAGTCGCTGCCGTCCCCGCCTTCTCAATCGCAAGCCGCAGCGAAAGCTCGGCTCCGCCAGGAATACAAACATCCTTGCAGACGAGCCAGGATGCCGATGCTAGCAGTCGAACTGACGCGCCCACCGTGAGATCCTTGGGCAGACTGACGGTCTGCGTTAAAAACAGGCTGCCTTCATAGCCGTAACTGGCCAGGGGGCCCACCGGCATACGCGATGGCGTCGGCCACTGAATCTCTGAGGCTACAAGAGAAACTGGGCCAGTCTGCCCGGCTAGCGGGCTGCCTGTCTCGTCCACCAGCCGCCAGCTAATTTCTGTAGGAAGGCCTGAGTCACCAGGATTGCGCCAATAGGTATGCCATCCCGGGGCGTGCTCAAGAAGGAGCCCGAGTCGAATCGACCCGCCCGGGCTTCCGGCCGGCCTCTCCGCGAAGGCCGAAACCGTGACCTCGCCCGCGACCAGAGGGCCCGGCCCAGGTAAAGCAGACGCACCGGTCGCCGCGGCCGACAAACGACTCAGGGTACCGCCCGGGGCCTGAGCCACTGCCGTAGGGGCTAGGGCGAGCGCCCCGACTGCCGTCAATGTGCCGAGTAGGCAGCACAACCAGCGGTTCGGGAGCCCCTGACGCCACAGGACCGCCTGCGCCCACAATACGAGAGGGGCCTGCGCGGCGGACCGAAAACGGATCGTCGTTTTTTGAAGGTTCATCTCTTGATTATGTCTGGACTTGATACCATGCGCGGTATGGTTAATGAACTCGACACCCTCCGGGACCGGATCACTTCCATCGCATCGGCCCTCGAGAAATCGCGACACGAAAACCGCAGTCTGCGGGAGGCCTTACGGTCTAGTCAGGCGCAGGCCAGAGACCTGCAGTCCAGGATCGACCAGGCCTCTCAGAGGCTCGAAAATATTCTCCACCCCCGCTCTGAGGCCTAGCTCCTATGTCCCCCACCCGCCAGGCCAAGGCCGAAGAGGTCGAAGTAGAAATCATGGATCGGGTCTACCGCCTGGCCTGCCCTGCAGACGAAAAGCCCCTGCTGATGGAGTGTGTCGGCATGGTGGATACGCGGATGCGTCAGATCAAGCAAAACAGCCGGCTACAGGGCAGCGACCGCATTGCGGTCATGACGGCCCTCACCCTCGCCCGTGAACTACTCACTGCCCCTAAGGTCCAGGCGGCCGCCGGTATCAACGAGGAAGACCTTCGCAGCGCCCTCAATGAACTTATACGGCAGGCAGATCAGGCACTCGCCCCCCAAGAAAAACTATTCGAATAGGCCATCGTCGCTTGTCTGCGCAGGGTCGATCTGTAGGCCTTGCCCGAGATCGACCGCCGCCGCTCTAAGGAGTCTCCCCAGATGTTTGATCCATGGATTATTGGCGAACTGGCCCTGCTTGGAGCAGGTACCGGATTTCTGGCGGGCCTACTCGGCATTGGTGGCGGTATGACGATGGTGCCCTTTCTCACCATGATCTTCACCGCACGGCAGTTTCCCGACGACGCGATCGTGAAAATGGCGATTGCCACCTCGCTCACGACCATTCTCTTTACCTCGGTCAGCAGTGTCTGGGCCCATTACAAGAGGGGCGCGGTACGCACTGACCTTTTAAAAAATATGGGTCTCGGCGGTTTTCTGGGAACCTTTGTTGGCGCGAATTTCGCAGGCGCCTTAAAGGGCTCCGTACTCGCTGCCATCTTCGCCATTTTCGTGGGCTACTCCGCCTGGCAGATGATCAAGGGCAAGAAGCCGAAGCCCGGCCGCAGTGTCCCTGGTACGGTCGGCCAGACTGCGGTGGGCGGCGCCATAGGCTTTCTCAGTAGCCTGCTCGGGGCTGGCGGCGGCTTTGTCACCGTACCCTTCCTCACCTGGTGCAATGTACAGATGCATCAGGCCGTGGCCACCTCCGCGGGCATGGGCTTTCCGATTGCGGCCGGCGGCCTCATTGGCTACGCCGTCTCTGGCGCCACCCTGGAGGGGCTGCCCGTCGGATCACTCGGCTATATCTATCTTCCGGCCCTGCTCATTCTTGCTATCGGCTCGGTAATCACCGCACCACTTGGCGCGAAAGTTGCCCACGCCATGAACGTGGCAAGCCTTAAGAAAACCTTTGCACTCTTGCTCTTTGGGCTTGCGGGCTACATGCTCACGCGGGCCTTCTAGGCTGCGATAAAGGTCTTGGCGTACTGGTCTCGCAGTAGATTCTTCTGTACCTTGCCCATCACATTGCGGGGCAACTGGTCTACAACAAAGAGGCGCTTGGGAACCTTGTAGTTAGCGATCTGGCCCTTCACCTGCGCGAGTAAATCGGCCTCCGCGATCGTCACCCCTTTACGCGCCACCAACACGGCCGCAACCGCCTCTCCGAAATCGGGGTGGGGCAGGCCAATGACCGCCGACTCTTCGACCCCCGCGAGGTCATCGAGCAGCATCTCAATTTCTTTGGGGTAGACGTTATAACCCCCCGTAATAATCAGATCTTTGCTCCGACCGACGAGCACCACATACCCGTCTTCGTCGTAACGCCCCATGTCTCCTGTCTTAAACCACCCATCGTCTGTGAACTCTTCTCGGGTCTTCTCTGGCATGTTCCAGTAGCCAACGAAGACATTCGGGCCGCGTACCTGCACACCGCCAATGGCAGAGACCAGGCCAGGCTGGGGCCCAATGACCTGCCCGGTATCATCCATCAACCGCAGTCCCACCCCAGCCAGTGGCGTACCTACGGTGCCCGCCTTACGCTGGCCCTGGTAGGGGTTAGAGGTAAGCATCACGGTTTCGGACATGCCATAACGCTCGAGAATGGCATGTCCCGTGCGCTCGGTAAATGCTGCGTGGGTCTCGGCCAGGAGAGGCGCCGATCCTGAAACAAAGAGCCGCATAGTGCGCACGCGTGCAGGGTTCAGACGCGCGTCTTCCAGCAGTCGAACATAGAAGGTGGGGACCCCCATCATGACGGTGGCCTGCGGCAGGGCTCGTAGCACCGTCTCGGTCTCAAAACGCGGCAGCCAGATCATGCGCGCACCAGCCAGCAGCGCACCATGCAGCGCCACGAAAAGCCCATGGACATGAAAAATCGGCAGCGCATGTACCAACACATCATCCGACCGCCAGGCCCAGGCCGCATGCAATACCTGGGCGTTGGAGGCAAGATTGCCATGGGTGAGCATGGCGCCCTTGCTACGGCCGGTAGTGCCTGAGGTATAGAGAATGGCGGCAAGCGCATCGGCACCCACCGGCACGGTGGCAAAGTCATCGCTGAAGGGCGCAGCCTTTGCCAGGAGGCTACCGTCGATCGCTGTGCCCAGCGTCTCAACATGGGCGCAGCCTGCGGCCTTGGCAAGGGGCGCTACCCAGGACAGATTCTCAGGGCTACAGACCACCAGAGACGGCGAGGCATCTTCAAAGAAGTACCCGATTTCGGAGGCCCGATAGGCGGTGTTGAGCGGAAGAAAGACCATACCCGACCGCAGACAGGCCAGGTAGACCATGACCGCCTCAGGGGACTTCTCCACCTGCACTGCCACCCGACTACCCATGGGAAGGCCCAAGGCATGAAGATAGTGCGCGATACGCGCGCTGCCACAGACCATATCGTGCAGACGGTAGACGCAGCCGGCCTCTGTGGTTAAAACCACCGGGGAGGAGGTCGGCCTTCTCACCACGGAGTACGACTGGGTGAGAAGCGTAAAGAGGTTAGAAACCGGGAGCTGGTTACTGCTATGCGGGAGGGGTACGCCCGCAGAAAGTCTAGTCATGTTGAAAGCTTGGTCGCGTCTTAGTCAAAAAGGCATCGAGACCACGGGCATAGTCTCGGGTATCCACAAAATCCCAACAGGCCTGTCGCTGGCCTTCAGAGAGTACTGCCCGATCATCGATGCGGCTTAGAGATTGTATAAGCCACTTATTTCGGCGGGCGGCATGCGGTGCGCCCGCAATAATGCGGCCCACCGTAGACTCGACCTCTGTCTCCCACTGGTCAGGCACAAAAACGCGGTTAACAAGCCCCTTGGCCAGCGCTTCTTCGCTCGACCACAGACGGCCTTCCAGAAGCAACTCAAGTGCATTGGCCCGACCAATCAGACTCACCACACAGGCCGCCTCATGCGGCGCCAAGGGGAAGCCCAGACGTCCGATCGGAATGCCAAACCGGGAGCGATCACTGGCAATTCGCAGATCGCAGACCGCTGCAATCTCAAGGCCACCCCCAACACATGGGCCATCGATGGCGGCAATCACTGGCGCCGGACAGTGCATGATGGCCCGCAGCGCATCGCCGATTACATGGTCGTGGTAATGCTGAACCTGCTCTCGGGTCGAGCGACTCTGGGCGAATTCAGAAATATCGGCCCCAGCGGCAAAGGCTCCCCCTTCTCCTCGAACGACCACGGCCCGCAGACTATGCTCCCCGGCGAACCGGCGAAAGAGGTCTGCAAGCTCCGTCCACATAGTGACTGAAATCGCGTTGTGGCGCCCTGGATGAGAGAGCCAGACCGTTGCAATCATTCCCCCGGCACCCGAACGCGCACACCAGACATGACCCGGGGTCTGGGATCCAGATTCGGGGGCCGTCTCAGCAGAGTTCATCGATGACATGCCAGGGTGCCTCATGGGTCCTAAGGGCGACAGGTTACGGGAACCGCATGCCGGATTGACAGCGATTTATGTCAACCGAGGATAGCCAAGCCGTCTATATTCGGCAGTCGGTATATTCCCTGCCCTTAGGGCCGCACCCGCATGCAGACTCGGATCCCGATTAACCCCAAGAGAATCATCGGTAGGCTGAGCCACTGCCCCATCGAGAGGGCCGGCAAGAGCCCCTCACCACCGAGCGCCAGCAGCCCCAAGAAGGCATCAGGCTCTCGCCCAAACTCCGCAAGAAAACGCAGCGACCCATAGCCAACCAAAAAGCTACAGGCCAGAACACCCCGGGGCTTCGGACGACGCGACAGCCAGAAGAGAATCCCAAAGAGCACAAGACCTTCACCCAGGAACTGATAGAGCTGCGAGGGATGCCTTGGCAGATCGGTGCCCGACTGCGGAAAGACCATCGCCCAGGGAATCATCGCCGGGTCAGCAACCCGACCCCAGAGTTCGCCATTGATAAAGTTACCAAGCCGGCCCGCGGCCAGACCCAGCGGCACCAGGGGCGCCACATAATCGGCCACAGCCCAGAACCGTTCGGAAAACCGGGCGCCCTGGGCAATATGCAGACGCCGTTGGGCAAACCACGTCATTACCAGAATCACCCCCAAAAGCCCCCCATGAAAGGCCATACCACCCTGCCAGACAGCAAGAATCTCAAGAGGATGGGCCAGGTAGTAGCCCGGCTGGTAGAAAAAAACATACCCCAGACGGCCACCAATGACGACCCCGAGGGCCCCCAGAAAAAGCAGGTCTTCCAGGTCCTTCACCGTGAGTGCGCTGCGTTGCGGATCAAACCGACCGTGAATCTGGTAGCGCCCCACCACATAGAAGGCAGCAAATGCCAAGAGGTACATCAGGCCGTACCAATGAATCGCAAGCGGGCCAAGCGACAAGGCCACCGGGTCGAACTGCGGGTGCATCAGGGGAGTCGTCATGTCGGTCAGTGTGCCATGAGTCACAATATTGGCTGTGTCTATAAGGGCGATCATGCCTACGGCGACCGTATTCAATATCTAATACCTAATACAACACAGACAGGAATCCTATGGCCTTCAATAACCGCTCAAAGAACATCACCCAAGGCGTTGCCCGCGCCCCCAACCGCTCGATGTACTACGCCATGGGCTACAAGGAAGAAGACTTTGAAAAACCCATGGTCGGCGTGGCCAACGGCCACTCCACGATTACCCCGTGCAACAGCGGCCTGCAGCCCCTGGCCGATGCCGCCATCGCCGCACTAAAGTCCTCTGGGGCCAACCCACAGGTCTTTGGTACGCCCACTATTTCCGATGGCATAGGTATGGGCACCGAGGGCATGAAGTACTCGCTGGTATCCCGAGAAGTGATTGCCGACAGCATTGAGACCTGCGTCAACGGCCAGTGGATGGACGGCGTTGTGGTAATCGGTGGATGTGACAAGAACATGCCAGGCGGCATGATGGCCATTGCGCGTACCAATGTACCCGCCATCTATGTCTACGGCGGAACCATCAAGCCGGGGCACCATAAGGGCAAAGACCTGACGATCGTTTCGGCCTTTGAGGCAGTCGGCGAATTCACCGCCGGCCGGCTTGCCCCAGAAGACTTCAAAGCCATTGAACAGAAGAGCTGCCCCGGGTCAGGCTCCTGCGGCGGCATGTATACCGCCAACACCATGAGCTCGGCCTTTGAGGCCATGGGCATGAGCCTGCCCTATTCGTCCACCATGGCCAACGAGGACGACGAAAAGATCGCCAGCGCCGCGGAGTCTGCCCGGGTGCTGGTCGAGGCGATTAAAAAAGGCATCAAGCCCCGCGACATCATCACCAGAAAGAGCATCGAAAATGCAGTAACCGTGATTATGGCCACCGGCGGCTCCACCAATGCCGTACTGCATTTTCTGGCCATCACCCATGCCGCAGAGGTCGACTGGTCTATCGACGACTTCGAGCGTATTCGTCGCCGGACCCCGGTCTTCTGCGACCTTAAGCCCTCGGGCAAATACGTGATTACGGAGCTGCACAAGGTGGGCGGGATTCCTCAGGTGATGAAGATGCTGCTCAACGCAGGCCTGCTGCATGGCGACTGCCTCACCATCACCGGCAAGACGATTGCTGAGACACTAAAGGATATTCCCGATCAGCCCCCAGCCGGCCAAGACGTCATTCGGTCCATCGATCAGCCGATCTACAAGGAGGGCCATCTCGCCATTCTCAAAGGCAACCTCTCACCCGAGGGCTGCGTGGCAAAAATCAGCGGGTTGAAGAACCCCGTCATCACGGGGCCCGCTCGGGTCTTTAACTCTGAAGACGACGCCATGGCCGCCATCATGGACCGAAAAATTAAGGCCGGCGATGTGGTCGTCATTCGTTACGAAGGGCCCAAGGGCGGGCCCGGCATGCGTGAGATGCTCGCGCCGACCTCCGCCCTCATCGGCCAGGGGCTCGGCGAATCGGTAGGACTCATTACCGATGGCCGCTTCTCTGGGGGCACCTGGGGCATGGTGGTGGGCCATGTGGCGCCGGAAGCCTTTGTGGGCGGCACGATCGCCCTTATTGAAGAAGGGGATTCGGTCACGATTGATGCCCACAAACTACTCATCCAGCTCAACCTTCCGGAGGCCGATATCGCCCGCAGAAAGGCCGCCTGGCAGCCGCCCAAGCCCCGTTACGCCCGCGGCGTACTGGCCAAGTTTGCCGCCCTGGCCTCGACCGCAAGTCGAGGCGCGGTGACCGACCCAGATGCCTCTCTGCTCTCAGGGAAATAAAAGCTCTGAGAAGAAAAGAAGTTGCCTTACAATATGCGTGTTTTTACATAAACCTGAAATTTCAATGCTCTGGAGGAGAAATATGCGTTCCTTAGTCCTTGCTGCGTCTCTGTTGGCCATGACCGCCGGCGTTCAGGCCAGCCCTGAAATGCTCAAGAAATACAACTGCACCGCCTGTCATGCGAATGACAAGAAGATGGTTGGTCCTGCCTACAAAGATGTCGCGGCCAAGTATGCGAAAGACGGTGGCGCAGCAGAGAAGCTGGCCAAGAAAATCAAGTCGGGCGGCTCTGGCGTCTGGGGCCCGATCCCCATGCCCGCACAGCCCAATGTGTCCGAGGCCGATGCACTCGCACTTGCGAAATACGTGCTAACCATCAAGTAAAACCCTAGATCGGTTTTAGAAAAGCTGTGTTACAAACCCCTGTCGCTCTCGGCAGGGGTTTTTGTTTTTATGGACATCTTCTTTCAGCAGATTCTCAACGGCCTGGTTCTCGGTAGCGTCTACGCGCTGGTGGCGCTTGGCTACACCATGGTCTACGGCATTCTGCAGCTCATCAATTTCACCCATGGAGAAGTATTGATGATTAGCGCCATGGTCAGTCTCACCATGGTGATGCTTCTGCAGTCGATGTTTCCCGAACTCCATGGCCTCTGGGTAATGGTTATCGCGCTGCTGGTCACCATTCCCGTATGCATGCTGCTCTCGGCCACTATTGAGCGCGTGGCCTATCGGCCCCTGCGCAACGCCCCCCGTCTTGCGCCGCTTATTACCGCCATTGGCCTATCGATTGTCTTACAGACACTGGCCATGATGATCTGGGGCCCGAACCCCAAGGTCTTTCCCGACCTGCTGCCCACGACTCCCATAGAGATTGGCGGCGCCTTTCTGGCACCCAAGCAGTTGTTGATTCTGGTGGTGTCGGCGGTACTCATGACGGGGCTAATTATTCTGATTCAGACCACCTCCATGGGACGCGCGATGCGGGCGGTCTCGGAGAACCCGAAGATTGCGCTGCTCATGGGCATCAACCCCGATCGCATCATTGCCATTACCTTCATGATCGGGGCAGCACTTGCGGCGGTGGCGGGCCTGCTGGTCGCCATGAACTACAACATCGTGCACTTTACGATGGGCTTTATTCCTGGCCTGAAGGCCTTTACTGCCGCCGTTCTCGGGGGTATTGGTAATGTGCCTGGGGCCGTACTGGGTGGCCTCCTTCTGGGGATCATCGAGAGCCTAGGAGCGGGCTACATTGGCGATATCACAGGGGGCTTTCTCGGCAGTCACTACCAAGACATCTTTGCCTTTGCCGTGCTCATCCTCGTGCTGCTCTTCAGGCCTTCGGGGCTTCTCGGAGAGCGCGTAGCCGACCGCGCCTAGCCCCTCGATCCGTTATGCCGTCACTGCAACTCTCTTGGACCCGCCGCAATGCGATGCTTGGGGTCGCCCTTCTGGCCATCGCCCTCATACTGCTGCCCTTTGTGGCAGGTGCCTTTGGTAATGCCTGGATTCGTATTCTGGCCTTCGCCATGCTCTACATCATGCTGGCCCTCGGGCTCAATATTGTTGTGGGCTATGCGGGCCTACTTGACCTCGGCTATGTCGCCTTTTACGCGGTGGGTGCCTACATGTATGCCCTGCTCGCCTCCCCCCACCTCTTCGAACAGTTTGAATGGATCCGGCAGACCTTTCCCAACGGGCTGCACAGCTCCATCTGGATGGTGGTGCCCCTCTCAGCAGCACTGGCCGCGCTCTTTGGCGTATTGCTCGGCTTTCCCGTGCTGCGGCTGCGCGGCGATTATCTTGCAATCGTAACCCTAGGCTTTGGCGAGATCATCCGTATTTTTCTCAACAACCTCAACGCACCGATCAACTTCACCAATGGCCCACAGGGCATCAACAAAATCGATCCAGTACAGATCGGCAGCATCAGCTTTGGTAAGACGCTCGACCTTGGCTTTGTCTCGCTGCCCTCGGTGCAGCTTTACTACTACCTGTTTTTGGTTCTTACGGTGGCAGTGGTAGTGATCAGTATTCGCCTGCAAGACTCTCGTATTGGTAGGGCCTGGATGGCGATTCGGGAAGACGAGATCGCGGCCAAAGCCATGGGCATTCATACCCGCAACGTAAAACTCCTGGCCTTTGCCATGGGCGCGAGTTTTGGCGGTGTTTCGGGCGCGATGTTTGCCGCCTTCCAAGGCTTCGTATCACCCGAGAGCTTTGTGCTCATGGAAAGCATAGTGATCGTGGCCATGGTGGTCTTGGGCGGCATGGGCAATGTGGCGGGGGTGGTTCTCGGGGCGATCCTCCTCTATGCCATACCAGAGATTCTCCGACTGACTGCCCGCCCCCTGCAGATGGCCATATTAGGAGAGGAGATCATCGCCCCCGAGGCCCTGCGGATGTTGCTCTTTGGCCTCGCGATGGTGCTGATCATGCTGTATCGGCCGCATGGACTGATCGGACGTCGACATGCCTGAGACCCCTATTCTGATGACCTCTGGGGTCGGGAAACGCTTCGGGGGCCTTACCGCGCTTGATGGCGTGTCGGTCGCGATTGAATCGGGACAGATCTACGGCCTTATCGGACCCAATGGCGCGGGCAAGACAACCTTCTTTAATGTCATCACCGGGCTCTACACGCCCGACTCCGGAGAGTTTCTCCTCAAAGGCGTCCCGTACAGCCCGACCGCGGTCCACCGGGTAGCCGAGGCGGGCATTGCCCGCACCTTTCAAAACATTCGACTCTTTGCGGAAATGACAGCCCTGGAAAACGTCATGGTCGGTCGCCATGTCCGCACCCATGGGCTACATGCCGGAGTACTGGGGGCCGTCTTCCGAACCGCGCAATTTAAGGCAAGCGAAGCGGCTATCAAAGAGCGGGCCCATGCCCTGCTGAAGTATGTGGGCATCGACCGTTATGCCCGATCGCTGGCCCGTACGCTGTCGTATGGGGATCAGCGCAGGCTCGAAATCGCCCGGGCGCTGGCAACCGAACCGCTGCTGCTTGCCCTCGATGAGCCCGCTGCAGGAATGAACGCCACCGAGAAAAACGGGCTGCGCGATCTACTGCGGCAGATTCAGGCAGACGGCAAGACCATCCTTCTGATCGAACACGATGTCAAGCTGGTGATGGGCCTCTGTGACCGGGTAACCGTACTCGACTATGGAAAGGTCATCGCCCAGGGTATGCCCTCTGCAGTCCAGTCAAATCCTGCGGTAATCGAGGCCTACCTGGGCACACAGGCGCAGCCATGACCACGACCAACACCCCTTTCCTAAAGATCGACGGGCTTCATGTCCGCTATGGCGGTATCCAGGCCGTCAAGGGCATCTCCTTTGCAGTCTACCCAGGACAGACCGTTGCCCTGATCGGCGCAAACGGAGCAGGCAAGACATCGGCCCTCAAGGCAATCACGGGCCTTATCCCCAAAGCGGCGGGCCAGATATGGTTTGAAGGCCAAGACATTACGGCACTGCCAGGCCATGCGCTACCCGGCCATGGCCTGATCATGGTCCCCGAGGGTCGCGGCATCTTTACGCGTATGACCATCATGGAGAACCTGCGTATCGGCGCGGAGTGTCGTCGCGGTGAGGCCGCTCGCGCCGCCGAGGTCGAGGCCGATATCCAGGCACAGTTCACCCACTTCCCACGCCTGAAGGAGCGGGCCAAGCAGCTCGCGGGAACCCTCTCTGGCGGGGAGCAACAGATGCTGGCGATGGCTCGGGCATTAATGGCACGCCCCCGACTGCTGCTGCTCGATGAGCCCTCCATGGGTCTCTCCCCGATCATGGTCGACCGGATCTTTGAGGTGGTTCGCAGTATCTCCCAGGCGGGTACGACCCTTTTGCTGGTCGAGCAGAACGCCCGACTCGCCCTGCAGACGGCAGACTATGGCTATGTCTTGGAATCTGGCCTGATTACCCAGGAAGGCACTGGCGCGAACTTGCTTGATAGCCCCGCCGTACGGGCGGCCTACCTGGGCGAAGAGGCGGCATGATCGGTGCGCTGCCGGCCCGGTTTCGGCAGCCGCGTATCGGTCTGGTGGGCTTTGGCGATATCGGTCGCAGAATTCTCAGCCAACGCGTTAAGGCGGCGACAACAACCACATGCGGCATTCTGCCCGCACGGCTCGTCTGTGTGGCCCGCGGCCTCGCGCGGCCTGCGGCAACCGCCGAAGACCCCGAGCAAGCCATTCTTCTTGGAAGGGACCTCAAGGCGCGTCGTAGTCTTGCCGGACGCCAGATTGTCTTACTGGGCTGGGACCTCGACAGCCCAGAGGCCTGCCAGAGACTTGCCAGGGTGCTGACCCACTGGGTAGTTCTCTTCCCCCCCGGCGAGTCTCATACACAACCCCATGAACGCCACCTAGCAGACCATCCTGCAGCAGGCGCCAAGGTGCCCCGACCACGGGACATACGCAGCCGGCGACTCGCCATGGCACTTGCGATCAGTCAAGGAGTAAGGGGGCTGCGGCGCGGCCCATCGGCCCGAGGGCTCTATATCAGTACGACCGGTGTCTATGGGGACCATCATGGCGCACGCATTCATGAGACCGGCCGCTGCCTGACGCGCCAGCCACGATCCTTGCGAAGGCTGGATGCCGAGTCGGTCTGGCGTGGCCTCGGCTTTCATGTCTTACGCGTTCCCGGCATTACCACCGAAGAGACGCTTCCGGTCGACCGCATCAAGGCCGGTGCCCGCATGCTACGGGCCGAAGACGATATCTTCACCAATCATATTCATGCCGATGACCTCGCCGAGATCTGCTGGAAGGCCATCTGGCGGGGACGCCGCGGCCGGCTCACCAATGCCGTCTGTGGTGGCAGCATGCCGCTCGGAGACTACTACGATACGGTGGCGGATGCGGCAAGGCTTCCCCGGCCACCACGTCTCTCCCGCAGCGCCTGGACTGAGGCAGTCGCCCGTGGAGACATCAGCCCGATGACTGCCAGTTTCATGCAAGACTCCCGCCGCGTAGAGTCTAGGCGCCTGGCCAATGAACTGAAGGTACGCCTTCGCTACCCCACAATCGCCGACATTGTTCGGGCCCGGTTCGGCTAGCGAACCACGAGCCCCTGCCCCGCCTGGGCCTGGCCGATTCGATGGGCCGTAAAACCATGGTCTGCGAAGACTTTCTCAACCTGGTTGGCAGCCGCGGGGCTGCACGACACCAGCAGACCCCCACTGGTCTGAGGATCCGTAAGAATGGCACGGTCGGTCTCTGAGAAGCCTGCGGGCAGGGTCACCTCGGCGCCGTAGCCTGCCCAGTTTCTGCCAGAGGCGCCAGTAACAAACCCTTGGTCGGCGAGGCTTCGGGTTTCAGGTAAAAGCGGTACCGACTGCCAGTCAATGACCAGCTGCAGCCCTGCGCCCCGCGCCATTTCCAGCGCATGCCCTGCCAATCCAAATCCTGTGACATCGGTGACGGCATGCACCTCCGCAACATCGGCGAGATCTGCGCCAGGCCGGTTTAGCCTGGTTGCCGTCTCCACCATGGTGCGATACCCCGCCTCAGAAAGCGCTGCCTTCTTAAGGGCGGCCGAATAGATGCCAACGCCAAGCGGCTTTCCCAGAATGAGAACGTCACCCGGCCGGGTATCTGCATTGCGCTTGAGCCGCTTCGGATGCACCAGGCCCATGACCACCAGCCCATAAATAGCCTCCACCGAATCAATCGTATGACCCCCCGCAATGGGAATGCCCGCAGCCTGACAGACCGACCGCCCCCCCTCGAGAATATTGCCAATCGTCTGGGTGGAGAGCTGCCCAATCGGCATGCCCACGAGCGCAAGGGCCATGATCGGCCGCCCCCCCATCGCATAGACATCGGAGATCGCATTGGTGGCTGCGATCGCGCCAAAGTCAAACGGATCGTCCACGATCGGCATAAAGAAGTCGGTGGTCGCCACCAAGGCCTGGGTCTCGTTGAGCTGATAGACCGCCGCATCATCTGCCGTGCCAATCCCCACCAAGAGTTCAGGCGGAATCGCCATCGCAGCGGTATCTTTCAGAATCTCGGAGAGCACGCCGGGGGCGATCTTGCAGCCGCAGCCCCCGCCGTGGGAGAGGGAGGTAAGACGGGGCTCGGTGGCGGTCTGATCAGTCATAAAGAAAAAATCCTTCTTAGGGTGAAAAACGCATTGGGCGCTGCGAATAGGTCGGTGCCGCCAGACAGCGGTTACGTGGACTCATAGGATACAGAGAGAACCTCCAGCGAGTCGGTCCCCGAAGGGGTCTGCAGCCGAACCTGATCCCCCTCGCGGGCCTTAAGAAGCGCCCGGGCGATCGGTGAGATCCAGCTCACATGCCGCTTGGCAGGGTCTACCTCATCGATCCCCACGATACGTACTGCCTCTTCACTGGCGCCATTGCGCAGGTAGGTTACCGAGGCGCCGAAAAAAACCTGGTCCTTTCCGTGGTGTACCGTCGGGTCGATCACCTGGACCTTTTCGAGCCGCTTGGTAAGAAATCGGATGCGTCGGTCAATCTCCCGCAGACGCCTTTTACCATAGAGGTAATCCCCATTCTCTGACCGGTCGCCATTAGAGGCAGCCCAGGAGACGATCTGTGTGACCTCTGGGCGCTCCTTGCGCACCAGGAATTCGAGTTCGCGTAGAAGACGGTTATAGCCCTGGGTCGTGATGTAATTCGGGGGGGCAGCAGCCGCCTCAGAGGAACTGGACACGCTTTTGAAGGACCTCAAGGCTCACCTGGGCATCGGCCAAGTCCGCACCGTCATTGCGGCTTCCGACTACGACACCCGCGCCCGAGACCGGAGGAAGGGTGTCGAGACGAAACCGGCCAGCCCCCTTCTGTTCACGTATGAAGCACGACTCATCGAAAAATAGCCGATCGCCATTGCCGTCGATCTCATCAGAGTCCACCGAATCGAATCCAATCAGTCCACGGATAGAGGCAAGCCCGTCCTCTAAGACCACCGCGGTAATCTCCTTGGCATTGGCGTTAATCAAAAAAGCGCGCATCAATATTCCTTTTTAAAGACGGTAGATAAAACGCCTCCTAGGCGCACTCACGAGAGAATCAACAGAGGTTAGCGAGACAAAAAAGCCACAATCCTCTCAACCAGGCGCCCATAGGGTGGCCGTAATACTACCGTGGTCGGCCAACGGCTCTGATAGAAAACGGGCTTGAGATGCGAGAAGGCCTGAAAGCCCTCGCGACCATGGTAGTGTCCCATACCAGACTCCCCAAGACCGCCAAAGGGCAGGTCCGCCTGGGCCACATGAAAAAGCGCATCGTTCACGGTCACCCCGCCAGCCGGTACCTCTTGAATCAGTCTCTCGATACGCGCTGTGTCAGCCGAGAACGGGTAAAAGGCAAGCGGCTTAGGGCCCCGACGCACCCGTGCGATGACCGTCTCGAGATCATCGTAGGGCACCACCGGAAGAAGGGGCCCGAAGATCTCACGCGTCATCAGTTCACTGTCCGCCGGGGGATCCACCACCAGGTGCGGAGCGAGCCGATGCTCCGTCGCATTCTGGGTTGGCTCTGGCAGCAACGGAACCACCCGCGCCCCGCGTTCGCGAGCCTCCCTCAAGGCCCCCAACAGACGGTCGTAGGCCTGTGAATGAATCACCGAGGTGAGGTCCGGGGAAGAAAGACTCTGATACCGACGCCCGACGTAGTTCTTGCAGGCGCCAATAAATGCCTCCAGACCGGCGCGAGGAACAAACACATGGTCCACGGTCGTACAGATCTGGCCAGCATTTAGGCACTTCACATAGAGGATGCGCTCGGCTGCCTCATGGATAGGAAAGTCAGGACAGACGAGGGCCGGTGACCGTCCACCAAGCTCAAGCGTTACTGGGCAGAGATTCTTGGCCGCCGCCGCCATGACGGCCCGGCCGGTCTGCGTCGATCCAGTAAAGACCAGGTGGTCAAAGGGCAGGCTGGAAAAAACCGGGCCTAACCCACCGGGGTCTTTAATAAACGCCACCTCTGTGGGGGGAAGGTACGCAGGCATATGGGAGATGAGGAGCTCGGCCAGATGGGAGGAATACTCACTCATCTTTACCATGGCCTGATTTCCAGCAGCCAGAATTGAGACCAGCGGCATGAAGCTGAGATTGAGCGGGAAATTCCAGGGGACGATCACCCCAATCACCCCGCGGGGCTGAGGAACAACACGGTTAGAGGCAAGGCCGAAGGCGGTACGGTCCACGCTGCGTTTTTGGTGGCGCATCCAGCCCCGCAAAGACGAGAGCGTGTGTGCGACTTCTTTTAGGACCGGGAGTATTTCGGTGATCAGCGTCTCATGTCGGGAGCGATGCCCATAGTCGCGCGAAATCGCCGTACATATTTCTTCACGATGATCTGAGACGAATCGCCGAAGCGCCTCAAGCCTTCGGCGACGCGTTGTGAGACTCGGATAGGGCTGCGCAAAGAAGGCCTGCTGTTGATCAGACAGCAGGCCCCTGATCAGCCCTTCTTCGCCCAGGCTGAGCACCATCCCTTACCCGACACCTTCTTGCCCGGGAAAATGGCACATCCCGCAGACGCTGCTGTGGCTGCACCCTGATACAGCGCGCAGTTGGAACACTGCTGGGCTGCCGTGTGTTTCGGAAACTTCTTGTTGTCTACCTTGCTTGTATCGGCCTTATAGCCCACCGCGGCGGCCTGAGGATCAGCCTCAGAGACCATAGCCTGTGCCTGCGCGGCTGCACCCAGGCAGAGGGCGCCCACGCCAGAGACCGAATAAATCACAAACTGACGACGCGTTGATTGCATAAAAAACCTCCATAAGTTTTTATTTGATGACATCTCGTGAGGAGCAGCGTCTGCTGCGCCTCACGCAAAGGTACTCCCTTCACATTAAGAGCGTACACCTTTCGCACCATCCGATTTTCCAAGAGATTTTCTTGGAGTGGAGATGCTTTTCCCCTTGTGCAGGTGCGCTACATTGTTGCTTATTTTGCAATTAGAAATTTTTTATTGGCCTGTTTATGGAAACAGTAGACCGCACTACAGTGGCATCATGCGTATCAACAAACCATCAACTTCAGCCGACAACAGTGTTGCCATCACCCCCGAGGTAAGGACACCCCAAGGCTACACCCTCACAGCCAAGGGCCTCCATTGGCTCATGGCGGTCATGGTTTTAGGGCTCTTTGGCCTCGGGATCTATATGGCTGATCTGCCCCTCTCCCCCGAGAGACTCCAGCTCTATTCCTGGCACAAATGGGCGGGCGTGACCGTCTTTGTGCTGGTCTGGATTCGACTGTTCTGGCGCCTCCGGCATCCCGCGCCTCCACTGCCTTCCCAGATGACCTCCGTACAACGGCGCGCCGCACATCTCGGCCACGGAGCGCTCTATCTGCTTATGCTCGCCATACCCCTGACAGGATGGATGATGAGTTCGGCCAAAGGCTTTCAGACGGTCTGGTTTGGCGTTCTGCCGCTGCCCGACCTGATCGACAAAAGTCGCGAGACTAGCGAGGCCTTAGCAGTGGTGCACAAGGGGCTCGCAGTCGCACTCATGGCGCTGGTAATTGGTCACACCGCCATGGCACTCAAACACCAATTTAAAGACCGCGATGGCACGCTGTCGCGCATGCTCTTTGGTTCGGCCGAAACAGGCCTGAGACCAGAGGTGCGCCAGACGCAGACTGCGCCATCGAACATATCAACCTCCTCGGAGTAATCAGATGAAACAGATCTTCGCCCTCTTTTGGCTGGGGCTCACGATGATGACTGGCGCTGCGCAGGCCATAGAATTCAGCCGACTACAGGCCGATCAGAGTCGCATCGAATTTGTTTATCAGCAGATGGGCGTGAAGGTAGAGGGCCGTTTCAAATCTTTCACCGCCGAACTGCGATTTGATCCCGCCAAACCCTCCTCGGCCAAGGCCAGTTTCGATGTGGCACTCGCCAGCATCGATACCGGCGCAGCCGAATCGGACGAGGAGGTCGCAGGAAAAGGTTGGTTTAATACCAAGGCCTTTCCGAGTGCAAAGTTCGTCGCAACCCAGATCAAGCCGCTCGGCGGACAGCGGTTTGAGGTTGCTGGCACATTGTCAATCAAAGGCCAAAGCCGCCCTATCGTAGTTCCCGCCCAATTCACGGCACAAGGAAAAACAGGCATTTTCGAAGGCAGTTTTGTCATGAAGCGCGGCGACTTCAGCATCGGAGAAGGCCCCTGGGCCAAGTTCGACATTCTTGCCAACGAGGTCATAGTGAAGTTTCGTATCGTGGCCGCGGCGGGGTCTTAGCGATTGGGCGCCAGAGGTTTCGCGCGCCCCAGATGTGAGCAGCCCTCCAGTCTCATTTTGTAGGACGACACCCGTTTTTATTCCCTCACAACAACACTTTTTAAAAGGAGCTTTTTCAATGACCGCACTACGTCCACTTTTTATCGCCCTTGTGGCATCGGCCGCTCTGAACGCACCTGTTATGGCTGCGCCTGAGACTTATGTAGTGGACCCCACCCACACCTATCCACGGTTCTCCTACGACCACTTCGGCCTCTCAACCCAGCTCAGCAAATTCACCAAGACCAGCGGCAAGGTCATTCTCGACAAAGCCGCAAAGACTGCCTCGGTAGAGATCGAGATCGACATGAAATCGGTGGATACCGGATACGCGACCTTCAATGAGCATATTCAGGCAGGGGACTTCCTCGACACCAACAAATTCCCTAAGGCCAGCTTCAAGTCCACCAAGGTCGTCTTTGACGGCGACAAGCCCACAAGCATTGAAGGCAACCTCACTATTAAGGGAGTTACCAAGCCCGTGACACTCAAGGTCAATCGCTACGTCAACAAGCCACACCCGATGCGTAAAGTCGACGTGATCGGCGCCGACGCCAGCACAGTGATCAAGCGCTCCGACTTTAATGCTGGAAAATACGCGCCGGCCGTGGGCGACGAGGTAACCATCACCGTGGCCATCGAGGCCCTCAAGCAGTGATGGAGATTCGCCGCTCGGCCCAGCGGGGTGTGGCCAACCTGGGCTGGCTCAGCTCCCGCCACACCTTCTCCTTTGGCCACTACTTTGACCCCCAGCAGCAAGGATTCTCTGATCTGCTGGTGATTAACGACGACCGTGTGCAGCCAGCCATGGGCTTTGACACCCATGGCCACCGCGATATGGAGATCTTCTCTTATGTGCTTGAAGGGGCCTTGGCCCACAAGGACTCCATGGGTACAGGCGCGGAGATTCGCCCAGGCGATGTGCAGATGATGAGTGCCGGCACGGGAATTCGGCATAGTGAGTTCAATGCCTCCGAATCGGCGCTGGTGCATTTTCTGCAGATCTGGATCGTGCCCAACCGCAAGGGCGTAGCCCCGCGCTATCAGCAGCAGTTCTTTTCAGAGGAAGACAAACGTGGGAGGCTGCGGCTGATTATTTCTCCAGAGGGTGAAGACGGTGCACTCTCGGTCTACCAAGATACACGCGTCTATGCAGGCCTCTTTGATGGAGATGAGCGTGCGGTGCTCTCGCTGCCCGAGAATCGATATGCCTATGTACATGTGGCCCAAGGCCAACTCACCCTCAACGGGGAGCGTCTACAAGAAGGCGATGGAGCGCGACTCCGTAATGTTCAAGAGCTTGTCGTCGAGGGGGGCAATCAGGCCGAGGTGCTGGTCTTCGACCTGCGCCCGCAGGAACTACCGAAGATGGTCTAACTAGTCGGACCCTGGGGCATCTGACAAGCCATCCAGATGCCCCGTCCAGGCCCAGGCCTTCACGAAATAGCCATCGGGGCCATGGGTGACCACATTAATACCCGTGTTAGGAATACCCCATTCACGCGGCGCCTGAAGCCCAATTCCGTGGGCTATACGAAAAACCATATCGAGCACCCCACCATGGGTGAAACACAGCACACGCCCACCGGCATGGGCGGCGAGAAGTCGGGTCATGCAGCCCTGAACACGTACGAAAAAGTCTTTGAGGCTCTCTCCGCCTACGGGCCGAAAGTCTGGGTCGCGGCTCTCCCAACGGCGGGCCGCCTCGGGAAACCGCTGGGGCATCTCTGCATGGCATACCCCCTGTAATTCGCCAAAATGCCGTTCGGCCAATGTCGGCTCCTGCCGCAGCGATAGCCCAAAATGCGCGGCCAACGGCTCGGCCGTGCGCCAGGCCCGTACCAAAGGACTCGAATAGGCCACATCGAAGGACTCTGGCAAGACCGACGACTGTCGCTGCGCGAACAGATCCCGCAGACGCTGTGCCTGGGTAACTCCTTCAGCATTCAGCGGCTCATCGAGCTGCCCCTGAATACGGCCCTCTACATTCCAGTCGGTCTGACCGTGCCGAATGAAAACGAGTGTCGTCACAGCGGTCACAACTCTCTCTGTATGGGCGGGCATCGGCCTATACCTTCAAAAAATACTGGATCACCAGCTTCGCCACGTAGCCGCTGGTTCCCAGTAGCAGCGCAAGGCTTAGGACGAAATAAGCCATCTTTCCGCCCTTGGACTGTCGGGCCAGAGAAAAGACGATGAAGACCATGAAGAGAATAAGACCGATGATCAGCACCGGTGTGGCCTGGGTGATAAGGTCGTTGAGGTGCTCCTGGCTCTCGGTCATTGTCATTCGCCTGCTATGAAAGGATCTCTTGCACGATATCTACCAACTGCTGGGCCTCGCGCCCAGGGTCACAGAGCATTAAGGCACGCTGTACCAAGGCTGCATGCCAGGCATTCGCTACGGTATTGTCGCCCACGAAGGCCATGATCTGCCGTGCCAGATCCTCCGCATCGCCCTGGGTAAAGTAGGCAGGGTAGTCGTCACCTAAGATGCCCAGATGCCCCGGAATCCGGCTGGCCACTACCGGCAGGCCCTGGCCAAAGGCCTCGGCAATCACCAGGGCTCCGCCTTCCATCGCCGATGTGTGTAGTAGAAGATCTGCCTTGGCCATCTCCTCTCGTACCGCCTTGACATCGCAATGTCCAAGCAGTGTCATGCGCTGCGGATCTTGGTCTGCCAAAGACTGTAGGGTCTGCATGAGGGTGTCGTCGAGGCTGCCCCCAAGATGCCGCAGGGTGGCCCCTGCGGGCAAAGTAAGTACCGCCATGAATCCTGTAAGCGGATCCTTCTCTTGACGAACATGACCCACCATAAGCAGGCGTGGATCCTTGGCCCGATCAGGTCTCGGTAAACGGTGTAGACGATCTGCATCGGCTGTGGCCGACTGCAGAAGTACGCGGCACGGTGGCATCTGGGGTATACGGGCTTGCAAGTGGCCTGCCTGCATATGACGACAGGCTTCTTGCTGCAGACCCACCAGCAGGCGGGCATGGGTAATTGTATCCATGGCCTGCTGCAAGAAGGTGGGCGTGGTCAGACCAGGAAGGTCGGCATAGAGATCGGTACCGGTCAGGACAACACCATAGGGCTTCTGTGCCCGCTGTAGCGCCACTGCTGCAGCATGACTGCGGCGGGCATGCAGCACCACAGCGCCAGATGCGGCTGCAATCTGATGGGCCGAGGGCATTCCCACCGCAATCTCTACGGCAATTCCTTGCCCCTGGAGTAGCCGGGCATAACGCTCGGCCGTACGCCAGTTGCCAGAACCCGTTTCTGGGCCGTATGGGGTGACGATGAGAATGGCGGGTTTACTTTGCACACCAGAAAAGTAACATGCAGGATCAGAAACAAGATTCCATGGCCCCGTGTCCGACGACCTTCGCGCCCTTCCGATCACAGACCTCGCCGCGCATCTGCGCGCTGCCCGACAGACAAGCTACACGCTGCTCGACTGCTTTGGCGCCGCGCTAGACAGCGAAAGACTCGCAGTCCCGTTTCAAGAAAACCTCAATCCCCCGCTCTGGGAGTTTGGTCATGTGGCCTGGTTTACCGACTACTGGATTGCACGTAACCCGCAACGGTCGAAAGGAAAAAAGTACGCGGCGATACCACACCTGCCGTCAGCCCTCGCCCCAGCCGATGGCCTCTTCAATTCGGCAACCGTCGCCCACGAGACCCGTTGGCAGCTTCCCCTGTTGGGGATTACCGGCATACATCAGTATTTACAGGAAGTGGCAGACCGGACGGAAGAATGCCTTACCGCAGACATGGCCGCATGGAAGGCAGCCGGTACGAAGAATGATGTCAATAGCGTTGACGACACAAGTTACTTCTATAGGCTTGCGCTAGCCCACGAAGACATGCACGCCGAGGCCTTCTATATGACGGCCCAAGATCTCGCCTTCCCGTTCCCAGGAACCGCCCGTCCGCCTTGGCGTGATGCATCAGAATCAGTACAGAAGGCAGACCGTGCCCTTGCAATGCAGGCTGGCAAGCAGAGGCCGCAGATCCTCATACCAGCGCAATCATTTTCCCTTGCACCGCCTTCACGGGCCTTTTATTTTGATAATGAGGCCGACGCACTCTCCGAGGCGCTCGGGGATTTTTCGATTGATGCCCTTCCGGTTAATCACGGACAATTCGCTGAATTCATACAAGACAAAGGCTACCAGCGCAGCGAACTCTGGACGCCAGAGGGCTGGGCTTGGAGGTCGAGCGTAGAGGCGCATGGGCCCCGACACCTCTCAATTCAAGACGGTCGTCTCTACCGCCAATGGTTTGGCGAAACACACGCAGTGCCCGAGTGGTGTCCGATGATTCAGGTCAGCCTCTATGAGGCCCAAGCCTGGGCGCAGTGGGCGGGCAGACGACTACCTACCGAAGCAGAGTGGGTCGCGACCGCCCAGGCGGCGCCCGATGACTTTTTATGGGGCTCGGTGTGGGAATGGACGGCAACGAAGTTCCTTCCGTTTGACGGTTTTCAAGAGCACCCCTACAAGGAATATTCTGTGCCATGGTTTGGCGACCATCAGGTTCTCAAGGGCGCCTCATGGGTTACCAATCAGCGTCTGCGTAACCTACGATTCCGCAACTTCTACAGACCGCACCGGGCGGATGTCTTCGCAGGCTTTCGAACGGTCAGTAATCAGTTGTAGCAATCGCTCGGGCCTTAGCCGGGGAGCACGTGAGCGGGCGACCGACGAGCGTTGCGAACGCCGCGAGGAGGCGACCGGTCATGGGCGAGACCGGCCAATGAGAATCACAGTTAAGGGCGTGCGACAAACACTGCGAATCCTTTGTGTGCGTCCTGAAATACGCCTGCCACCGTATAGCCCGCTCGCGCAAGCAACGCGGTGAACGAGGTGACCGAGTACTTGTAAGAATTCTCGGTGTGAATCCACTGGCCCTTTGCAAAAGAACGCGTAGCACCGGGCCAACGAATCTGCAGATCGCGCTGTGCCACAAGATGCATCTCGATACGACTCTCCGCCGCGTTGAAGACCGCCCGATGGCGCCAGTCGCCAATCGAAAAATCAGACGCAAGTCGCGCATTGAGATGCAGAAGCATGTTGCGGTTAAAGGCCGCCGTTACCCCCAGCGAATCATCATAGGCACGTTCTAATGCTGTGACATCCTTCACCATATCCACGCCAATCACCAGTGCCTGGGCAGCACCCTCGCGAATAAGCCCTCGCAAGAAATCCTCTGCCTCATGCGGGTGAAAATTTCCAATACTCGATCCAGGATAAAAATAGACCCGCGGACGATCGGCAGGCACCATCGTATTGACGGCCTGAGCAGACAGCCCCTGAGAAAAATCAATGCCGAGCCCGTCTACCTGCAGCCAGGGAAATTCTCTGCGCAGGGCCTCAAGACAGTTGCCCATAAATTCCACCGAGATGTCTACGGCCAAATATTGCTGAGGCCGAAGTACGGGTATGACGCGCGCCGCCTTCCGGCAACTGCCTGCGCCGAGATCAATAAGGCACGACCCCGAGGGTAGTCCCTGGACAATCCCCGCCATCGATTGGCCAAAGATCTCGGCCTCCTGACGCGTCGGTGTGTATTCAGGCAACTCGGTAATAGCCTCAAAGAGTCTGGCGCCCAGGGCGTCGTAGAGGTACTTTGGTGAGATATGGGGCACCTCGGACAGGAGACCCTCGGACAACTCTGCCCGAATAGCGGCGGTATCTTCTTTATACATCTGCATCAGAACCAAAACCCTCCTATCGCTGCCCCCAAGACCACCACAAGCCATGGAGGGAGATGCCAAAAAACAAGTGCCACAAAGGCCACCAGGGCCAAGGCCATATCCTGTGGCCAGGCAACGGCACTCACAAAAACAGGGTCATAAAAGGTCGCCAAGAGAAGCCCGAGTACGCCGGCATTCACACCACCAAGTGCCGCCTGTGCCCGAGGGCTCTCGCGCACTGAGACCCAGAATGGCAAGACTCCCATAAGAATAATAAAGGCAGGCAGAAGGGTGGCGAAAAGCGCAAGGGCGCCTGCGGCCCAGGGCCACATCACCTCGGCCAAGGAGCCGGTAAGCGATGCACCGATGAAAGCAGTAAAGCTAAACAGCGGGCCTGGTAAGGCCTGCGTTATACCGTAGCCTGCCAGAAAGACATCGTTGCTAATCCATCCTGCCGGCACCAGCTGCCCCTGCAGCAAGGGCAGCAAGACATGCCCGCCCCCAAAAACAAGAGCACCGGCGCGGTAGAAAACATCAAAGACCATGGCCCATCCAGTCTGCAGCGTTGCGGCAAAGAGTGGAAGAAAGAAAAGCAAGGCGACGAACACACCGAGCCAGACCGCCCCGGTGCGACGATGTATAGGAATAGAAAACGCACCCGACGACTGTATGGGCCGGGGCTTGACGAGCCATAGCCCAATCAGCCCACTACCCAGAATGATCATCCACTGGCTCGAGGCCGCTGCAAAGATCAGGGCGATCGCCGCGGCTGCCGCCATAATCGCGGCCCGTATTGCATCGGTGCAAATGGCGCGGCCCATACCCCAGACCGCCTGCGCTACCACCGCCACTACAACAATCTTTAGGCCGAGCAGAACGCCTGTCGGTACCAGATTACCGAAGCGCGACAATCCCAGGGCAGCACCAATCATGATCAGCGCCGAGGGCAGCGTAAAACCAAGCCATGCCGCAACCGCACCCGGGTAGCCCGCACGCGACAGGCCAATCGCCATACCCAACTGGCTGCTCGCAGGCCCAGGAAGAAACTGACAGACCGTGACCAGTTCGGTAAACGCAGCGTCAGTGAGCCAGCCACGCCGGGCGACAAATTCCTGCCGAAAGAAGGCAATGTGGGCAACCGGGCCACCAAACGAGGTAAGGCCGAGCTTTAGAAAAATTCCGAGCAGTGCAAGAGGAGTGGACACAGATCCTGGTGCCTCAGGTTCCGCAGAACGTTCGGTATCCAGGTATCGGAGCGCCCGGCACCACCCCTGCCAGAGACTTCCCTTCTATAGCGTACGGGTCTTGAAGCTCGGCGAGCAGCGCCTCATAGGGGCCCAGATTCTGGTCAGTAACTGCAGCCTGCAAGGCTTCTTCCACCCGATGGTTTCGCGGAATCACTACGGGGTTCTCATGGTGCATCTGTTGTTGCGCCATCCTGCGGTGATGGGCATCGGATCCGAGACGGCTATGCCACCGGTGCCGCCATGAGAGAAATTCAGGTTGGCTGAAGGGGGCATCCGCCCTCGAGGAGATGAGAGACATCACATCCGGGCTGTTGCCCTCGCCGGGCAGCAGCGCCATCTGATCAGCGCATCCAAGACGCCAGAAGGTATAGCTGTAGTCTGCCCCCGTCCTCTGCATCCAGTCGAGAAGGTCGGAGATTAATCGCTGATCGCTAGCATGATCGGGGTCATGGCCTGCGGACCGATGAAGTGTGTCGGAGTCGACCAGGCCGAGCTTTCGGCGCATCATCGCCTGCCAGGCCGACTCATAGCGCTCAGAAAATGACTCGATCAGACCATGGGCCTGTTCGATGGCCCGATCGGTATCCGGATCAATCTCCGTGAGCAACGCCTCGGCGAGTCGGGCGAGATTCCACTGGGCGATGGCAGGCTGGTTTCCAAAGGCATAGCGGCCGGCCTGATCAATCGAGCTAAAGACCGTATCGGGGTCGAATGCATCCATAAAGGCACACGGGCCATAGTCGATTGTCTCGCCAGAGATAGCCATGTTGTCGGTATTCATCACCCCATGGATGAACCCCACCCGCATCCAGTGCGCCAGAAGGGCAATCTGTCGATCAATAACAGCCTTGAGAAACTCTAGTGCCGGCTTATCGGACCGCCGCAGCTCCGGGTAATGCCGGTCGATGGCATACCGAAGAAGCGTCGAGACCGCTGTCGCATGATCCTGCGCCTGATGCCGTTGAATTCCCGCAGCAAATTGAAACGTTCCCACCCGCACATGACTCGCGGCCACACGGGTAAGCACAGCCCCTGGCTGGGGCGGGTCACGATAGACCCAGTCTCCCGTGCCAACCACCGCAAGACTACGGGTGGTGGGAATTCCCAGGCCATGCATGGCCTCACTCATCAGGTACTCCCGCAGCATGGGGCCCAGCGCCGCACGACCATCGCCTCGCCGCGAGAAGGGCGTGCGCCCAGACCCTTTGAACTGGAGGTCGTAGCGCGCGCCGGTGGGCGTAATCTGCTCGCCCAGCAACACGGCGCGGCCATCGCCCAGCATGGTGAAGTGGCCGAACTGATGGCCCGCATAGGCCTGGGCAATAGGCTCGGCAGCCAGAGGGAGCTGCACCCCCGCGAAGAGTTCGGCCAGAGATGCCTCAGAGGCGCGCCCGAGATCTAACCCCAGCTCAGAGGCGAGGCGGCTGTTGCAGATCACCAGGGCGGGGGTCGAGACCGGTTCGGGCCGCACCCGCGCAAAAAAGACTTCGGGAAGCCGAGCGTAGCTGTGGTCAAACTGCCAGCCTAGCCCGTCTATCTCCTGCTGCTCGATGTCATTACAGATACCCATAAGGAGAAGCGTACCAAGTAACCCAGAGACGCGCGGTGTACTACAATTTTTCGCATGACAAATCGGACCATCACTGCACGTTCCAGCGCCGCACAGCCCGCGAGACGGGCCTGGGTCTCATCCGCAGCAAGCATCGCGAGCCTCCTCGCCCTTGGGCTTCTCAACGCCGAAGCCCTGGCCCAGAGACGTCAAACCCTTATCGAAGTCTGGAAGTCCCCCACCTGCGGTTGCTGCAAAGACTGGATCACCCACTTACAAAAAAATGGCTTTGCCACCAAGGCCTACGACGAAGGCAACACCGCAAAACGCCGTGCGGTGGGAATGCCGGTGACCCTTGGGTCCTGCCACACGGCGGTGGTCAATGGCTACGTCATAGAAGGCCATGTCCCAGCAGCCGAGATTCAACGACTGCTCAAAGAGCGCCCAAACGCGCTCGGGCTCTCCGTGCCGCAGATGCCCATTGGCAGTCCGGGTATGGACGGGCCAGAATACGGCGGCCAGAAAGATACCTACGAGGTTCTTCTCGTGGATCTCGCGGGGAAGCCGAAGCCCTATGCCCGCTACAAAGGCGGCCAACGCATCGGGTAGAAAAGGCCGTATCCAGTGGTATCCAGCGGTATCCCGCCGCATTCCTACCGACAATTCATATCGACCCCACCAGAAGTGGAATGCCCACAGGCTCGGTCAGGTTAGCCTGTGCGTTGTTCCGGTTCGACACCGTTGGCCATTACCCCTAACTTACTGAAGGAATGTTTATGAACCACCTGTCCCCATTGTTTCTATCCGCACAGGCGCGGCGAACATGGCTGCGCTCAGCCATTCTGGCGCCTGCGGCCCTTGCCCTTGGGCTCAGCCTTCCCTTATCTGGCCTGCAGGCCAAGCAGTTTTCGTCACCGGTTATTTCGGTTGCCCAACTCCAGCCCTTGCTCCAGACGAAATCGGTCAAGGTCCTTGATATCCGCGAACTCCTGCAGCCAGACCAGAAGACTCCCATTTATGCCGCAGGGCATATTCCCAGCGCACTGCCTGCGCCCTACTCTGCCTTTCGCGGCAGTAAAGACAATCCTGGTGGTCTACCGGCAGAAGACAAGCTCTCCGCCTTTCTGGGTAGCCTCGGCGTGACACCGCAGACCCCTCTGGTAATCGCTGGGCCGGGGAAGACGGGTACCGATTTTGGTGCTGCCGCCCGTGTTTACTGGACGCTGAAGGTCTCGGGATTTTCTGATCTTGCGGTACTCGACGGCGGTCTGACTGCCTGGACGGCCGCCAAGTTGCCACTAGAAACCGGCATGCCCACACGGACTAGCACAACCGTTCAGGTTAAGTACGACCGCAGTCAGATCGTTTCAGTAGACGAGGTGAAGACTCTTACTGCTGCGGGAGACAAGGCGCCAAGTAGGCTTATCGATGCCCGCCCCGAGGCCTTCTACAAAGGCGATATTCGCCATCCGGCCTCTGCTCGGTGGGGAACACTCCCAGGTGCAGAGAATGCAGACTCTGAAATCTGGTTTGTTCCGAAGACCGGCACCCTGCTGCCGACAGAGCAGATTAAAGCCGTTGCCCAGCAGAAGGGACTCCTTGCCACTGCCGATACGGTTTCTTTCTGTAATACAGGGCACTGGGCCGCCACGAACTGGTTCATTCTCTCCGAAGTGCTTGGCCAGACGGGAGCCCGCATGTACCCCGAGTCGATGGTGGCATGGAGTAAAGCGGGGCTACCCATGGAAAATGAGCCAGGTCGCGCTGTTGTTCTCTTCCGACAGCTTACGGGAGGCGGCCTACCTAAATAGTGGGTCGTGCGCAGTAATGCGCACGGCACAGTCTTCGCGTCGTATTCTTTCGGCGTGACAAAGGTGTCCTGCAGTCGATGAGGGCACCTTTTTTCTTTGGCCCAGAGAGCCGCTACCTCTGGGTTTGTGGTTCAATGCATTGCGCACGCGTTGTACTACAACGATCTCCCCCTGTGCACCTGAGTAAAAAGGCGTGTTGTCTAGATTCACCCAAAAATATACCCAACGAACGTACCATCGAAAGGACGCCGTCCATGAAGCTTCTTGCCCTCCGAAACACCTTATCTTCCATGCGTCGCGTACTGCATGCCGCACTCTGCTCAGGCCTCTTGCTCGCTGCCGGCCTCGCCCAGGCGCAGGACACCCTACGGGTCAGCACCATTCCCGAAGAAGCCGCGACCGAGCAGGTTCGTAAGTTTGGACCACTGTCGGCCTATCTCGAAAAGCAGCTTGGCATGAAGGTGGTCTTCACCCCGGTCAACGACTACCCCGCTGCCGTGGAGGCCCTGGTCAACAAGCAGGTCGATCTTGTCTGGCTTGGTGGCTTTACCCATGTGCAGGCACAGATTCGCTCCGGCGGGAAAGTGGTGGCGATCGCCCAACGCGAAGAAGACACAAAGTTTCGTTCGGTGTTCATTACCCAGACGAACTCCGGGATTAAGACGCTGCAGGACCTCAAGGGCAAGCAGGTGAGCTTTGGGTCGCAGTCGAGTACCTCGGGCCATCTCATGCCCCGTACCTTTCTCCTGGAGGCCGGTATCGACCCCGAACGAGATCTTAAGCGGGTGGCGTACTCTGGCGCACACGACGCAACCATCGCATCGGTCGTGAGCGGCCGGGTAGATGCGGCGGCCCTCGACATCACGGTGTGGCGTAAGTTCGTCAACGACAATAAGGTCGATACTAATAAGGTGGATGTCTTCTACACCACGCCGCCCTTTTTTAACTACAACTGGTCCGTCCATGCCGATATGCCAGTGGAGCTGCGTGATCGTATTGCCAAGGCCCTCCTAGCACTCGACATCAACACCCCCGAAGGTAAAGAGATCCTCACCCTGAACCGGGCCACCAAGTACGTCGCCACAAAGAACGAAAACTACAAAGGCCTTGAGCGGGCTGGTAAGAGTGCGGGTCTGATCAAGTAGCGATGGTCGAGGCATCCGCCGCACAGCAGGGGTTTTCGGTTGGGCTAGAGACCGTCACGGCTCATCACCCTACCGCGGTTGCAGAGGCCCCGGCCTGCCTCAATAACGTCAGCCTATCTATCGCAGCGGGCGAGCAGGTTGCCGTTATTGGCCCGTCCGGTGCAGGCAAGACCAGCTTTCTGGCACTCATGGCGGCCACGCTGAAGCCTTCAGACGGCAGGGTGCTACTCGACGGAGCGTCACTCTGGTCATTACCGCCACACAGAATCCAGGCTCTCAGGGGGCAGGTCTACTATGCACCGCAGACACCACCCCTACCGCCCCGGCAGCGTGTTGTTACCTCGGTACTGGCGGGGCGCCTTCCCGCACAGTCACTCTGGCAGAGCCTTGCCTCTCTGATCTATCCCCGGGATGCCCATCTTGCAGCAGAGGCCTTGGCGGCATTCGACCTACAAGAAAAACTCTGGCTACGGGTCGATCGGCTCTCCGGCGGCGAGCGACAGCGGGTGGGTCTTGCCCGCACCCTCTTAGCACCGGCGCGTCTCTGGCTTATTGATGAACCCCTCTCCGCGCTCGACCCGAAACGGGCCCACCAGGTAATCACGGTGCTGACCCGTGAGGCCCGACGGCGGGGCATCACCCTTATCTGTAGTCTGCATCAGGTCGACTTTGCCCTCTCGGCATTCCCCCGGGTAATTGGTCTGCAAGAAGGCTGCCTCGCCTTCGACCTACCCGCCGCAGAGGTACGCCCCGAGAGGCTTGCCGCACTCTACGCCCAGGAGGCCATCCCCGACTCCTCGGCGCTCTCTGCCGAGGCGGATGCAAGCCCGCTGCAGGCCGCTACCCAGGCGATGGTACGGTGTCGCTGACCCGACGTCCCTCCCCCGCCCTGCGGGATCCAGCATGGGCCGGACGTATCTTCTGGACCCTGACCGGTCTGGTGATTCTCTGGCCTGCCCTCGTGGCGGCCGAATTTCAGCCATGGGTATTTTTTGATCCGGACAATCTGCGGGTGACCCTGCGCTTTATTGGTGACTTCTTTCCCCCGGTGGTTAGCCCCGACTTCCTCTGGATGGTGGCCAAAGAGTCATGGCGCACCGTGGCGATCGCTACCGCAGGCATGACCCTAGCACTCCTGCTGGCGATTCCCATCACCATTCTGGCGACCCGCATTCTGTCTGTCTCTGCCCTGACGGGCAGAATGGCTCCGCTGCCCTTTGCGGTGCGGCAAGGCTTACGGTGGATCATGATTCTGTTACGTAGTGTTCCAGAACTCATATGGGCACTGGTCTTCGTACGTGTGGTTGGCCTTGGACCCACCGCGGGCGTTCTGGCTATTGGGCTCACCTACGCAGGCATGCTGGGTAAGGTCTACAGTGAAATTCTGGAGAGCGGCGAGACCCATGCCACGCAGTCCCTGCTGCGCAATGGGGCCTCGCGACTGCAGGCCCTCTTCTATGGCCTGCTACCCCAGAATGCTTCTGAACTCACCAGCTACACCGTCTACCGATGGGAATGCGCCATTCGATCTTCGGCGGTCTTGGGCTTTGTCGGTGCAGGCGGACTCGGCCAGCAGATGGACAACTCGATGAAGATGTTTAACGGAGGAGAGGTGGCCACCATGCTCCTGGTCTTCATGATGCTTGTCGGTCTAGCCGACCTGCTGAGCGGCGCCCTACGACGGTCGATGCAATAAAGCCTGATTCGATAATCCGACGCCCCCGATGCGCCTCCCGCCCAATTCCAATCCCACTCCCCTAGCCCCACACAGCGGCGGAGATGACATCCATGGCGCAGCGCTCGCCCAGACCGCGATGGCCCCGGGGCGGACCCGTGCAGGCGTCTCGGGCAAGGCCGTTGCCCTCCTTCTGGTAATTGCATGCCTGATGACGGCCAGCTTCTGGACACTGAATCTACAACTCGCCCAGTTTGGATCCACCGAGAGCTTCTCTCGTATGGGCAAGTTTATTGCCGAACTCTTCTCACCCGATTTCTCGAGTGCGTTTGTCTCTAAAGTACTCATGGCAAGCCTCGAGACACTCGCCATGTCTGGCCTTGGTACCCTCCTTGCGATGGTCTTGGGCCTTGGCCTAGCGCTCCCCGCAAGCCAGAGGGGCAGTGGCACCACCAGCATCGGGCGTCGCGGTCTCGTCCGTGGCCTGACCAAGCTCGCATTCAATGGGCTGCGGTCAATTCCAGAGCTGGTGTGGGCGGCACTCTTGTTGATCTTTGCTGGGCTCGGGCCATTTGCGGGCACCCTCGCGCTGGCCCTCCACACCACGGGTGTCTTTGGACGTCTCTTTTCGGAGGCCATTGAAAATGCCCCCGACCATGCAGCCGCAGCCCTTCGTAGCCAGGGTGTGTCTGAATTACGGGTCTTCTTCTACGCGACTCTGCCCACCATACTGCCGCAACTCATCTCGTATTCGCTCTACCGCTGGGAAAATAATATTCGCGCGGCTGCGATTCTTGGCGTAGTGGGCGCAGGTGGGCTAGGGCAGATGCTTGCCTTTCATATGGGGCTCTTTCACATGAACG
>JBJOHS010000113.1:0-4513 GCA_046047535.1 Pseudomonadota bacterium
ACCATGATTCCCCACTCCGGCGTTGGCGGACGCACCCCAAGGCCGATAAAGGAGAGGCCTGCCGCATTAAGAATAGCCCAGCCCATATTCAGCGAGATCTGCACCATCATAGGCGGCAAGATGTTGGGAACAATTCGGCCAAAGAGGATGCCGACATCGTTGTTCCCGGAGAGTTTTGCAGCAAGAACCCATCCGGCATTGCGGCGAATGGCCACCTCCGCGCGTGCGACCCGGGCGTAGAAGGGAAGGTTAATAATGGCAGTCGCCAAAACCACGTTTTCGATCGTATTTCCCGATGCCGCAACGATTCCCATGGCGAGTACGAAGAGCGGAAAGGCCATGATCGTATCTAGAGCGCGGCCAAGAATCCGGTCTGTCCATCCACCCCAGAAGCCGGAGACTGCGCCGAGAATACTACCCACCACAAACGAGATGCCCACAGCACTAACCGAGATCAGCAGGTCGAGACGTGTGGCCGAAACCACGCGCGAGAAGACGTCTCTGCCTACCTGGTCAGTGCCAAACCAGTGCTGCCAGCTTGGCGGCTTGAGCGCCCCAGTAGGGGTACTTGCAAGCGGATCATAGGGGACAATCCAGGGCCCGAAAATTGCCACGAATACCATCAGACCAAAGAGGCTAAAGGCAAGGAATGTCACGGGGTTACTCGCCATGACATAGCGCAGATGGTTGAGTCGGCTAGCCATCGATTTTCACCCGCGGGTCGATGATGGTGTAGATCATGTCGACTATGAGGTTGAGTGCAACAAACAGAATGGCCATCGCTAAGACAAATCCCTGCACTGCTGCATAGTCCGAGACAACCAAGGCTTCAATCGCGTAGGAGCCTATACCAGGCCAGCTAAAGACTTTTTCTACCAACACGTTTGCCCCGAGCGAGAAGGAGAAGACCATACCGAGTGTAGTAACGACCGGCAGCAAGGCATTGCGGAGTGCATAGCTAAGAAGCACCTTTCGCGGACCGAGTCCACATGCGCGTGCGGTACGGATGTATTCAGAGCTAAGCGCCTGAAGCATGGCCGCACGGGTCATCCGTGCTAGAGGAGCCAGCGTAAACAAGGCCAAGGTTGTCGCTGGAAGAATCAGCTGTTTTACGGCTGACCAGGCAGTAGACCATTCGCCAGCCAGAGGCGCGTCGATGAGATAAAAGCCTGTAATGTGTGGTGGTGGAATAAATACGATGTCAATTCGCCCCAGAGGTGTGGGCGCAATTCCTAGAAGAAAGTAAAAGACATAGACCAGCACAAGACCCGTAAAGAACGTCGGGAGACTCACGCCCGCGGTTACGGTGAATCGGCAGAGCTGGTCAATCCAGGTATCTTGGTGCAGGGCTGCAAGGATTCCCAAAGGAATCGCAATGGCGATGGAGAACACCAGTGCTACGAGGGTAAGTTCAAGCGATGCGGGAAGCCGCTGGGCAAGCTCTCGCAGCACCGGCTGGCCGGTTGAAATAGACTGGCCGAGGTTGCCCTGGGCCAGATCCGTAAGGTAGGTTCCAAACTGGTGAACCAGGGGCTGGTCTAGCCCCAGTTGCGCCCGAATCTCTGCAATCGATTCGGGCGTCGCAGCAGGGCCCGCAAAGAAGGCGGCGGGGTCGCCAGGCAATGCCCGTGTCATGAGAAACGTGACAACGAGAATCCCAAACACGGTGGGCACTGCCTGGCCCAGACGACTAAGAAAGACAAGTAGGCGCGTCATGAGAACTTATAGCTTGAGAGAGCGCGCGTCTACCTGGCGGTGGTACCAGAACGTATATCCATCCAGCTTCGGAGACATTGCAGACTCCAGTGTGGGCTGCCAGAGAGGAATGCGCGGCAGATCATCGAATGCCTTTTGAATGAGTTGTCGAATCTTCGGTGCATAGGAGGGGTCTGTCTGCTCCATGTGTAACGACTCATCAACAAGCCGCTTGACGGTCTCATCGTCATAATTGGAGGCGTTAAAGAGCGCGCCTTTGATGTAGGCCCAATAGAAGTAATAGCAGGGGGTATTGAGCCAGCCACCGAAGTTCTCCAGTAGAAATGGCAGCTTCTTTTCCACCAGCGCGAGCGTTCGCCAGTTTGCGCCAGGAACCTTGTCAAGCGTGACCTTGATACCGATCTTTCCAAGGCTCTCCTGAATCAAAAGGGCAGTGGGCTCGCCCCAGTCGGCTTCGCCGAGATCGAAGGAGAGTGGGACCTCAAAGCCATTAGGAAACTTGCTCTTGGCAAGTAACGCCTTAGCCTGGTTCAGATCGGTGTCATAGGGGAAGGCCTGGGGCCAGACGGTGGTCGTCGCCTTCGCAGACTTTCCGCCCCACATGGGGACGCCTCTGCCGAAGGCAGCTTGGTCAAAGATCTGCTTGTAGGGAATGGCAAAAGCCACTGCCTTTCGCACATTGGCGTCCTTAAACGGATCGAAGTTGTAATTCATACAGGCCACATAGAGGCAATTGTCAATGGGCGAGCCGACGACCTTCACTTTGCTATTGCTAGCAAGCTCTTGGGCGTCTTTATTGGGAATTTGGAAGGAAAGCTGAATGTCTCCGCGCTCCACGAGGGCACGCCGAGTGGATTGGGAGGGAACCTCACGCACAATGACTCTCCGTAGCGCAGGCTTCGGGCCGCCGACCCAGTCTTCATTGCGCACATAGACCAGCTGCTGGCCTGCATCCCATCGCTCTACCTTAAAGGCCCCGCTGCCTTGTGGGTTGGTATGCAAGAACTCGGTCGCCCAGGGGTCTGCAGCGGTGGCTCTGGCCTTGGCCGCCTTCGAGTTGATGATGACCGCCACGGGGACCGTGAGATTTGGCAGTGACAGCTTTGATGGGCGCTTGAGCGTGATCTGGAAGGTTCTCGCATCGATTGCAGCGAACTGGCCGGGATCGACAAATCCACCAGCCCCCATCTGAACCTTTGGAAACCCCCCTAGGGCAAGGGCACGATCAAAAGACCATTTCACATCCTCCGCAGTTACGGGGGAGCCGTCCCAGAATTTTGCATTTGCCTTTAGCTTGAAAGTAAGCGTCTTCCGATCGGGGCTAATGGTCCAGCTCTCTGCAAGCTCAGGAATTGCTTTGCTGTAATCGTAGGCAAGTGAGCCGTCTTTGAGCGTGCGGGTGCCAAAGCTCACGAGACGGTCGTAGACGTTTACTGCCACCTGATAACTCGGCCGGTTCGTCCCGGAGCGGTGAATATCGAGACTATTGATCGTATTGCCGATCACCACTACTGCCGTATCGCCGGACTGAGCAAGGGCATTCGATTTAAGAAAGGGAAGCATGGCAGCGCCTAGTGCGGCGCCGGTTGTTGTCTTCAGAAGGTCACGGCGGTTCATGATGAGAGGGTCCTTTCGTTGGTCCACATAAATACCTTCCGGTATACAAGGTGGTATGCATTAACCGTGCCATACGCGGTGGGGCCCTACGGGACGGGGACTTGGCGGGTGGGAACTTTCTCCCAGGTGAGATCACGCACCGGCTTGGAGGCCAGGGCGCACCGATTTTGATCGCTACGCCACATACCGGTGCACAGCTAGAACGCGGCGACGCCCCCGTTCGATCTCGGGTCAAAGCCTCCCTCGAGCACGCCGTGGGCATGTCGCACAATGGCGCCTGCGTGTCCCACAGACTCATCCCATGGGCCAATACGTTCTACCAAATGCCCCATCGCACTGAGTCTGGTGAATACCTCTGATGAGAACCGCGCTTCAAGTTTGAGACTCTCGCTTCGGTTGCCCCAGGTGCGCCCGAGGAGCCAGCGTGGCAGTTCGATTGCCTGCTGTGGGCTCAGGCCGAAGTACTGCATGCGGGTAAATAGTGTGGCCTGGGTCTGTGGCTGCCCATCTCCCCCCATGCTTCCGTAGACCATGGTGCCCCCGTTAGGGAGTTCCGCAAGCCCAGCATTTAGGGTGTGGAACGGTCGCTTGCCAGGGACGAGGCAATTGACGTGGGCGGGGTCGAGGCTAAAGCTGCACCCGCGATTCTGCCAATTCACCCCGGTGGTGGGCAGAACCATGCCCGAACCAAACTCGTGGTAGATGCTCTGAATAAAAGAGATGGCGATGCCGCTTTGGTCTATGACCCCCATCCATATGGTTCCGCCTGGCTCCGTGTTGTTTCCCCAGGGTGCGGCGTGCTCTAGATTGATCTCCGAGGCGAGCTTTCTTATAGAAGCCTCGGTGAGAAAGCTCTCCGGAGTCTGTGACATGTAGGCGGGGTCTGTTAGGTGGGCGTCGCGCAGTCGAAAGGCGAGTTTGGTGGCCTCGACTTGTAGGTGAATAAATCCTGCCCCACAGGGGTCGTCTAAGGCACCCGGATGGTCTTGTAAGACACGGTCCATTATCGCGAGTATCAGCAGCGATACGAGTCCTTGGGACGGGGGCTGCATATTTCGAAGGGCAGCAGAGGCCACCTGCACCTCGAGCGGATTAACGAGCCTTGCGCTGAAGTTCTTGAAATCCGCGAGCCTTAGTGGACTGCCAAGTTTCTCTAAGTCAGCAGTATTGTCGCGGGCGA
>JBJOHS010000114.1:0-3080 GCA_046047535.1 Pseudomonadota bacterium
CGTAAATACCTCGCTAAAAAAGGATTCGATCCTGCGATGGGTGCGCGCCCGATGCAGCGGATTATTCAAGACAAGATTCGCAAGGCCTTGGCTGACGAGCTGCTCTTCGGGCGACTGGTCAACGGGGGGCGTGTCGACGTGGGTCTGGCCGACGACGGTGACAGCGTGACCTTGGGATTCGACGACGAGCCCACGGTCAGTCCACCGAGTGCCCCACCGCCTGCCCCCAAAACGGCCTCTCGGTCCCGAAAGTCGAAGGAGCCCGCTGAAGAGGCCTCGGACTAGGGCAGATCGCGGACGGCCGCGCATGCGCCAATTGCGCTCGGTTTGGTGCCCCTTGTTGTTCGCCGTCTGCCGGGCCGACTTTTGCGTCGCACCAACGCGAGCACTTGCATAAAGGCATGAAGTCGCTGACACTGCGCAAAGAAGTTTTTATTATTTGTTGGAATCAAGTTCTAGGCAGTTGTTTATCAAAATGAAAGGGAGACCCCATGCGAAAAGTCGCATCCTTGCTGGCTGTGCCATTGTTGGCGCTGAGTGCCCAGTCCGCCTTTGCCAATAACCCGCTTGCTGGCCGCTACCTTGCGGCAAACTGCGCAAACTGCCATGGCACGAATGGCCAGAGCGTTGGGGGTATGGAAGCCCTTGCAGGCTATGACCGGAATAAGTTCGTGCAGACCATGAAGGCATTTCAGTCGGGCGAGAAGCCCGCGACCCTTATGCATCAGATTGCCAAGGGCTATACCGATGCACAGATTAATCTGATGGCGGACTTCTTCGCGAGCCAGAAAAAGGCCCGATAGGCCACTTTCCATCATGGGAGAAAAGAACATGACAAAAAAAATGAATGAATCGCGTCGTAGCCTTGTCAAAGCGGGAGCCGGAGCAGTCGTTGTGGCCGGTGCCGCAGGTCTCACGGGTTGCGCTACCGGACCATCTATTGGCTCGGCGGGCAAGAAGCTTGGCCGCGTAGTGGTTATTGGTGGCGGGTTCGGTGGGGCGACTGCCGCGAAATACATTTCGATGTGGAGTGAGGGCGCGATTGAGGTCACGATGATTGAGCGCGAGCCCGAGTTCATCTCCTGTCCCATCTCTAACCTGGTGATCGGCGGTAGCCGCAAAATGAACGAGATCACCCGTAGCTACAACACGCTCGCAGGCCGTGGTGTAAAGGTGGTTCAAGACGAAGTTACGCTTGTTGATCCCGTAAAGCGCACCGTCTCCACACGTAAGGGGCAGACCTTTCAGTACGACCGGCTGGTGGTTTCGCCTGGTATCGATTTTCAGTTCGACAAGATCAATGGCCTGAATGCTGAGGCCCAGAAGGTCATCCTGCACTCTTGGAAGGCCGGTGCGCAGACGGTTGCGCTACGTGCACAGCTCGAGAATATGGCCAATGGCGGAACCTATGTGCTCTCCATTCCCAAGGGGCCGTATCGCTGCCCCCCAGGCCCCTACGAGCGTGCCTGCCAGGTGGCCAGCTATTTCAAGCAGGCAAAGCCCAAGAGCAAGGTCTTGATTCTTGACGGCAACGCCGATATTCAGTCCAAGAAGGGCCTCTTTACCAAGGCCTGGAATGAACTCTATCCGGGCATGATCACCTATACGCCGAATATGGTGGTCAGTGAGGTTGATGTGAAGAACAAGACCCTGATTACTGAGGTGGGCGATCGGGTACGTGGCGATGTGCTTAACGTGGTACCAGAGCAGAAGGCCGGCGATCTCGCCAGTGCGGCGGGTCTGGTGAACGTGAACAACCGGTGGTGCGGTGTCGACTGGACCTCCCTTGAGTCTACGGTGCACAAGAATATCCATGTGCTGGGCGATGCCACGGCCTCAGCGCCGGCGATGCCGAAATCGGGTCATATGGCCAACCAACACGGCAAGGCCGCGGCTGCCGCCATCGTTGAACTCATGAATGGTCGTCAGCCCACAGGCCTTTCCATGGCCAACACTTGCTATAGCTTCATTGATCCCGCCAATGTGGTTCATGTGGCCAGTGTCCACCAGTACGATGCCGCACAGAAGACGATGCTGGCGGTTAAGGGTGCTGGCGGCCTGTCAAGCGCGGCCAGCGAGGTTGAGGGTAAGTACGCCTTGGCCTGGGCGCGTAATATCTGGGCAGATATGCTGACCTGATCGATTTTCTGTTTCAGAATCGGGCATGATGGAGGGCTGTCCCCTTCCTCATGCCCTTTTTATTGTATGAATGCGCTGGATGCCCTAAAGCAGGTCACCACGGTCGTGGCCGATACCGGTAGTTTTGCCCTGATGCGGTCCTTCGCCCCGCAGGATGCGACGACTAATCCGAGCCTTATTCTCAAGGCAGCCGTTGACCCCGACTATGCTGCGTTGATTGCGCGCGTGCGCGGACTGCCCCATGCGGTGGATCAGCTGCTGGTTACGTTTGGTCAAGAGATCCTCCGAATTATTCCGGGACGCGTTTCCACGGAGGTCGATGCCCGGCTGAGTTTTGATACCGAGGCTACGATCGCCCAGGCCCATGCCCTGATTGAGCGCTACGCCGCCGATGGCATTGCTGCGGATCGGGTGCTGATAAAAATCGCAGCGACCTGGGAGGGCATTCGTGCAGCCCAGGTTCTGGAGAATCAGGGAATTGCCTGTAACCTGACCCTACTCTTCTCGTCGGTCCAGGCCCGGGCCTGCGCTGATGCTGGCGTTACATTGATATCGCCGTTTGTAGGCCGGATTACCGATTGGCACAAGGCGCGCGGTGGGGTCTGGTCTTCGGTAGAGGAAGATCCTGGCGTGGCTTTTGTGCGCGATGTGTACCAGGACTATCAGGCGCGTGGGATACAGACTGAGGTGATGGGGGCGAGTTTTCGGTCTGCAGCCCAGGTTCTTGCCTTAGCGGGCTGCGATCTGTTGACAGTCAGCCCAGAGCTTCTTGCGGAATTACAGGCCATGCCTGCGCCTCCCGGCCTCGATGCGAAGCGTTCTGGTGCGCTATCTACGGCTCTGGTACCGCGCAGTCTCGGGCCGCGTGGGGGCGCACGGGTAAGGTCTGGGCGGGTGAGTGCATCGATGACTGAGTCAGACTTTCGGTTCGGTCTGAACGA
>JBJOHS010000115.1:0-2577 GCA_046047535.1 Pseudomonadota bacterium
CGCGCGCTGATGAATGACGGCATGGATATCGTCGGTGGCAAAGGTATCTGTCTCGGGCCGCAGAATATTCTTGGGGTGGTCTACCAACAGATGCCCGTGAGCATTACGGTGGAGGGTGCCAACATTCTCACCCGCAGCCTTATTCTCTTTGGCCAGGGCGCTATTCGCTGTCACCCCTATGTGCTGAAAGAAATGCAGGCCGCGCAGAATTCCGATACCCGGCAGGGGCTGCATGACTTCGGTGCGGCCTTCTGGCGACATGTGGGGTACACCATTTTTAATGGCCTGCGGGCGTTGGGTCATGGCTGGACGGGCGGGCGGTTTGCCAAGCCTAATGCAGCAGTGGCGCCTGTCTTTGCAGACAGTGTGCGCCGGCTGCACTGGTATTCCACATCCTTTGCCTTTTTGGCGGATCTCGCCATGCTCAGCCTCGGGGGCAGCCTTAAGCGCAAAGAGAAACTCTCCGCGCGACTAGGCGACATTCTGTCGCTGCTCTTTATCGCCAGCTGTGTCATGAAGAAATACGAGTCGGAAGGGCGGCGTGCCGACCATGCGGCTGTAGCCCAGTGGGCCGTGGAAGACTGCCTGCACAAGGCCGCTGCCGCCTTTCGTGGGGTACTTGCCAACTTCCCGAACCGGGCCTTGGCAGTGGTGCTTCGGGCTGCCCTCTTTCCTCTCGGGCTGCGTCAACAGCCCCCTAGCGATCGGCTCGGGGGCGCGGCCGCGCGCGCACTCACCCAGCCCGGGGAGACCCGCGATGCCCTGACCCCCATCTGTTTCCTACCAGAGTCCGTGGAAGAGCCACTGGGGGCTCTAGAGGCTGCGCTTCGGGCCGCAATCGCCTGCGAGCCCATCGATACCAAGATCCGTGCGGCCGAAAAGGCGGGAGTATTCGCGGGCGACCCGCGGGGCAATGTGCGGGATCTACCAACGCTCGCACGCGACCGGGGAGTCATCTCCACTACCGAATGGCAGGCCCTCACCGAGCGCGATGCGCTTCGCGATCGGGTGATTCACGTCGATGATTTCCCGTTTGCAATTCGTCAATCCGACAGCGCCTCCCAACATGACGAGGCAGCACGGCTCGCCGGTCGGCCTTCCGGCGAACCCATTGGGCCCACCTTACTTGCGCAAGACAGCGGCCCCGACGCTAACCGAAAGGTAGCCTGAGTATGGCGGCCATGGCACCAGTCTATGTTGTAGACGGAACGCGAACCCCGTTTTTAAAGGCCCGAGGTGGACCGGGTCCCTTTAGCGCCTCAGATCTGGCGACGCAGGCGGGCCGCGCCTTACTCATGCGTCAGCCGATTGCCCCGGGCGACCTCTCGGAGGTCATTCTTGGTTGTGCCGCACCGGCCCCTGACGAGGTGAACATCGGTCGGGTGGTGGCGCTGCGTATGGGCTGTGGCGAAAAGGTACCGGGATTTACCGTGATGCGTAACTGTGCCTCAGGACTACAGGCCATCGACTCGGGTATTGCCAACATTCAACGCGGCCGGGCGTCGCTGGTCTTAGCCGGTGGGGTCGATGCCTTGTCCCGCACCCCGCTGCTCTACAACGACACGATGGTGCGCTGGTTTTCTGCCATGGCCACGAAGAAAACCATGAGCGCCAGACTTGGGCACTTTCTGCGCCTACCGGTGGGCGCCGCCCTGCAGCCCGTGATTGCGATTCTTAAGGGGCTTACCGACCCGGTGGTCGGGCTCTCCATGGGCCAGACCGCTGAGAACCTGGCATACCGCTTTGGCATCACCCGCCAAGAAATGGATGCCTATGCCAATCGCAGCCATCAGCGGGTGGTGCAGGCCCGTGCCCAGGGATTCTTCGCCCGCGAGTTGGTGCCGATTGTCGACCACCGCGGCAAGGTCTACAACGAAGACGATGGCGTGCGCAGCGATTCCACCGAAGACGGGCTGGCCAAACTGCGGCCTGTTTTTGACAAGCCCTACGGGAACATCACGGCGGGTAATAGCTCACAGGTCACCGACGGAGCGGCCTGGGTGCTTTTGGCCTCCGAAGAGGCGGTTGCGAAGTATGGGCTCTCCCCCATCGCCCGCATCGTCGATCTGCACTGGGCGGGGCTTGATCCTGCCGAGATGGGGCTGGGGCCAGTGCATGCCGCAACGCCACTTCTCACAAGGTATGGTTTAGGCCTGCACGACATCGACCAGTGGGAGATCAATGAGGCTTTTGCCGCCCAGGTGCTTGGCTGCCTGCGGGCCTGGCAGGACTCCGCCTACTGTGAATCGCACCTTGGCGTGTCTTCCCTGGGCCGTCTCAACGAGGGCAGACTCAATATCCATGGGGGTGCTGTTGCGATTGGCCATCCGGTGGGTGCCTCAGGCACACGCATTGTTTTACACCTGGCCCACAGCCTGCACCAAAAATCCTTAGAACGAGGCTCAGGTGGACCTGCAGCCCGCGGTATGGCAGCGATTTGTATCGGCGGTGGACTGGGGGGTGCAGCGTTATTGGAGGCGGTGCAATGACTATCACGCCCACAACACCACGCAACCCTGCATCACCTCACGCCACTACGCCAGAGGCCACTGCGCCTGCGGGCTCTGCGCTGCTGCT
>JBJOHS010000116.1:0-3087 GCA_046047535.1 Pseudomonadota bacterium
CCTGGAGCGTGAGATGCGGCTGGCGATTGCGAAGATCGTACAGCTCTCCACGGTGGTCGGCTCGCCGGTGACCTTACGGGTAGAGACCTTCGCATGAGTCTGCAGTATGTCTCCACGCGTAGTGCCACCCCCTTGGGTGGATTTCAAGAGGTATTGCTCGAGGGGCTTGCGCCCGATGGGGGGCTCGCGGTTCCGCAGGCGATTCCCTGCTGGTCTTCAGAAACAATCCGGTCGTTGTCGGGTCTCGCCTATCCCACCTTGGCCGCAAAGGTGGTGCATGCATTTGCTGACGATTTTTCCCTCGATACGCTGACGCGATTGACACGGGGCGCCTACACGGCTGAGAAGTTTGGCTCGGAGGCGATCGCACCGGTAACGCCACTGGGCATGGAGTCGGGTACTCCCCTTGCCCTCCTAGAACTCTCTAATGGGCCAACCCTTGCGTTTAAGGATATGGCCATGCAGATGCTGGGCCAGCTCTTTGAGTATGTTCTGACGGCCCAGGGCAAGACGCTCAATATCCTGGGGGCTACCTCCGGCGACACGGGTAGTGCGGCTGAGTATGCTATGCGGGACAAAAAGGCTGTCGCGGTCTTTATGCTCTCGCCCCAAGGCCGAATGAGCGCTTTTCAACGGGCCCAGATGTATTCCTTGCAAGAGCCCAATATCCATAATCTGACCGTGCCAGGCGCCTTTGATGACTGTCAGGATATGGTCAAGGCGGTCTCTGCAGATCTTACGTTTAAGGCGCGGTTGCGCATCGGTACGGTCAATTCGATCAACTGGGCTCGGATCACGGCCCAGGTGGTTTATTACTTCGCGGGCTATTTTCAGGCGATATCGGCCTATGGGCTGCGGTTTGGCGATCCGGTGGATTTTTCGGTGCCGTCCGGAAATTTCGGCAATGTGCTTTCCGGTCATGTGGCCCGGTCGATGGGTCTGCCTATCGGGCAACTCGTTGTGGCTACGAATGAGAACAATGTGCTCGATGAGTTCTTTAAGACCGGCCGCTATCGGCCCCGATCTACGGCGGAGACCTATCTCACCTCGAGCCCCTCGATGGATATTTCCAAGGCCTCGAACTTTGAGCGTTATGTCTACGATCTCCTAGGCAGAGACCCGGAGCGGCTTGCAGCACTCTGGCGTGGCCTGGCTGATGATGGTTCGTTTGCCTTGCCTGCGGACGAGCATCGCTCCGCGGTTGCGGCTACGGGCATGGTCTCCGGTACCAGCGGCCATGCCAATCGGCTAGAGACCATTCGTGATGTGGACCATCGTTATGGACGGGTGATCGATCCGCACACCGCCGATGGTGTCTTTGTGGGCCGCCAGTACCTGCGCCCCGGGGTTCCTATGCTCTGTCTTGAAACCGCGCTACCCGCCAAATTTGAGGAGACGATACGCGAAGCCTTGGGGCGCCCTGCACCCCGGCCTGATGGGCTGTCGGCGCTTGAGGCATTGCCGCAGCGCGTAGAGGCGATCAGTCAAGATGTGGCGGCCTTAAAGGCGCTGATCGAGAGAGAGGCGCTACGCCCGGAGGTGTCATGAGGCGTCTGGCATGACCCCTTTGTCCGCGGCGGTCGATGCACTCCTGGCTCGGGCCAGCCCCGTAGTCGGCGTTGAGACGCTTCCGGTGGGCACGTCTGCGGGAAGGGTGTTGGCCGAGAGCGTCGTGTCTGACTGCAATGTGCCGGCCTTTGCCAATAGCCAGATGGATGGCTACGCTGCCCGTTCAGAGGATCTGGTCGCGGGCCAGGTCTACCGCGTGAGCCAGCGGGTTGCTGCAGGTCAGTCGCCCGTTGCCCTAGTCCCTGGCAGTCTTGCTCGAATATTTACCGGGGCGCCGATGCCTGAGGGCGCCGACACCGTCGTCATGCAGGAAGACACCGCCTCTGTGGAGAGCAGCGCTGTTGATGCGGGTGATGCGGTTGGTGCGTTTGGCTCGGTTCGGGTTTTACAGATTGGTCGTCCTGGCCAGTTTGTGCGACAGCCGGCGGCAGACCTCCGTGTTGGGCAGGCCGTACTTCCGGCAGGTCATCGTCTGCGGGCGGCTGACCTGGGGCTCTTATCCTCAATTGGCTGCACACATGTCACGGTGGTGCGGCGCCTGCGGGCTGCGGTATTTTCGAGTGGCGATGAGCTAGTAGCGCCGGGCCAGCCACTCTCTGCGGGGAAGATCTACGACAGTAACCGTCCGATGATGATCGCCCTGCTGCGCGGGCTGGGGGTCGAGGTGACCGATATGGGCTGCCTCCCCGATACGCTCTCTGCTACGCGTGAGGCTTTGGCTGTAGCAGCAGTCGACCACGACCTCTTAATGACCAGCGGGGGGGTCTCGGTGGGCGAGGAAGACCATATGAAGGCTGCTGTGCAGGCGGAAGGAATACTCGACCTCTGGAAGATTGCGATTAAGCCGGGCAAGCCATTCGCCCACGGACGTATCGGCTCGGCCGCCTTTGTGGGACTTCCCGGTAATCCGGTTTCAAGCTGGGTGACTTTTGTGATGCTGGTGCAGCCGTTTGTGCGACGGCTTGGCGGCGAGATCCAAACTGCGCCGATGCGATGTCTGCTGACTGCCGGGTTTGACTGGCCTAAGCCGGACCGGCGTGAGGAATTTCTTCGTGGAGGCATTGATGCCGAGGGCCGTGTCGTGCTGCACAATCGGCAGGACTCGCATATTCTGTCCTCGGTCTGCGAGTCAGAGGGCCTGGTGCGTATACCGCCGGGGGAGCCCATATCTGCCGGGCAGACCGTCTGGTTCTATCCGTTTCAGGGGCTTGTCTAGCGATGAATACTGGTGGGCTCATTCGTCTGAAATTTTTTGCCTCGATCCGAGAATTTACTGGGGTGTCCGAGGAGCGGCTGGCGCTTCCCGACTTGCCGACTGTGGCCTCGGTGCGATTGGTTCTTGCTGCACGTGGAGATGTCTGGGCACGTTGCCTTGGGCCCTCGGCAGTCGTGCGGGCGGCGGTGAATCAGGAGATTGTGCAGGACGATCACCCTCTGGTTGCGGGTGATGAGCTTGCGTTTTTTCCACCGGTCACGGGCGGCTAGCAGAAAGACGCTGTACAGAATATGGCCCACGCG
>JBJOHS010000117.1:0-4257 GCA_046047535.1 Pseudomonadota bacterium
TCCAGGTTTAGGCGCAAACAGCGCCGCGTCGGGCTTGACCAAGGCCAAGGCGCGACGCCCCTCGGGATCGCCCGAGTGGGTAAACCGGGCATCGTTTTTAAACAAAATCTTCTCCGCGACCGGCGAGCATTATTTCGCCCTTATCCGACAGCTTTTTGGCCAGACGCATGATCGACTTCTGGGCATCTTCTACATCGGTAAGCCGCAGGGGGCCCTTAGCCTCCATCTCATCAATAAACATGACGCGCGCGCGGGCCGACATGTTGCCAAAGAACTTCTCTTTGACAGGCTCAGTGGCACCTTTGAGCGCCACCATGAGCATGTCCTGCTCCACATTACGCATCAGGGTCTGAATACTGCGGTTGTCCACACCCACCAGGTTCTCAAAGGAGAACATGTTGTCCTGCACCTTCATGGCAATGTCGGGGTCGAGGTCGTTCAACCCATTGAGAATCACCGACTCCAGATCGGCCTTGGTGAAGTTCATGATCTTGGCAGCGGCCTTCACCCCACCAAAGCTTGAAGACTTCGCAGAGGAACTCTTTGAGAACTGCTCCTTCATGATCTTCTCAAGCTCTTGCATAGCAGAGGGCTGCACGGTCTCAAGAGACGCCACCCGCCGCAAAACTTCAGGCCGAATATCGGGCGAGAGAAACGCCAGCACATCGGCGGCGACATCAAAATCACAGACCGACAAAATAATGGCAATCACCTGGGGGTGCTCGGCGCGAATCATGTCGGCAATCGAGCGGGCATCCATCCAGCGCAGAATCTCTAAGCCCTTGCTCGAAGCCCCAGGCATGATGCGGCTCAAAATAGAGGCCGCCTTGTCTTCGCCCAAGGCGCGCTTCAATACATTCTCTACATAGTCGGAGCTGCCCAGACCTAGGCTCGTCTGCTTTTTAATGGTGTTGATGAAGTCATCTAAGACATAGCTCACGGCCTCTTGCGAGAGATCTTGCACCGAGGTCATGGCCGCACCAATGGCCTGAACCTCTTTGGGGCTCATGTACTTAATAATGTCTGCCGCCTGCTGCTCACCTAAGAGCAGCATGAGTACGGCGGCCCGCTGGGTACTCGTGAGCTCGGCGAGCTCCTGCTGCACCGCTTCTGAGAGTGGTTCAGGCCCCGAGGGCGCCGCCGGGGCAGGCAGCTTTGCGACTTCGTCTTTTTCAGCCATCACAGACTCCGTTTGTTAGGCGGGCTTAATCAGGTTCTTCATGACGGTGGCCACGCGACCCGAGTCTTCAGACACCAGGAACCGAATCAGGGCCACCTTATCGTCATACGAGTTGGCGGTATTCAACATATCGATCGAGATCGACGACTTCTTGGGTTTGAGCTTCGCCTTAATATCTTCCAACGACTCGCCTTCTTCAAGCTCAATCATGCCCATTTCTTCCTGTGAGAGTTCGGTCGGGGGTGCTTCAGCGCCTTCCGGTAGTGGCTGACCATCTGGGCCCGCAAGAATCGGCCGGCCATCGGGGCCCAAGACAGGCTTGCCATCGGGGCCCAAGACCACGGGCAGTGGCAGACCGTCGGGGCCCACCGGCACCTTGGCGAGTTCTTCGGCCGCCTTCTTGGCCTCTTCTTCGGCCTTGGCCGCCATCTCTGCGGCCATCTTTGCCTCAGCCTCGGCCTTTGCCTGCCGTGCCGCCTGACGCTCAATACGGGCAATATCGCGGGGAGTCATAGTCTGACCGGTCATCTGATTCACCACGGGGCGAATAATCGTCACCAAGATCACCAAGAAGATGAGCGTGGTAATGAGAATCTTCACCGAAGTCATCAGCTCCTCGTCCTGGAACCACTCTTTGGGCGGCTCGGTGGGGGCGAACTGGGCAGGCATCAGGGTAACCACATCGCCCCGCCCCTCTTGGAAGCCGACTACGCCGCGTACCAGGTTGGTGAGCCTATCGAGCTCGGCCTGGCTGTAGCCATGCAGGGCAGCCTGGGCAGCGGCCTGGGCCGCAGCCTCAGTACCACCCTCACCGTTGGTGCCTTCGCCATTTGCGGCCGAGGCAGCAGGTTTTGGTCCAAAGGGGAAGCCCTTCTCGTTAATCACCACCGCCACGCTTACCCGGGTAATGGAGCCGGTGGGGTTCTTGATATAACGCACCGTCTTATCAATCTCGTAGTTTCGGGTGGCGCGCTTACTGAGCGTAGTGTTCTCTTGTAGCGCGTCATCGGCACTCGCACCGGTCTGGTCGGTATTCACTACGGGGGGTGGTGGCGTGTTGGTAATCGAGCCCGGAATGCCCTCAGCTGTCAGACGCTGTGAGCGGTCTTCGGCCAAGACTTCCGACCGGGTCTTCGGCCCAGTCTTTGTGTTGTCAAAGTCTTCGACGGCCACCTCACTCTCGGTGAAGTCGAGCGTGACATCTACCTGGGTACGCACATTAGACTCCCCCACAATCGGGGCAAGAATCTCCATCACGCGGGCACGATAGGTTTCTTCGACTTTCTGCTTGTGGTTGAGCTGCGCATCGGTGAGCCCCAAGGGGGTGTTCTCGGGTCGCTGGGTGAGAAGGTTGCCAAAGTTGTCGACCACCGACACATTGGTCGCGGCCATGTACGGAATACTGGATGAGACGAGATGCACGATGGCATCGACCTGATTACGGCTCACGATGCGACCCTGCTGCGGGGTTACCACCACCGAGGCCTTAGGCTCTGCCCGGTCGCGCACAAAGACACTCTGCTTAGGCAGGGCCAGATGCACGCGGGCCGACTGAATGGTGGCAATCTGGGTAATGCTCGAGGCCAGCTCCTGCTCCATGGCCTTGATGTAGCGCACCTGCTCCATAAACTGGCTGGTGGTCATAGCGCTTTGTTCGCTTAAGGCATCAATGCCTTGGGGCAGCGGCGCCTTCGGAATGCCCTTGGAGGCCAGGTAGATGCGGGCCTCATGGTACTTGTTGTCAGGCACCGTGATGTTGCCTGTCGTGGTGTCAATCTTGGGGTCAAAGGCCGCCATCTTTAGGGCATCAAAGGCCGCCTGCTGATCCGACTCGGAGATGCCCGGCATAATCGGTCGGTACTGCACCGGCGTGCTCACCATGTTAAAGAAGGTGTTAAAGAGGCCTACGAAAGCAATCAACACAAACAACACAATCAAACCAGAGACCGCTTTTTTCACCAGAGGGTTCTGCAGGCCCTCGCGAATAAACGGAGCAAGCTTTAAATTCTGAAATGCCGGTAAGGCGGCCTGCGCGCCCTTCTGAAGCGTCTCTCCCGCCACAGTTGCCGCCTCTGTAGCTGCGGCCTTTGCACGGGCTGCGGCTTCTGCGGCCTTGTCTCCAATGGCCGCCGCATTGGCGCTTGCGGCATTGGCAAGATTGGCAACAGCGCTGGGTTTTGCGTCGCCTGCCCCGGCTGGGGTCAGAGCGCCGCCTGGCGCGGGCATTGCGGGATTGTCTGAGGCCATGGTCGTACTCGCTTCTCTTTAAGGTGCGGGTAATCGGTGGGTAGTTGCTGTTCTAATAATGGGAAAGATCAGGCACGCGAAGTCTTGGCGATGTCCATCGTTAGACCGGCATGTTCATGATTTCTTCGTAGGCCTTCATCACCTTGTTGCGAATCTGCAAGGTGGCCTCAAATGCCAGCGATGCTTTCTGCATGCCCAGCACCACATCGGTAAGGGGAATGTTCTCGCCCTTCTCATAGGCGGTGCGCATCGCGGCTGAAGCCTGTTGCAGGTCGTTGACCGACTGCAGCGAGCCGCGTACGACATCGCCAAAGGCAGGCTTCGGCAGGGCCTCGCGTAGATCATTGTTCTGCAACTGCTCCAGCACAAAAGGTGGCTTCTGCACGCCCTGCTTGGCAAAGGCCCCCTCAGCCGGGCCTACCGGCAGATTGAACTTTTCAGCCACCTGTACGGGCGGCTGCGGCACAGGCATGGGCACCTGCTGCGACTTGGCCTGCACCTGCGCCTGGTACTGCCGAATCTGGGCAAGCACGTTGGCTACCCCTGCGGAATTCACGCCCGAGGTAATCATGCGGCACCTGCCATCTTAAGTTGGGCCATCTTGTAGCGCAGGGTGCGCGGGCTAATGCCTAGGCGCCGTGCGGCTTCCGCCCGTGTGGGAGAGGCCTCAATGGCGGCAAGAATCATCTTCTTCTCGTTGGTCTTTACAAGCTCGGGCAGGCGAATGGGCGCACTGCCTGAGAAACTGGGTATAGCTTCTTCATTGGATGGCACAGCCTGACCGTAAAACGATTGCTCCTCACCCTCGGGCATGTCTTGAGGGCCATATG